>JBBRDJ010000029.1:0-34154 GCA_038203945.1 Gemmatimonadales bacterium
TAGCAGGAGAGAGACTCGAACTCTCGACCTCACGATTATGAGTCGTGCGCTCTAACCAGCTGAGCTACCCTGCCCTGATCAGTCCTGCGGCACCACAGCACTGTGGCCCAACGAAAAACAGCCGGCCCGTGAGGACCGGCCGCTTTTCAGATGGCGGGGGCGGGATTTGAACCCGCGACCTTCGGGTTATGAGCCCGACGAGCTACCAGGCTGCTCCACCCCGCGTCAGACCTTCAACATCACCATGCAGCGACCACAAGTCAAGGCCTCAACTATGTTTGCTGCCTACAAAGAATCGATATCGAAATCTTCCGCAAAACGGTACAGGATTTCGCGCGCGCCGCGCACCATGCCGTACTCCTCGCGCGCGATGCGCTCAAGCGTTGTCGGCTCGTTGGCGACGGCATCGAGTTCGGCCTGCAGCGCATCGCGCCTGAGCGCGAGCCGTTGCACCTCTGCGGCCAAGCGATCGCGCTCGCGATTGCGCGACATGAGATCACGCGTGGAGTACTCCCCGCCTTGAATCGCGAACGCGACCAAGGCGAAGATGCCGATCACAATGGCCGCGCGACGTGCCAGTCGCGCCGCCGGACTCACGCCCAAACGTGCGGCGCGACGCGGTGATGTAGCCACGGCTGATCTCTGTTAAACGATGCGAGGTATCGACGCGCGAAAATGATCACAGCCCAAAGATCGCGCCACCCGGATACTCCGCCGTACCATTGAGCTGCTCTTCAATGCGCAGCAGCTGATTGTACTTCGCCACGCGATCCGATCGCGACGGCGCGCCGGTTTTGATCTGGCCCACACCCGAGGCCACGGCCAGGTCCGCGATGAACGTGTCTTCCGTCTCGCCGGAACGGTGCGAAATGATGGAGTTGTATCCCGCTGCGCGCGCCAAATCGATGGCTTCAAATGTTTCGGTGAGCGTTCCGATCTGATTGTATTTGATCAGAATGGCGTTGGCCACTTCCTGCTCGATGCCCTTGGCGAGAATTGCCGCGTTCGTGCAGAACACATCGTCACCCACCAACTGACAGCGATCACCAAGCGCAGCGGTGAGCTGCTGCCATCCTTCCCAATCGTTTTCAGCCATGCCGTCTTCGATTGTCACAATGGGATACTCTTCAAGCCATTTGGAATAGAGCTCCACCATCTGCTCACGCGAGCGCGACGCGCCACCGCTCTTCACAAAGCGGTACTCGCCATCGCGATACAGCTCGCTGGCCGCGCAGTCCAAACCAAGCGCGATTTGCGTACCGGGCTGATAACCGGCCATTTCGATGGCGTGCACGATAATGCGAAGCGCGTCTTCGTCGCTCCCGAGATCGGGCGCAAATCCGCCCTCGTCACCAACTCCGGTAGCCAGCTTGCGCTCAATCAACACTTTCTTGAGCGCGTGGAACACTTCCGCGCCCATGCGCAGCGCCTCCGCAAAGTCTTCTGCGCCAACCGGGAGAATCATGAACTCCTGAAAGTCCACGGTGTTGGTGGCGTGGGCACCGCCATTGAGAATGTTCATCATGGGGACAGGCATGGTGCGCGCCATCGGGCCGCCAAGATAGCGATACAAGGGCTGCCCCAGCTCCGACGCTGCCGCACGCGCCGTGGCCAACGAGACGGCCAGCATGGCGTTGGCGCCGAGTGACGACTTGTTCTCGGTGCCGTCGAGCTCGAGGAGCGCCTGATCAATCACAACCTGCTCGGTTGCATCCATGTCTTCGAGTGCCGGACCAATCGTGTCAACAATGTTGGCGACCGCCGCCTGCACACCGCGCCCGAGGTAACGCTCCTTGTCACCGTCGCGCAACTCCACGGCTTCCCGCTCACCGGTGCTGGCTCCGCTCGGCACCGACGCGCGTCCGGCCATGCCGCTCTCGAGATGGACTTCTGCTTCGACGGTGGGATTGCCGCGACTGTCGAGGATCTCGCGCGCGGTGATGGCAACAATATTTGACATGAGAAACGGTTCGGATCAGGTGAACGAATGCGACGCGGTTGCGTCGGGCGGTGAATCAGTGCGGCGACGTGCGCCGCTGTCTGCGGGGAGTGGCGAGCGTACGGGTGCCGCGTGTGACACTGGCCGGGCGACACCATACAAACTATGCATGGCATCGCTCATACAGGCGTGCACACGGTCGGCCAACGGGTTGCGATCTGCATAGTCGAGTCCGGCCGTCGCGATTGGTGCGAGCAGATGCACGTTCACGACACCGGGGGTGACATCAAGCGTTCCGTTGGGTGTGACCTCGATGGTCCCGTGAATGATGACCGGGATGATGGGCACACCAGACCGAATGGCCAACACAAACGGCCCTTTCTTGAACGGACGCAGCGTGTAGTCACTGCCGCGCGTGCCTTCGGGAAACACGATGACCGATCGACCACGGCGCACGGTATCGGCGGCGTCTTCATAAGCGGCAAACGCCAACTTCCGGTTGTCGCGATCAATAAACACCACGCCCACCGCATTGGCGGCCGCACCAAACAGAGGCACGGTGGAGAGTTCGCGTTTGGCTACAAAGCCGCTGTCGGGCACCGCGTGCAACACGGCCGGAATATCCATAATGCTGACGTGATTCACCACAAACACGTGCGGCTCGGCCAAGTCAATTGCGTCAGCGCCGTGCGTGACGACCTGCATGCGTGCAGCGCGCGCGATCATGCGCGCCCAGCGATGCGGGGCCGAATCGAGAATCGTGCCGCGTCCATACCGATCGCCGAGCCGTTGCGCGAGAATCACTCGCGAGCCGTAGTACACGGTCGCGAACAGCGTGATGAGTTTGGCGTAGAGTGTTCGGATCACGCCGAAAAGTGGTCATGCCCCGCGGGAAGATCAACGCGTGCGGTGGCCAGACTCACATCGCCTTCGTTGAGCACCACACGCGACGACTCACCGGGCGCGAGGCCTCGCACCACTCCGATTTGCGTGAGCGGCACTCCAAAGCGACGGGCAAACCCCTCCGCATCGAGATCGGGAGCGGTGGCCACCAGCAGTTCGTACTCCTCACCGCTGGCCAATGCGTCGTTGATCGAGGCACCGGTCACGCGCGGAACGGCGTCGGCCCAGATTTCGCAGGTGACCCCCGAGGCGGTCGCCAGGTGCGCCGCGTCTGCCGCCAGACCGTCAGATATGTCGATCATGGCGTGAGCGCCTACAGCAGCCAGCCAGCTGCCTTCCCGCAAGCGCGGCATCGGCCTCGCAAAGCGCGCGCGCAGTTCATTCGTGGGCGTTTTCCCCTTCAGCAGCTGCGCCAACGCCAGACCTGGTCCGCCAAGTCGGCCAGTGACCCAGAGCGCGTCCCCATGACGTGCGCCAACGCGGTGTACCGGCGCAGCCGTGGCCCCGATCACGGTGAGCGTGAGTCCGAACGTGTCACCCCGCGACATGTTGCCGCCGATAATCCGCGCGTCGGCCTCGTGCACCACATGACCAATGCCGGCCGCCACGCGCGGCAGCTGTTCGCGCCACGACTCCGGGACATCGAGTGCCACCAGCACGGCCAGCGCGCGGGCGCCCATGGCTGCCACATCGCTGAAGGCCGCCGCAGTCGCGCGAGCGCCGATTTCTTCCGGTGTCAGCCAACCGGCCCGAAAGTGAACGCCTTCGCGGCTGGTGTCCGTACTGAACACCAACTGCTCACCCGCAGGGGGCGCGAACACCGCCGCGTCATCGCCGATTCCAGTTGCGCAAGTGCCCCACTGAGCCAGCAACGAGCGAATGATGTCAAACTCCCCCCCGTCGGCCATCGCGATGTGAGGCGCTCGCGCAATGCTGCCGTCCCACTCCGTCACGGTAATCCTCCATCGCGCGCTCGTGGCACGCGTACCAGGCCTTGTCGTGTCCCGATCCAGACCACGGGACCATCGAGCAACATATCAGAAATCAGATCCGGCACTTCCTGCCCGACGCGCAGCAGTTTGGGTGCCGCACCGTCGCGACCCCACGCCATCACGCCGCGTTCGCCAGCCACCCACACCGAGCGATCATCGAGCGCTGCTGCTACCACCCGCCCGATTACGCGAATATCGGTTCGATTTTGAAACCTGCGGTCATCCGGTGCAATCGATGACTGCGCAGCTCCCCGCGTGGCTGGTGGTACCCGCGTAGTTCCGTCGGTGATCCCATCGGCCAATGGAAGCAGGAAGGCATTTTCGTCCGTGACGACCAGGGCCATGGAATCACTGGTGGCAACGGCGCGAATGGGCAATTGAATAGACTGATTGTCGGCTTGGAATGGGGTCACGCTGGCCGTCGCAGTGGGGCTGCCTGCGTTGAGCGTAAACACGCCGCGCTGCGTGCCAACGAGCAAGACCGACTCATTGCGCGCCAACGCATTCACCGGAACGCCGCGCAACGCTGCGACTTCGACAACGTTGCTCAACACGCTGCTGGTCAATGATTCGGTGGTGCGGTTGCCAAGTGAATCCGGCAATGCAACCCTCACGAAACCAAGGCCGCCGCGCGTTCCAATCCACGCCGCCTCAGACAACGGCAGCACCGACGACACATCGTTGTGCGGCAGTCCGTTCAGCGTGGTGAGTTCGCGCATGTTGGCCTCACCACGCACGCTCAGCACGCGCACGCCCTGATCGGTGGCGGCCCACGCGTCGGGGCCGCGCACCACCAGATCGCGCACCATGAGTCCGCGCAGTGTTGATCCCATGTCGGTCACGCGCCACGCAAACTGTTGCGCATCCTGTGCGACAAAGCTCAGTCCGCCGCGAAAACTTTGCCCCTGCCCCGCCGCCCAGACACCATTGGCACCCGCAGCCAATGCCCCGATCACTTCGTCGAGCAAACCGTAACGCATGGGCGCAGCAGTGAAAAAGTCTGCGTTGAATGACCATAACCCGTCGCCCAGTGTGCCCACGTACAGCTCGCTCGGCTGTTCGGCGGAAAATGCCGCAACCGCGATGCGAGCGAATGCAACCGAACTGCCGCGGTCATCGCGATCGCGCAACAACAGGGGCAGTTGGCCGCGCAACGCCGGATAGCGCTGATAGACGTCTGTCAGTTGTGCGTCGGGTAGGAAAGCAATGTTTGCAAGGCCGGTTGTGAGCTCACTGACAAAACCGGCGCGCGACACGCGAAGCCATCGACCCGCCGAGCGGACATAGGCATCTGCAGCGTCGCCGCGCGCAAACCGAATTGCATCGGGCTGACCAACCACTGCGAGCCGTTGCACTTGCGCTGCGGCAACCCGATAGATCACCACCGCGCCGGGCACTGCCAACCACACGGCGTCTTCAACGGGGTCGGCGGCAATGGCACGAATGCGTACGTCGTTGACGCCGGCCGCGGCCAAATCCTCGACGATTCGCGCATCGGGTGTGCACCACTGCTGGAAAATGCGGTCGTAGACCACCAATCCGCGCGTGGACAGCGCGAACACCGAACGCTGCGTTGCGGCAACGGCTACGATATCGGTGTGTTGACGGATGACCACAAGATCGCGCGCTGACACGGACGGCGTGGGTACGCCGGCGCCCATTTGTCCTGTGGTGCGTGGCGCGCAGGCGACGAGTTGCAGGCTACTGCACGCCGAGAGAAGTAGTGTTGAGAACAGCCGCGTCGTGGGCCAGTTCCATGTACGAAGGTACTGCGTGCGATGTGATGTCACGGCGCATTACCGCGTGACATGTGCGTGAACGGTTGGGAGGTGCGCAAGCACACCGGGTGGCAACGGTGTGGGAGCGCTGAACGCTGACCACGCGGTCGGCAGCGCGTGCACGACATCGGTGACCGTACTGCCGCGCGAGGGGAGTGACTCTCCCGCGACGCCGTGGACCCAAGCGGCCAGTGCCGCGAGCGCGGCGGCGCGTGGTGCATCGGGGCGATTGTGTGTGGCGTGCGCGGTGGCGTTGGATGTTTGGTGCGTCGTGGCGCGTGGTGACTGGTGCGTAGTGGCGTGGGATGTTTGGTGCGTCGTGGCGAGGGATGTTTGGTGCGTAGCGGCGAGGGATGTTTGGTGCGTCGTGGCGTGTGCGTTGGCGCAGGCCGCGGCCAGCAGCGCCGCGATCACGCCGCTCAGCACATCGCCGGTGCCGCCGGTTGCCAATGCGTTGGAGCCGCGCGGCACGATCCACGCATCACCGGCCGGCGACGCGCAGATGGTTGGTGTGCCTTTGGCCAGGACAGTGCACTGCAACGCGTCGGCCATGGCGCGCGTTGCGCTAAGACGCTGCTCCGGCGAACCGTCGTCGGGTGCGAGTTCAAGTGCGCGGGCGATGGTGCGAAACTCGCCTTTATGCGGCGTGATCACGACGGCACGTGCAGTGGCACAGCGACGCAACTCCGATAGCATGTTGTGTTGTGCCATCACGGTGAGCGCATCGGCGTCGAGCACCAGCGCCGCCGGACTCTGTTCCGCACACTCGAGCACAGTGTGCAGCAGCGTGGCGGCTCGCGCATCCCGCCCAAGTCCCGGGCCGATGACGACGACATGCGCCCAGTCACGGATGTGGTGCTTCAGCAGCGCAGTCTCCGGCCACGCGCTGCACACCACCGCCACGCTGTGTGTCTGCACTGGTAGCACACTGGCTTCCGCCACGCAGGCCCGCACCAGACCTGCACCGCTGGCCAGCGCGCCGGACGATGCAAGCTGCACCGCGCCGGCCATGCCAACGTCGCCGCCGATAATCAACGTTCGTCCACGCACTCCCTTGTGCGCATCCCACGCAATCAACGGCAACGCACTGCACAAATCCTCAGCGGTAGCGAGTTGTGCTGCGCCATCAGGCTGCGCTGCGTGCGGCCCGAGTCCGATGTCCACCACCTGAATGTCACCGCAGACATGTCGTGCGGATAGCGCGCCAAGTCGCATGGTACCGAACATGATCGTGACGTCGGCCGTGACGTGTCCGGCTGCGATCTCGCCCGTGGTGGCGTTCACACCGGTTGGCATATCGAGCGCAATGACCACACATCCGTGCTGCTGCGCCGCGTGAATCTGTTCGCAGGCATTTCGCATGCTATCGCGCAGTGGACCGCGTGCTCCGGTACCGAGCAGGGCATCAACAATCACACCGCGACCGATCGGGAAATGCGCACCGAGTTCAGGAGCGGCCTTGTCGCGCGACGGCACACGACCCATCGCAATGACCGGAACTCGCGCGCCCGCCAGCGCCGCAGCACGTGTTGCGTTGGGCGTGGCGGGTGGTACCAGCGCGAGCACGCGAACGTTTACACCGAGCCTGGCCAACTGCGCGGCAACGATATAGCCATCGCCGCCATTGTTTCCACTGCCCACGACCACATCCACGCCGAACGCGAGTCGAGCGCCGGCCACACGCATGATCACAGCCGCCGCCTGTGTGCCCGCCTGTACCATGAGGGAAAAACCATCAACGCCATGCGCCATGGCAGCCGCGTCGCGCTGCGCCGACTGTTCGGCGGTGGTTACGTACATGCGGCCCAGGAGCGAACGCTCCTACTTCTGGGAGACACCAACCGGCTTTCCGTAGCCGATCTCGCCGTTGTCAATCCGCACGCTGAACCCACAATCGGCGTTGGAGCAGACCCAGGCTTTGTATGTGATGGGCGCGCCATCACGCCCGTAGTCGCTCAATGGTAGCAGCGTACCTTCGGCACATTTTATACACGAGGGCAACGGGCTCGACGAGAAGACCATAAGTACAAGGTTGTCAACAGTGGAAAGTTGCGGCGCTATACCAGCTGCGCCGCGCTCCAGGGATACTCGAGTTCAAAACTCTGTGCGAAATCGTATACGTCCTGAAAATCTTCGCGCCGATCCTGCGGCTGGCTGATCAGCAGCTTGAGCTCAACGAGCGTGAAGACAATGTCGCCGATGTCGCGCGTACTGCGAACGCCCCAGTGATCGAGCACCAGCCGCGCCGTGACACCAAAGCGCTCCAGCGCCAGTGATCGGCAGGCGCGCGCCAGTTCAGGGCCGGTGATGTGACGCCGCTCCGTGAGCCGACCCTGGCAAAACTCAAGCGCGGACAGCACAAACAGGTACGCGCGCTCATCGAAGCGCTGCTCATGCAGGCGGATCTGTTCCATGATGCCTTCACGAAATGCCAACTCTGTCACAACAACTCCAGCCCGGATTCGGACGACAAGGGGCCGCGTCCAACCACGCACGCAGTCGCGTGGCCGGACGTCTGGTTTACAAGATGCAGCCCCAGCCCACGCGTCACAATGCCTTGCGTTCGGCGGGCAATGGATACAGGGGAAACTGTGACGCCAGTGCATGCACGTCGGCCTTGACATTGGCGATCACAGCCTCGTCTTCGGGCGCTTGCAGCACGCGGTCGATGAGCGAGGCGATTTGGACCATCGCGTCTTCGTCCATGCCGCGTGTGGTGACGGCCGGCGTACCAATGCGAATACCACTGGTTACAAACGGCGACTGTGTTTCGTTGGGTACGGTGTTCTTGTTGAGTGTGATACCGGCGCGGTCGAGCGCCTTCTCAGCCAACTTGCCAGTGAGCCCACGATTGCGCAAATCCACAAGCATGAGGTGATTGTCGGTACCGCCGGAGACGAGATCAAATCCGCGTCCAACCAGTGCCGACGCCAGCTTGCGCGCGTTGCTGATCACGCGCTCGCAATACTGCGTAAACGGCGGCTGCAGCGCTTCATGAAACGCCACGGCCTTGGCGGCAATGACGTGCTCCAGCGGACCGCCCTGCATGCCCGGAAACACCGACTTGTCCACAGCTTTCGCGTGCTCGCTCTTGCACAAAATGATGCCACCACGCGGCCCGCGCAGCGTCTTGTGCGTGGTGCTGGTGACAATATCAGCGAAGGGCACCGGCGACGGATACACACCCGTGGCTGCCAGCCCGGCGAAGTGCGCCATGTCCACCATGAACAGCGCCCCGACCTCTTTGGCCACATCGGCGAACGCGACCCAGTCCACAACGCGCGAATACGCGCTGTAACCGGCGATGATCATCTTCGGGCGATGTTCGCGCGCCTGCGCACGCATCTGCTCGTAGTCGATGTACCCATCGGCGGTCACACCGTATGACACCGCGTTGTACAGCAAGCCTGAGAAGTTGACGGGCGAGCCGTGTGTGAGATGTCCGCCCTGCGACAAATCCATACCCAGAAACGTGTCACCAGGCTTCATGAACGCCAGAAACACCGCCGCGTTGGCCGACGCACCGGAGTGCGGTTGCACATTGGCGTGATCTGCAGCGAAGAGCTGCTTCGCGCGATCGATGGCGAGCTGTTCGATCTGATCCACGATTTCGCAGCCACCGTAGTAGCGCTTGCCCGGCAGTCCTTCGGCGTACTTGTTGGTAAGCGGCGACCCCATGGCTTCCATTACCGCCGGCGACACAAAGTTTTCGCTGGCAATGAGCTCGAGTCCTTCACACTGTCGCGTGATTTCCTGATCGATCAGCGCGGCTATGACGGGATCGGTGGCGCGCAGCGCGTCACCCGGCGGACAGCGATCCCACTCCGGCCAAACGGTTGTATCGTGCACTGCTGCCAATTCCGTGGTGCTCATCACTCGGCTCCTGCGGACGTTCCGTCCGCGACGTCATCCCGTTCAATTTTCTCGACACGTCGCTCGTGCCGTCCCCCTTCGAAATCCGTTTCCAGCCAGCGATGCAAAATCGCGATCGCGTCTTCGTCGGACAAGAACCGCGCGGGCAACACCAACACATTGGCGTCGTTGTGCCGGCGCGCGAGTTCGGCAATATCGGGCGTCCACGCCACAGCGGCGCGAACACCCGGGTACCGATTGGCAACGTATGACATACCCAATCCCGTTCCGCACAGCAAAACGCCCCGACGCACGGCACCGGAGGCAACCTGCTGGGCGAGCGGATGTGCGTAGTCGGCGTAGTCGGTGCTGGCCGTCCCGTGCGTTCCGATGTCGCTCACGTCAAATCCGGCGTCTGAGAGTTCGGCACGCAGACGTTCCTTCAGTTCATAACCCGCGTGATCAGACGCGATCGGAATGCGTTCAGCCATGACGTTCCCCGAGCGATTACTCGCTCAGGACTCCTTGTTGGGGTATTGCGGCCACTGCCGCATCATTGAACGTACCGCCGCGATCCGCTGTTCGGCCACAAGATCAGCCGCACGGTATGTGGGCACGCCATCACGCTTGGCCAGACCAAAGACACTCAACACCGTGTCATAGATTTCATCGGCCTTGCGCAGCGCCCGGTCACGCGACCAGCCAGTGAGTTCGCTATACACATTGATCACGCCACCGGCGTTGACCACGTAATCGGGCGCGTACAGAATGCCCTTGTCCGTGAGTTCGTCACCATGCCGAGGCTCCAGCAACTGATTGTTGGCCGCACCAGCCACAATTTCCACCCGCAGCTGCGGAATGGTGATGTCATTGATTACACCGCCGAGTGCGCAGGGTGCGAAGATGTCGGCTTCCTGCGAATAGATGTCATCGGAACCCACGACATCGGCGCCCGTGGCATCAACCACGCGCTTGATGCGGAACTCATCAATGTCGGTGACCACCAGCGTGGCGCCGGCCGCAAACAGCTCGCGCGCCAGATGATAGCCCACGTTGCCGCACCCCTGCAGTGCCACGCGTCGGCCTTCGAGCGAATCGCTGCCCCAGCGTTCTTTGGCCGACGCTTCTATGGCGCGAAACACGCCGTGCGCCGTGACGCTGGAGGGATCGCCCGACTTGGAGCCGATGCCCGTAACGTGCTTGGTTTCCATGTGCACAAAGTCCATATCCTCAACACCTACACCAACATCTTCGGCGGTGATGTAGCGTCCGCCAAGTGAATCGACAAAGCGCCCATGCGCACGGAAGAGCATTTCGCGATTGGTGGTGCGATTGTCTCCGATCATCACCGCCTTGCCGCCGCCCAGATTGAGGCCGGCGACGGCGTTCTTGTACGTCATGCCGCGCGAGAGGCGCAGCGCGTCGATAAAGGCCTCTTCGTCGGTCTTGTAGTTCCAGAAACGCAGACCGCCCAAACCCGGTCCGAGTGTTGTGTCGTGAATAGCGATGATGCCGCGGTACCCACTCGCTTTGTCGTGGCACATCACGACCTGCTCATGGCCCATTTCGGCGATGCGTTCAAAAAGTTGCATGGGGAGTGTCGGGGGAGTGTCAGGGGAGTGTCAGTCGGTAAGATGGCCGTCGATGTCCCCACTGGACACGGCAGCCAGAAGATCGCGCGCAATGACAATGCGCTGAATCTCCGATGTTCCTTCGTAAATCTCGGTGACCTTGGCATCACGAAAATGACGCTCCACCGGATAGTCGGTGACGTATCCGTATCCGCCGTGAATTTGCACGGCTTCGTTGGTCACCCACATGGCGGTCTCTGACGCGAACAGCTTGGCCATGGAGCTGAACCGGGTGATGCGTTCACCACGCTCTTTCGCCGCCGCAGCGGCGTGCAACAGCGTGCGTGCCGCGGTGATGCGCGTGGCCATATCGGCCAGCTTGAACTGAATGATCTGGAATCCGGCAATGGCCTCGCCAAACTGCTCGCGCTCGGTGGCGTAGCGCGCCGCCGCTTCGAGTGCCGCACGCGCAATGCCGATGGCCTGCGCGGCGATGCCGAGTCGGCCGTGGTCGAGAGACGCCAGCGCGTAGATGAAGCCCTTGCCTTCTTCACCCAACAGGCGATCAGCGGGCACACGACACGCATCGAGCGTGATCTGCACCGTGGGTGACGAGCGTAGCCCCATCTTGTCTTCTTTCTTGCCCACGAAAAAGCCGGGAAGATCGGGCGTAAGGATGAACGTGGAGATTCCCTTGGCGCCAACGCGCGCGTCACTCGTATCGGTGCGCGCCATACACAGAATCACATCGGCGTGCGTACCGTGTGACACCCACGCCTTGGTACCCGTGAGCACATAGTCATCACCGTCGCGTGTGGCTTGCGCACGCAGGCTGGCGGCATCGCTACCGGCATCGGGCTCGGACAACGCAAACGCGCCCAGCATTTCGCCGCGCGCCATGGGCTTGAGAAACTGTTCGCGCTGGGCATCGTTGCCGTAATGCAGAAGCATTTGCGTGGGCAACGAGTTGTGCACACTCATGAGCACGGCGGCCGACGCATCAACCACCGCGAGTTCTTCGAGCGCCAGCAAGTACGACGACGCATCGAGACCCAACCCGTCCCACTCTTCGGGAATGAGCATGCCCAGAAAACCCAGCTCAGACAGCCGCTTTACCAGCCCGTGATCAAAGCGCGCCTCACGATCAAGCTCGGCGGCCACAGGCGCCAGTTCACGCTGCGCAAACTCGCGCGCGGTGCGCTGAATCTCCTGTTGCAATTCGGAAAAATGAAGCAATCCCATCAGACAGTCCGGTAGTCGTAAAAGCCGCGGCCACTTTTGCGACCCAGCCAGCCGGCGGCCACATACTTTCGCAGCAACGGACAGGCGCGGTACTTCGAATCACCCAGTCCTTCGTGCAGCACATCCATGATGGCCAGACAGGTATCCAAGCCGATAAAGTCGGCCAGCGTAAGTGGACCCATGGGATGATTCATGCCCAGCTTCATCACCGTGTCGATGGCTTCCGGGGTGCCAACACCCTCCATCACGCAATAGATCGCCTCGTTGATCATGGGCATGAGAATGCGATTGGCCACAAACCCCGGAAAATCATTCACTTCAACGGGCGTTTTGCCGAGCGCTTTTGCCGACTCCATGACGCGCGTTGTTGTGGCGTCACTGGTGGCCAGTCCACGAATGACTTCCACGAGCTGCATGACCGGTACCGGATTCATGAAGTGCATGCCGATGACCTGCTCCGGACGCTTGGTGCAGGCGGCAATCTCGGTAATGGAGATGGAACTCGTATTCGACGCGAGAATAGCATGCGCTGGCGCGATCTTATCGGCGTCGGCAAAGAGCTTGAACTTGAGATCGCGGCGCTCGGTGGCCGCCTCAATGACCAAGTCGGCATTGGACAGCGCGTCGAAGCTGTCACTCGTGGCAATGCGCGCCAACGCTGCATCGGCCGCCGCCTGCTCCAGTCCGCCTTTTTTCACCTGCCGATCAAGATTCTTCGTGATCGTTGCGCGCCCTCGCTCAAGCGCATCGGCATTGACATCAATCATCGTGACATCGTGTCCACTAACGGCAAACACATGGGCAATACCGTTGCCCATCTGCCCTGCACCAACGACCGCTATTCGGTCTGCCATACTCTCAACTCCCTGAAGTCGCCGTCGCTGCCGACGGCGATCGAATGTTCGTGATTGTGGCACGTTCGCGTTGTTGCCGCGACAAACGTGCGTACGCCGCGTATGCACTCAGCGCCGCCACCAACACCAACAGCGACGCCAAACCTCCTTCCGGACCCCAGGCCCCACCACTCCACCAGGCCGGTTCAACGGCGTCCAGACGCCATCCAACGGCTTCAAAGGGCAACCCACTCACCGACGCGTGAGCGATTGCTGCCATGATCCAGTTCCACGCCAGATGCGCCAACCACGCCGCCGGCACACTGTTGGTTGCTGAACGCACCAGTCCCAGGCACGCGCCCGCCAGCACCACGATACTGAGCGACTGCAGATTGACTCCGGGGTTGGCGACATGCACCGCGCCAAACGCCACGCTCGTCGCGATCAATGCTACACGTGTACCGCCGGCATCTTCGGCCACGCGCCAGAGGTAGCCACGAAACACCAACTCTTCCCACAGCGCGGCCGGCGCCAGCAGCAACAGTGCGCGCAGGCCAACGGCGCTCCACTGCATCACGCCGCTGTCGTCTGACAACGACACGACTTGCGCCCCGCCGGTCACGAGCAACAACAGCAGTACGGCCACGATGGAAACCGCACCCAGCACACTGCCTTGAGCCAGCACGGGCAGTCGCCAGGCTTGACCATGCACGGCCACATCACTCCACGGACGTTCATCCACCTGACGCAGGGCCACCATCAGGGCCAACAGCACGGCCACCAACATCACCCATGAGTACAGGGGCGGCGGCGTGCTCAGCCACGAAGTAGCCAGCGACAACACGGGATAGACAAACGCATTGGCCATCAGGGACGCCGCGGCGAGCGCCGCAACAAACACCGACAAGCGCCACGGCGCGCGTAACCTTCCCGAAGACGCCACAAACCAGACGCCCCCACCGCGTGTCCGGCGGTTGGGGTCGGGCCAGGTCAGTCGTGGCGCCCGCAAACTCACGTGGGACGCCGTTCCACCGCCAGGGCTACCGCGTCGCCGCCGCCGAGGCAGAGTGTGGCCAATCCCTTGCGGCCGTTTGTGTCGGCCAGCGCGTGCAGCAGTGTGACCAGCACACGGGCTCCGCTCGCACCAATCGGATGGCCCAGCGCGATGGCGCCACCGCGCACGTTCACCTTTGACTCGTCCCAACCCAGTCCGTCCCCATCGGCCAGCGCCTGCGACGCGAACGCTTCGTTGGCCTCAATGAGATCGTAGTCGCCAATCGCCGTGCCTGCCTTGGCCATGAGATTCTGCACGGCGGTGATGGGAGCAAAAAACAGCTCCTGCGGGTCGCCGGCGCCGGTGGCATAAGCCGTGATATGCGCCAAAATCGGCAGGTTGTGCTGCATGGCGTAAGCTTCGCTGGTCACCACCACGGCGGCCGCGCCGTCGTTGAGCGACGAGGCGTTGCCGGCCGTGACCGACAGCGCTTCGCTCCGGTCGCTGCCAGGAAACGCGGGACGCAGCTTGGCCAGCGTTTCGGCCGTAGTATCGGCTCGTGGTCCTTCGTCGGCCGACACAACCGTTGGGCCCTTGCGACCCGGTACTTCTACCGGCACGATCTCGGCGTCGAACAGTCCGGCCGCCTGCGCGGCCACGGCTCGCGCGTGCGACTGCGCCGCAAAGGCATCCTGGCGTTCGCGCGTGACCTTGCCTTTCTTCGCCGTGTGTTCGGCGTGCCGGCCCATGTGCACATCGCATGACGCGCACTGCAGGCCGTCGTAAATCATCCCGTCAATCATCGACTGGTCGCCGATTTTCACGCCGCCGCGCATGCCACGCACGTAGTGCGGCGCATTGGACATGCTCTCCATTCCACCGGCCACTACCACCTGCGCTTCACCAGCCTTGATGGACTGCGCGGCCAGCATCACCGCTTTAAGCCCCGATCCACACACCATGTTGATCGTAAGCGCCGAAACGCTGCTGGGCACACCGGCCAGGAGCATGGCCTGCCGCGCCGGTGCCTGACCAACGCCGGCTTGCAGCACGTTGCCCATAATCACTTCGCCGACGTCTGCCGACGAGACACCAGAGCGCTCCAAAGCGGCTCGTATGGCAACAGCGCCCAGCTGGGGCGCCGAAAGCGACGCCAGGCCGCCCAAATAGCGCCCCACCGGGGTGCGCGCGGCTCCCACGATCACAGGCGTACGAATAAGATCTGTCATTGGCAAATGAGGTTGAGGGGGAACCTGTAAAAGGTAATCCCTCCGCTCTGTTCCGCAGCCGATCTACCGCTCTTTCCGCGCCCCTCGCACCGGCAACGCATTGAAAAAATCGAACATGCGCGTGAGGTTGGGCGCCACCACATTGGAGTGGTTGCCGCCCGCGATTTCCAAATATTCCACCTTGGCGCCTACGGCCTTGAGCGCGGCCACCATCACGCGCGAGCCACCCACCGCCACCGTGGGATCGGCATCACCGTGCACCACGAACTGAGGAATGTCGCGGATTGCCGCCGCCGAACTTGCGACACCAAAGCCGGAGAACGCGCCGAGTCCGGCCCACATGTCAGGAAACTTCGCGGCCATTGCCCAGGTCCCGATCGCACCCATTGAATGACCAATGAGAAAGATCCGATCCGTTTTTACGGCGTATTGCGCGCGCACCTGTGCCAGCACCTGTAACACGTCCTGCTCACTGAGCGACTGAGTGCGCAGCGCTGCAGCATCACGACCGCCGCCGAGCGAGACACCATAGGCACCGTCTACCCGATAGCCAAGCGGTGCGGCCACAATGTAGCCATGTTCTTCCGCGAGCCGAGGCAACTCGCGGCCGTACGCCTCAAAGAACGAGTCTTCCGTGGCACCCAAGCCGTGCAGTGCCACGATAAGCGGCATCGGTCGGTCAGCCGTGTAACCGCTGGGAATATACAGGCGATACGGCATGATCTCGCCGGCGTCTTCAAGCAGGTAATGTCGCTTGAGGTCGCCGGTGCGGCCAAGCCACGGATCGCCACTCGCGTTTACGGCCACGAGCAGCGACTCGGCGGCAGCAAATGCCCTGCCGGTATTAAACGTGTTGAGGGCAATGCGACTGTTGTTGACCTGACGCAACCGATCAACGGGAAAGAGCAAGTCGGAGCGCAGCGGCTCGGCTACTTGCGCCGCTGCCTTCTCAAGACGTGCGATGGACGCATCAAGGCCACCGCGTACAACAATCGGCAGCGACGAGGTCCCGAGTACGCGCGCGCTATCGCGAACCTCTACGACAACGACGTAGTTGCCATCGGCCACGCCATCGAGCGACGCGTCGACAACAAACGGCGTATCGCGCAAATCACGGGGTACGCCGTCAAACTGTCCGAGGTCGCGCACCACAGTGAGCGGCGCGTTGCCAGCGCTTCCCGGAGTACGCTGCCGAATGCTTGCGCGTGCCGATAGAGGACGCAGCAGCGGTATCGAAGGCGCAAAAATCTGTTCAACGCGAACGGACCAACGGCGCGACGGGTCCACCACCTGGTGATCGGTACGCAACACCAGCGAGGACGCGAACTCTGCTTCAGGCGTCCACGCACGTCGGGCCAGCAACGTGCCCGCTTGTGCGTACAGGCGTCGCAGCTCGCCCGTTCGACCCTGCCGAGAAGCAGATGTGATCAGCGCATCGAGCGAATCGATCGTCAGCTTGAGAGCGCTATCGGGTCGTGCCGTGTTTTTGAGCGTGTTGTGACGGACACTCAGCGACAGGATACCCGTTGGAGACTGCGCGGCTGCCACTCCGGGCGCGGTCAACGCACCCGTAAGCAGGAGCGTCAGCGCGATACGGTACGGCGTGCGCATACTTGCTTGCCTGTTTGATTTGAAAATTGCAACGACAGTCACTCCTCGTCGTCGAGTCCAACTACAAGATTGCGCCCCGCCTGCTTGGCGCGCCCCACTGCGGTTTCAGCCAGCGCCAACAGCGCATCAACCGTGGTCGCACCATCGCGCAACTCAGCCACGCCTACACTCACCGTGCAGCGCACGCCGGTGTAGTCACCCGGGAACAGATGCCGCGCCATGCGTTCGCGAATGCGTTCGGCGAGCACCAGCCCACCGTCGAGCTCTGTGCTGGGCAACAGCACCGCGAACTCCTCACCACCCACGCGTCCGATGACATCGGTGTTACGAGATTCCTGACGGCACACCCACGCGATCGCGCGCAAGCATTCGTCGCCGAATGTCGTACCGTGCGTTTCGTTGAGTTCGCGAAACCGGTCCGGATCAAGCAGCAAGACGGTGAGTGGATGACCGTAGCGACGCGCCCGGGCGATTTCCGCCTGCGCCACATCGAAGAATCCGCGACGCGTACCCACGCCGGTGAGGTCGTCGGTGGCCGATACGGTGCCGCTGCGCAACTGTTCTTCGAGGCGACGGCGTTCGGACAGATCACGTGTGATGACCTGAAACGTGCGTGACTCCGTGCCGTTTTCAATCGGCGCGACCACGGTAGTGGCCCAGAACGGCGTCCCGTCGCGACGCAGCCGGTTGCCCTCCGCTTCGCTCCAACCGTTCTCCAGTGCCGCCTGCAACAAGTCGCGCACGTGGGCCTCACCACCCGACTCCTCAGGTGCCAGCATCGCCATCGACTGACCAACGATAGAACCTGCTCCGCACTGATGCACGCGTTCTGCCGACGCGCTCCAGCTGATGACCACACCATCACCGTCTACCAGATACAGTGCGTAATCACGCACGCTCACGTCCACGGCGCGCAACCGTTCCGTGAGTTGCCGTGTTTCCGACTCTAGCTGCGCCACTGCCGTCGCATCGGTTACCAATGCGATGAACTGGCCGGGGGCCCGCTTCACGAGCGACAAGAGCACCGAGTGACCACTATCACGCGCGCCCGCGATCGATAGCGAAAGCCCGTCTTGTACCACGCCGCGCGATTCGTCGAACGCACGCGCACGTGGCCCAAGATCACCCACCCACGGTGCGAGTACATCAAAGAACGGACTGAGCTCGCCGTTGCGTGAAAACGGATGCAGCAGCCGCTTGGCCGATGAGTTGGCTACTTCCACCTGCCCGTTATCGTCGATGGCTACCATGCCCACAGGTGATAGCACAAACAGCTCGAGCAAGGTTTCTGGTGTCACGCGCTGACCTCGGCGGGTGCAGTGTCCGCTGTGGCTATGGGCGTCAGCGCCCGCGTTCGCACTTCCTCGAGCACGCGCGCTTCAAACGCCTGGACAGAAAGAATCTCCTGCTTTTTTCCGGTGCCACGCACGCGCAGCGCGACGGTTCCTTCATCTACTTCACGTTTTCCGATCACCGTCATATACGGCACCTTGTGCACTTCGCCGTCACGAATGCGGTAGTTGAGCGTTTCGTTGCGCGCGTCAACGCTCGCTCGCAGTCCCTGGGCGCGAAAGCGCGCCACCAGTGCTTCGGCCACATGGCGATAGTCTTCAGCCACCGGGATTACACGAATCTGCTCCGGGGCCAACCATACCGGAAACGCACCGGCAAAGTGTTCAATCAGAATGGCGAGGAAACGTTCAAAGGAACCGTTCACCGCACGGTGAATCACCACCGGCCGATGGGCCGCGTTGTCTTCGCCCACATACGAGAGCTCAAAGCGTTCCGGCGCGGCATAGTCGAGCTGAATCGTGCCCAGCTGCCACGCACGGCCAATGGAATCGCGCACATCGAAGTCGATTTTGGGACCGTAGAACGCACCATCGCCTTCCTTGAGTTCGTACGGGAGTCCGGTGGATTCGAGCGCCGCACGCAAGGCTCCCTCAGCCCGATCCCACATCTCGTCCGTCCCGATGCGTTCGGCCGGACGCGTGGCAAACTTGAGCGTGGCCGTGAGGCCAAACGTGCCGTAATAATCAAGAATGAAACGCACCAGCCGATTGACCTCTTCGGCAATCTGCGATTCCATCAGGTAAATGTGACAATCGTCCTGCTGGAACTGACGCACACGGGTGAGGCCCGACAGTGCACCCGTGACTTCGTTGCGGTGCAGCACATCATACGTGGTGAGGCGAATGGGCAGCTCACGATACGAGTGCTTTTTGGCCGCGTAGTAGAGATGATGTGACGGACAGTTCATTGGCTTGAGCGAACTGTCGTGTTCACCCGTTTCGCTGTTGAGCACCAGAAACATGTTCTCGCGATACTTGCCCCAATGTCCCGACGTTTCCCACAACGATTTGTTGTACAGCAACGGCGTGCGGATTTCCTGATAGTCTTCGCGCTGCAGCTCACGCATGTACGCCTGCAGATCGTTTACGAGCGACGTCCCGCGGTCAGTCCAGAACGGCGCGCCCGGCGACACCGGATGAAAGAAGAACAGATCGAGTGATCTGCCGAGTACGCGATGGTCGCGCTTTTTCGCTTCTTCGATCTGATGCAGGTGCGCTTCCAGTTCGTCTTTCTTCCAGAACGCCGTGGCGTAGATGCGTTGCAGCATCTGCCGCTTCACGTCGCCACGCCAATACGCACCGGCTATCGACAGCAGCTTGAAATGCTTGAGAAATCCCGTGTCTTGCACATGCGGTCCGCGGCACAAATCAACGAACGGACCGTCGGTGTACACGGAGATCACTTCGTCGCTGCCCTCAAAGTCGGCCAGTCGTTCCATCTTGAGCGGATCGCCCGCAAAACGCTCGCGCGCCTGCGCCAACGACACTTCCTCGCGCACAAAGGGATACTTCTCAGCAATCACCTTGCGCATTTCGGCTTCAAACGCCACCAGATCGTCGGGCGTGAAGGGCGCGTCTACCCCGAAATCGTAGTAGAAACCGTCGTCAATCGCGGGACCAAACCCGATTTGCGCATCGGGACGCAATCGGCGCACGGCCGTGGCCAGAATGTGCGCTCCGGAATGCCGCAGCACCTGCAGTGCCCGCGGATCCTTGTCCGTGATCACCACAAATGCACCGCTCTCGCGCAACGGTGTCATGAGATCGAGCAGTTCCCCATTGACCGCCACCCCCACCGAGGCACTCAGCAACCGCGCACCGATAGAGCCCACGACCTCGCGCGCCAAGGTCCCGCTTGGCACCTCGCGCGTATTGCCGTCGGGGAGCGTCAGAACGATTGTGGCGGCGGAAGCGCTGGCGGCGGCGTGGGGTAAATCGGACATACGGAACACGGACAAGAGGAGCGTCCCACGCGGTCGGCGACGCATGTGGGGACGAATCAGGGGCTTGCGGGGTATTGCACAGTCAGGTTCGCGTCGGTGACTTAGGTCGCCGTACACGTGCGGTCAAGTTATCCTTCGTGAATCTGCCGCGCCACAGCGCTGCATTTCCCCTCTGTCCCATTCGCTCATGCGTAAGTCTCAATCCGCCAACAGTCTGCTGATGCTCGCAATCGGTGCCGCCGCTGGCGTTGTCGCCGGAGCGGTACTGGTCGATCGGATCGGTGGACTCGATCGCTTACTGTCCCGAGCCCGGCGCTCCATTGGCTCAGACAGCGACTCGGGCGGCGACACGGATGAAATCGTCGAACCCTACGGTCTGCACGATGCGGATGGTGGTTGGGAAGATGAGGACGATTTTGACAGCTCGGTTAGCGACGATGACAACCTCGACGACAGCTACGAATCCGACGACGAGCTCGCGCCCGAGTCCATGGCCCACGTACACGCGTTCGGCCAACCGAGCGGCTCGAGCAGCGGCCAACGCGGATCCAGCGGCAGTGCGCCCGACCTGCTGACGCTCGAGGCGCGTGTGCTCGAAGCCTTTCACAACGACCCTGTGCTCCGGGAACGCGCCATCGATATCGGGGCCATCGCCGAGGGCGTGATCGAACTCACCGGCTGGGTGCACGCCGACAGCGAAGTGCGCCACGCCGTGACCATTGCCGGCGGCGTGCCTGACGTGCATCACGTGATGGACCAACTCACCGTTCGCCAGCCGGCGCGTTCCCGTCGGGCCACCGATCCGCGACCTGCCCCAGTCGGCGATCGCTCCGATTCCGATTCACCGCCGCGCGCCGACTGACTGGCTGCGCCTGCACCTCGGTCAGTCCGCGTGCCCACGCACCCGGATCGGCCTTTTAGTTTACGCCAATGAACGGATACACCGCCCTCGACGAACTCCCGCCGACGTTTGACCCGTCGGCCACTGAACGCACCTGGTACGACCGCTGGACCGCCGATGGCGTGTTCACCGCCGATCCGGATCGCACCAGCACGCGACCGTCCTTTGTGGTGCTCATGCCACCGCCCAACGTGACCGCGGTGCTGCACATGGGCCATGGTCTCAACAACTCGGTGCAAGACGTATTGGCACGCTGGCGCCGCATGGCCGGCGACGAAGTGCTTTGGATGGCGGGCACAGACCACGCGGGCATCGCCACGCAGAACGTGGTGGAAAAGCTCGTGGCGCGCGAAGGTAAAACGCGCTTCGATTTGGGCCGAGAGGCGTTTGTCGCGCGCACGACCGCGTTTGTCGAGGAGACGGGCGGCACGATTCTGCAGCAGCTCAAGGCCATTGGCGCGTCGGCCGATTGGACCCGCACCGCCTACACGCTGTCGCCGGAACTGTCGCGTGCGGTGCGCGAAGCATTTGTGCGATTGCATGAAGACGGCCTGGTGTACAAGGGACACCGCGTTATTCACTGGTGTCCGCGCTGTGGCACGTCATTGTCTGATGAAGAAGCCGAGTTCCACGACACAGCGGGCAAGTTGTACCACCTGCGTTATCCGCTGGCCAATGACCCAACGCGCGGCATCACGGTGGCGACCACGCGGCCCGAAACGCTGCTCGGCGATGTCGCGGTCGCTGTGCATCCCGAAGACGCCCGGTACCGCGACCTCGTTGGTCAGGAGCTGTTGCTGCCCATAGCCAACGTGCGCATTCCGGTGATCGCTGATCCGTATACGGACCCGGAGTTCGGCTCGGGTGCGGTCAAAATCACACCCGCGCACGACGCCAACGATTTTGAAGTGGGTAAGCGACACAACCTGGCAATGCCAGTGGTGATCGACGCCGAGGGCATTGTACGCGAAGTCACGGACGCCGACGGTCGGGTGCCTGATGGGTTGCGCGGACTCGACCGCTTTGCGGCCCGCGAGGCCGTGGTGGCGATGTTGCAGGCATCGGGTGTGGTGCAGAAAATCGATCGACACGAACACAGCGTGCGTCATTGCTATCGGTGCGACACGGTAGTTGAACCGCGCCTCTCCGATCAATGGTTCGTACGCATGCAGCCGCTGGCCGCGAAGGCCCTCGGCGCATTGCGATCCGGTGAGCTGCGCATTCTGCCGGAGCGTTGGGAAGCGGTGTACGTGAACTGGCTCGAAGGCATTCGCGACTGGAATATTTCGCGTCAACTATGGTGGGGGCACCGCATTCCGGTGTGGTACTGCGATGCGTGTGGTACCGAACCCATTGTCAGTCGCGACGACATCAGCGCGTGTATACAGTGCGGCGGCGCGGTGCGCCAAGACGAGGATGTGCTCGACACCTGGTTCTCCTCGTGGCTCTGGCCCATGAGTACGCTGGGCTGGCCCAACATGGACGCACGTGATCTCAAGGCGTTTTATCCCAGTGATGTGCTGGTCACGGCTCCGGAGATTCTGTTTTTCTGGGTGGCACGAATGGTGATGGCCGGCGAGTGGTTTATGCAGAAGTCACCGTTTCATACGGTGTATCTGCACGGCACCGTGCGCGACATGCAGCACCGCAAAATGTCCAAGTCACTTGGCAACGGTATCGATCCGTTGGATGTGGTGCGTGATTACGGCGCCGATGCGCTGCGCTGGACCGTGATTGCCGGACTGGGCGTGGGCGTTGACGTCATGCTTGACCCCGACGATCTCGACCGGTCGTTCGCACCAGGTCGCAACTTCAACACCAAGCTGTGGAATATCGGACGCTTTCTGCTCTCGCGTGTTGGTGCTGATCCGGTTACGCCGCTTGATCAGGTAGACGTGTCGCGGCTTACCGCTGCTGATCGATGGATTCTCGATCGACTCGATCAGGCGGTGCTCGACTGCAATGCAGCGCTCGGTCCGGCCCGCCCTGATGGCGGTGCCTGGAGCGTTGGTGAGCGTCTGCGTGGATTGCGTCTGGCCGAATACGCCGAAGCAGCGCGGCGTTTCGTATGGAACGAACTCGCTGACTGGTATCTGGAATCCGTCAAACCGCGTCTGGCCACCTCCGGAGAAGACCGCGAGACCGCACGCACCGTGCTCGCGCATGCATTTGATGCGGCGCTGCGGTTGCTGCACCCGATTATTCCGTTCATCACAGAAGAACTGTGGCAGCGCATTCCGCTGCCGCGTCGGTCGGCGTACTGCGCCAACGCCGAGTGGCCTGTTGCACGTGGGCCGGAGCAGCGGCTCGCTGGGGGCGATGATTTTGAGGTCGTGCGCGCGGCCGTCACAGCGCTGCGTCAGATACGATCGGAATACAACGTGCCACCGGGGCAGTTGGTCGATGCAACGCTCGTTGCGCCGGCGTCCCAGGTTGATGCCTTCGGCGCTCTGGGCGCGATCGCCAGCGTCATGTCGCGTTCGTCGATGACGGTGGCGGATGTTGCGCCGTCAGGTGCGGCGGCGCAGGCGTTGCTGCACGACGGATTTGAGCTGGTCGTGCCACTCGCTGGCATGGTGGATCTGGACAAGGAGCGCAGACGACTCGAGACGGAGGCCACGCAGCTGTACACGCAGCTGGTGGCGTTGGATGGCCGACTGGCGAATGAGAAGTTTACCGCCAAGGCCCCTGCCGCATTGGTGGAGTCGGAGCGCGCCAAAGCCGAAGAGTGGCGTAGTCGACACGCGCAGCTGCTGGAGCGTATTGCGCGGTTGGGCGTGTAATGCCGTTGCGTCGTTTGTCAGATTGTCTGTCAAGGTATGGCCGAACCATCGGTGGTATTTCTTCAAGCACGCGAATTATTGCGCTGCTCGTGGGCGTGAGTGCGGCAACCGCGCTGGCCGCTGCGTGTGCCAATCCAACCGCACCGCCCGGTGGTCCACCAGACGATTTGGCGCCGCTCGTGCTCAGCATCACACCTGAGGTGGGTGATACGTCGGTGCGACCAAAGGTCGTGGTGCTACAGTTCGATGAGGTGATCAACGAGACGCCCAAAGGCGCACCCAACCTCGCTGACCTCGTGTTCATCAGTCCGCGCAGTGGCGACGTCGAGGTGGCGTGGAAACGCACCCGAATGGAGATCAAACCCGAAGATGGATTTCGCGACAGCGTGGTGTACACGATCACCATCAAGCGCGGCATTCAGGATCTGCGCAACAACAGCATTGACAGCAGCATCACTGTCGTGTTCTCAACACGCGGTCCGATTCCGCAAACTGCGGTCACGGGTGTGGTATTTGACTGGCCTGCGGGACGCGGCGCCAACTCCCCGATTGTAGAAGCGATTCCGGTCACCGACACCACCACGTCGTACATTACGCTCGGCGATTCTGCGGGCCGCTTTGTCTTGCGTCATGTACCGCAGGGGCAGTATATCGTGCGCGGCTTCATTGATCGCAACAGCAATCGTCGTCAGGAGCGCACCGAGTTGTGGGACACCATTCGTGTGCCACTCATCGACAGCGCAGCCGTGGAGCTGTACTCGTTTATTCACGACACGCTGCCGGTACAGATCTCCGAGATCGCCGTACAGGACTCGGGACGTCGTTTGCGGCTCACATTCGACAAGCCATTGACTGACGATCAGACGTTCTCTCCTGAGCAGTTCACATTCAGTCTGTTGCCCGATTCCACTCCCATGGCACTGCGCACAACCGCCGTGCGCACCGCTGCGCAGCAGACCGCGCTCGACTCGATCGTCAGGCAACGTGTCGCCGACTCAACCGCCGCTGCCGCAGCGGCACGTGATACCGTGCCCAAAGACAGCGCCACGCTGGCCCGCGCCGACAGCCTCGCGCGCGCACGCCGACTCGACAGTCTGGCTCGTGCCGACCGGGCTGATCGCGATGCCCGCAGACTGGCTGCTCAACGTGGCGGACGAACGCTGCCACCCAGAGACACCACACCGCCGCCAAAACCATCGCGACCCACGCCGGCCACCGAGCTGTTGATCTTGCTTGACGCTGCGGTCCCCGACGAATCGCGCATCCTCATTCAGGCGGCCGACGTCAAGTCACTAAATGGCGTCGTGGGTACGGCTCGCCGACAGTTGCTCACTCCGCCCAAGCCCAAAGCTGATCCCGCTGCGGCGAGGGACACAACGCTACTGTCACCTCCCGATTCCAGTGCCGTGCCCCCCCCCGCAGCGGGTACGCCACCTGTTACGCCGCCGGTCACACCGCCTGTCCGACCACCTGATACGCTGACCGCCGCTCCACCGCCGCCGTCGGCGGTTCGGCGACGCCCGTGAGCGCCGCATGAACACCGCTCGACCCGCGTGTTTTGTGGATCGTGATGGCACGCTCATGATCGACACGCATTACCCGTCTGCGCCCGAACATGTGCGTCTGGTGCCTGGTGCCGCTGCGGCGCTCGCGCGATGCAACGCACGTGGTATTCCAGTAGTGGTGGTCACCAATCAGTCGGGCATCGGACGCGGGCTGTTGACCGAAGCGCAGTATCACGCGGTGCGTACTCGGCTGGAATCGGAACTGACACGCGCCGGTGCGCGCGTTGACGCCACGTATCATTGCCCGCACTGGCATGAACGCACCGGTGTGTGCGACTGTCGCAAACCCGCGCTTGGTATGTACACACAAGCGGCCCGTGATCACAGGCTCGATCTCGCGCGTTCGGCGTACATCGGCGACCGCTGGAGGGATGTGCAACCGGCGTTGGCAACCGGCGGTCTTGGTGTCCTGGTGCCCGGTGATGGTACGCGTGACGACGACGAGCGCGATGCTCGAGCGAACGCCTACGTCGTTCCGTCTCTCAACGACGCGATAGATCTGTTTCTGGCGCGGCTCGACAGCGTCACGACGCGCGCACCCACACCATGAACTTTTCACGCATTGCGGTCTTCGCATCCGGTGGCGGATCAAATCTGGGCGCTCTCCTTGAACACTTCGGAAGTGGCCAAGCGGCGGAGGTTGGTGAGATTGCGCTTGTGATTTCGGACAAGAGCGAGGCCGGCGCGCTCACGCGTGCCCGGGCTCGCGGTGTTCCCACGCACGTGGTCACCGACGCCCGCGACAGTGCGGCGGTTCAGGCCGTGCTCCAGGAGCATGGTATCGATCTGGTCGTACTCGCCGGTTGGCTCAAGCTGGTACCACCGGCCCTGGTGTTGGCGTGGCACGGACGCATGATCAACGTGCATCCGGCGCTGCTGCCCGCATTTGGTGGACCCGGCATGTTTGGTATGAACGTGCATCGTGCTGTTGTCGCCGCCGGCGTACAGCTCAGCGGCGCCACCGTACATTTTGTGAATGAACACTTTGATCGCGGCGCCATTGCGGCGCAGTGGCCGGTGCCGGTGTATTCCAACGACACACCAGATACCGTCGCCGAACGCGTGTTGCGCGTGGAGCACCTGCTACTGCCAGTCGTAACCCAGGCGCTGGCCGCCGGCACACTCGCACTTGGCCACGACGGGCGAGTGTTTGGTCACATCTCGCGCGAGAGCGCCCAAGCCGATGTGCGCGCCACGCGATTCACGCTCTCTGCTGATCATCCCGACACGGCGTCGCCATCGTTTGCCGATGCTGTTATTGTAGCCCGAGCCGCGTTTGCCTACGACGTGGCGCACCTCTTTCATCGTTGACCACTGCCCGCATCCAACGTGCCTCGCGCTCTGCTTTCTGTCTCTGATAAAAACGGTGTTGTCGACCTCGCGACCCGCCTTGCTGCTCTCGACTGGGAGCTGCTCTCCACCGGCGGCACTGCGCGCACGTTGCGTGACGCCGGACTCACGGTGCGTGATGTCGCAGAGGTCACCGGCTTTCCCGAGATGCTCGACGGACGCGTGAAGACGCTGCATCCGGTTGTGCATGGCGGATTGCTGGCGCGACGCGATGTGCCGGAACACATGCAGGCGCTCGAGGCGCACAACATAGGCCTGATCGATCTGGTGTGCGTGAACCTGTACCCGTTTCGTGCTACGGTGGCCAATCCGGATGTCACCGACGAGCACGCAATAGAGAACATTGATATTGGCGGTCCGTCGATGCTGCGTTCGGCGGCCAAGAATCACGCTGCGGTTTGGGTGCTTGTGGATCCGGCCGACTACGAATCGGTACTCGAAACCATCGCCAGCGGTGCAGATGATCAGCCCAAGCGTCGTCTGCTTGCCGAAAAAGTGTACGCGCACACCAGTGCGTATGACGCGGCCATTGCGCAGTGGTTTGCCTCGCGACGCAATGAGCCCTTCCCCGACACCTATCCGCTGGCATTTACCAAGCAACAGCCGCTGCGCTACGGCGAGAACCCGAGTCAGCGAGCCGCGTTTTACACTGACGGCTCAGGGCGCGGGCTGGGTGCGCTCACGCAGCGCGGTGGCAAGGAACTGTCGTTCAACAATCTGCTCGACCTCGAAGGGGCGATGCTCGCCACCGAACCATTTGGTGATGAGCCGTGCTGCGCGATCATCAAGCACACCACGCCGTGTGGACTGGCCATCGGTACCGATGCGTTGGATGCGTACAAGCGTGCGCTCGCCTGTGATCCGGTATCCGCGTTCGGATCGGTGATCGCCTTTACGGTACCTATTGATGAAGCTGCGGCTGAGGCGATTGCCAATCTGTTCGTGGAATGTGTGGTCGCGCCGTCGTTCAGCGAAGCGGCCGTTGAAATTCTGGGACGCAAGAAAAATCTGCGTGTTCTCGAGGGACGGGCCACCTGGTCGGCCGGCGACATGGATTACAAGCGCGTGCGCGGCGGATTGCTGGTGCAGGATCGCATGTTGGTGCCCGCGCTTGAGAAAGGATGGAACGTGGTCAGCAAGCGTCAGCCAACCGACAGCGAGCAGCGTGATCTCGCGTTTGCGTGGCGTGCCGTGGCGAGTGTGAAGTCCAACGCGATCGTGCTCACGCGTGATGGCGCAACGATAGGGATTGGTGCCGGTCAGATGTCACGCGTTGACGCCTGCTTTCTGGCGGTCCACAAGGCCAGGCTGGCCGAGCACGATACGGTCGGCGCCGCGATGGGCTCCGATGCGTTTTTTCCGTTTCGCGATGGCGTTGATCACGCCGCCGCCGCTGGTGTCACCGCCTTGGTGCAGCCCGGTGGATCGGTGCGCGACGCCGAGGTCATTGCAGCCGCCGATGAACATGACATGACCATGGTCTTTACAGGCCAGCGCCTGTTCCGTCACTGATTCCCACAGAACCATGTCCCGATACTTTCCGGACCGTTGCGCATGACGGCACCCGCCACTGCGTCCAGCAGCACGATCGCTGACCTTCCACGCGATTACACACCGTCCTACGGTGCCGCCGCGCTCACGTCGCTGGCGGTGTTGCTGCTGTACCTCGTTACTCTCGCCCCCACTACCAGCATGTGGGATACGAGTGAGTACATAGCGGCGGCTTACGTGGTGGGTTTGCCGCACCCGCCCGGCAATCCGCTGTTTGTGCTCATCGGGCGCGTGTTTGCCTTGCTGCCCGTGGCGCCAACGGTTGCCATGCGCATCAATGTGTTGGCCGCACTATCCAGTGCCGCGTCGGCGTTCTTCTGGTTTCTGATTACCGAACGCGTGTTCGTAAGCTGGATCACGCGACGCTGGCAGCGACTCACTGGCGCCGCATTGTCGGCGCTCATTGGCTCTACCGCATTCACGGTATGGAATCAGTCAGTCGTCAACGAGAAGGTCTACACGGTGTCGTTGCTTGGCATTGCAGCCATATCGTGGCTGACGGTGCGTTGGTGCGACGATCCCGATGACGCCCGTGCCGACCGGTTGCTCGTGTTGGTGGCGTTTCTGCTGGGGCTCGGCTACGCCAATCACATGGCCGGCATGCTCGCCGCCCCAGCCGTGGGATTGGCGGTGCTCATTCGTCGTCCGCAAACCGTGCTGCGCTGGAAGCTGCTGCTCGCCTGCATCGTGGCGCTGGGCTTTGGTATCACGCCGTTTGCCACACAACCCATTCGGGCGGCGCACTTTCCGGCCATCAACGAAGGCGAACCCACCGCCTGCGTGACGGAGATCTCGGCTGCCTGCACCTTCAGCAGTCTCACGTACGAACGCTTCATGTACAACTTCAACCGCGGGCAGTACGGCAAGCCGCAGTTGACCGAGCGACAAGCACCATTGACCGCGCAAGTTGGCATGTACTGGCTGTACTTCAAATGGCAGTACTGGCGAGATGCGTACAACGAACGTCCCGGATTGCAAAACGCGTTGGCTGTCTTCTTCCTGATTATCGGATTGCTTGGCGGCTGGGTACACTGGAATCGTGATCGACGAAGCTTCTGGTACTTCGGACCGTTGGTGTTTATTACCACGCTCGGTCTCATCTATTACCTGAACTTCAAGTACGGACATTCACAGGCGCTGCAGCTGGGTAACAGCGTGCCGCGAGAAGTGCGTGACCGTGACTACTTCTATCTGTGGGCCTTTTCGGCGTGGAGTGTATGGGCTGCCGCCGGTTTGGTGTACCTCTGGGAGTCCATCGCCACGCTCGTGGGAACGGAGTATGTGAAGTACGGTGGCAAGCAGATCGCGGTACCCACGCAGCGGGGTTTCTTCATGGCGGCCCCGGTGCTTCTCATTGCGTTTCTGCCACTGATCGGGAACTGGCAGCAGGCCTCGCGCGCCTCGCAAACCGACACGGCCGATTTTGCGCGCGATTTGCTCAACTCCGTTGAACCGTATGGCATGCTGATTACCGTTGGCGACAACGACACCTTCCCGCTGTGGTACGCGCAGGAGGTGGAGGGTGTGCGAAAGGATGTGCTCATCGTGAATACATCATTGCTCAACACCGACTGGTACACGCGTCAGCTCATTCGACGCCCGGTGTATGAGTACGATGCCGCAAACGGCCCCGAACTTTATCGCGACCAGACGTGGCCGAAGCCTGAAGGTCCGGCCCTCAAGATGAGCTTTGAGGAAGCGGACGCCATCCCGCTCTATGTGGAACTCGGTGAACAGCGCACGTTTCAGAAAAACGATCTCGTGGCCACGGCACGCAACGCCACCATCATGCGTGCCGACATTCTCGTGTATTTTCTGATGCGCGATTCCTGGCCCGAGCGACCGCTGTACTTCAGTCGCACCGCCGGTGGCTATCCCTCCGAATTGGGGCTCGCGCCATATGTCGTCACGCACGGCATGACGCGTCGCGTACTCGAAACGCCGGTGCAGGCCGGCGGAGACATCGTGCTCGTGCAGGGCGAAGGCTATGTAGACGTCGCGCGCAGCGCAGCGCTGTGGCGACAAGTGTTTGAGGCGCCGGCGACACTGGCCGCGCGCAACGGTTGGGTAGACGATGCGTCCATTGGCATCCCCGACCTGTACGTGATTACCGGTCTCACCATCTCCGAAGCGCTGGCCGCCGCCGGTCAGGGCGCGCTGTCCGACAGCGTGTTCAACGATGCGCGAGCTATCGCACGCGCCATGCGACGCGAGCGCATCTTTGGCCTCGACCGCGCGGAGTTCGACGCCCCGCCGACCGACCAGCCGGTTCCGACGCTGCTGCTCCCGGATTCGGGGGCTCCGTCGCCGTCACGTCCCCCCCAACCGTAAGGGTCTCGCCATGCAATGGGCTATTGTCGCACTGTGCCTGCCGTTGATTGCGCTGCTGCCGCTGGGTGCGCAAAGCATATCAGCGGCCGCGCCGACAGTTACGCGCGACGGTGCGCGCGAGGTGGCGCGCGAGGTGGCGCGCGAGGTGGCGCGCGATGTGGCGCGCGATGTGGCGCGCGAGGTCCCTCGCGATGTACCGCGAGCGATTCCTCGCGCCACGGTGCAAACGCTCAACACCAACGCGCTGATCTTTGCCGTGCACGCGGTCAACGATTCCGTGGTCTGGGCATCCGGCACCGGGGGTACGATCGTACGCACGATCAACGGCGGTACAACGTGGACGGCGCGACCCGTACCCGGTGGTGATTCGCTGCAGTTCCGTGATGTGCACGCATTTGGCGCCGACACGGCGTTTGCCTTGGCGATTGGCAACGGTGAGGCGTCGCGCATTTATCACACCACCGATGGTGGCACATCGTGGCGCGAACAGTTTCGCAACACCGATAGTCTGGCGTTCTACGATTGCTTCACCTTTCTTGACAGCCAGCGCGGTGTCGTATTTGGTGACGCTGCGCGCGGACGCACACACGTGCTGCGTACCACCAATGGTGGTGTCGACTGGCGCCTGCTGGACAGCGCCAGGGTCCCCCCCCCGATCAAGGGTGAAGGCGCGTATGCTGCCAGCGGTCGCTGCGTTGTGCATGCGCAGGAAACGGTGTACATCGCCACTGGTGGTCCGGGATCTCGGCTGTTTATAAGCAATGATGCGGGCGCCACGTTCATCGTGCGCGAGACACCATTTGTTCGCAGTGCGAGTGCCGGTACAAGCGGTCTCGCATTCCGTGATGCGCAAAACGGCGTGGGCGTGGCTGGCGACATGACCAATCTGCGTGGCGACACTGCATCCGCGGTAGTGGCGGTCACCAGCGACGGCGGAATCACCTGGACAATGCGCGCCCGACCGCCTCTGCCGGGCGCGCTCACCGGCGTGGCGTGGGTTACCGGTGCTGGCCCGGAAACGATTGTCGCCGCCGGCTTTGGTGGCGTCTTCAGCAGCGACGATGGCGGCCGATCATGGCACACGCACTCGGATCAGGGTCACGCCGGTGTTGATGCCAGCGGTCGCACAGCGTGGGTGGGCGGACGCGGTCGTATTCTCCGTCTCGACTGGTAGCGATCAGGTGCAATTTTGGTTCGTCCCGTGTGAGTACAGCACTACAGCGCACTACAGCGCACCACAGCGCACCACAGCGCACCACAGCGCACAGCGCACAGCGCACCACAGCACACCACAGCGCACAGCGCATCACAGCGCATCACAGCGCATCACATGCACTGCACAACGCCGCACTGCCCCACACCGTCACCACCTAAAACTGTCGCTGCAGCTGGTCTCACACTCGGCCTAAGTCAGGCGTGGAGCGCACCATTACCCACGCCACGTTGGCTCATCGCCGTGGCCTGTAGCCTGGCTCTCGTCGCATCTGGCGGTGCACGGTTCGTTATCTCACCGAGCAGTTTCAGGCTATGGGACTCTCCTCGGGCAACCCGGACGGCACGTGAGCGCAGAATGTGCAGCCGGTGGGCATCACCACCAAGGCCCGAGCCTCGGTCGGTGTTGACGGCGGCTGGTGACTCGCTCGATCCCAACGTGTTCAAGGGCGACGCGATGAGTTACTACGGTCGCTAAACGTAAAAGTACGAAATCGCATCGGCACGTGGCGCGGCCGCGGTGCTCATTGTGCACGAGACGGAACCGGCTGGATATCCGTACCTTGTGATGATCGGTAGTTGGGGACGCGAGAACTTTGATATCAATGTGCCCGGTGGTACGCAAAATCGCGTGCAAGTGGAAGGTTGGTTGCATCGCGATGCGGCCGGCACACTCTTCAATGACGCAGGATTGAGCTTCGACTCGCGCAAGGCGGTGGCGGCGACGCGCGAGTTCACACCGGTATCGCTTGGCACCACGGTGTCGTTTGCTCTCGAAAACACAGTGCGCCAGGTCGCCTCGCGAAACGTCGTCGCCAAACTCGAAGGCAGTGATCCGTCGCTCAACGACGAATGGGTGATCTTTACCGCCCACCGGGACCACTTGCGGCGCGACACCATGCACCGGGGCGGCGATCAGATCTACAACGGTGCGTTGGACAACGCATCAGGCACCGCTGCGCTGCTGGAGATTGCCGGCGCCATGGGCCGGTTGCCGGAGCGCGCACCGCGTTCCATGCTGTTCATTGCGCTCACCGCTGAAGAACCGGGACTGCTCGGCGCCAAGTGCTACGCTTCGCAACCGTTGTATCCGCGGCACATAACGGTGTCCAATATCAACATGGATAGCATCAATCAGTGGGGCTGCACGCGCGACATGACCGTGATCGGATTCGGCGATAGCACGCGCGATGATGTGCTGCGCACGGTCGTGGAACGTGACGGTCGTACTCTCTTTCCCGACCCGGAGCCGCTAAAGGGATACTTCTTTCGCAGCGATCACTTTGAGTTTGCGGAAAAGGGCGTGCCCGCGTTGTACACCGGGACGGGATCCGATTTCGTGGATAAACCCGCCAACTTCGCCCGGCGCAAGCGCGACGAGTGCACCACCAACGACTATTACAAGCCCAGCGACGACGTCAAGTCAGACTGGGACTTGAGCGGCGCCGTGGAGGACACGCGGGCAATACTTGAAGTCTGCTGGCGCGAGGCTCATTTGCGAATGTGGCCGAACTGGGCGCGATCGGCCGAGTTCCGCAGCATCCGCGACTCCACGCTGGCGGCGCATCCGCGCTAGAGTTGTGGGAGGTGGACTCTGGTGAATATGTTAGAAGGTCTGTGCAGTGAGGCAGGTTACAGTTGGCGTGGTGGCAGAGCGGTTGAATGCACCGGTCTTGAAAACCGGCGGACCCGAAAGGGTCTCGTGGGTTCGACTCCCACCCACGCCGTTGGTTCGTAAGGACTTAGCGTGTTAGGACGGGGGGAATATTCCCTCGTGACGTGATCAGTTCGGTCGAGTGTTGCGTAAGGTGTTGCGTAGCGAGTCGCGCTGGCGCGGTCCGGCGGGGGCGATCGGGAGTGGTGGTTCCGGCGCGACGACACGGCGATCGTCGGCCTGACGGCGGTGGCGCGGTTTGGCTGCGGCGCGTGCGCCGGCTACCTGCATGGCGCTAGTCTGGACACACGGGACAGCGACAGTGCGCGCCTGCTGCTGCGCGTACGCAGGGAGAGGCGGACGGGATCGGCATGTGCCGATCCCGCACTGCAGCGTTGGGTTGTTGCGCACGTATCGGCGCACCACCGCGCCGCGGCCCCGCTTGGGCGACCGCGCGCTCCCTGGGTGTTCGTCTTTCGCAAAGGGACCGGTCCGTTGCACGCGACCAGCCTGCAGAAAATGTTCGCCGCCGATGTGCGCACCTTTGAACTGCCCAAACACGCAAAGC
>JBBRDJ010000030.1:0-32886 GCA_038203945.1 Gemmatimonadales bacterium
GGTGGGCAAAAAGGACGCAGTGCTCATCAAGAAGGAGCTCGGCAAATTTGAAACGAAGGCTGTGGCAAAGGGGCATGATGCCGCGATTATCAAGGAGATCGCGGGACAGATCGAGACGTTTGGACGGTATGGGTTTAACAAAAGCCACTCCGTTGCGTACTCCGTATTGTCGTACCACACCGCCTGGCTCAAAACGCATTACCCCGCCGAATTCATGGCGGCGTTGCTGTCGGCCCAGATTGGCAAGACGGAAGAGGTCATCAAGTACATCGCCGAAGCCCGCGAAATGGGGCTCGAGGTGCTGGCCCCCGATGTGAACGAGTCCAACTGGCGCTTCACGGTTGTGGAGAACAAGCGCGTGCGGTTTGGGCTGGGCGCCATCCGGAACGTGGGTCAGGGTGCCATCGATTCCCTGCTCGCAGCGCGCGCGGATGGCCCGTTCACATCATTGCACGATCTCTGCGCCCGCGTGGATTTGCGACTGTGCAACCGCCGCTTTTTTGAAGCCCTCATTGCCGCTGGTGCGTGCGACGGACAGGGCGGGCATCGCGCGCAGCTGCAGGCCGGCCTCGACGCGGCACTCAACGAAGCGTCGCTGCGCCAGGACGAAGCAGCGGCTGGCCAGGTCTCGTTGTTTGGTGATATGTTCGGCGATTCTTCGGGTAATGCGCTTGATCATGGCTCACCGGCGCCCGCAACGTTGCCGAATGTTGCCGAGTGGACCGAAACGGAACGTCTCCAGAAGGAGAAGGACCTGCTCGGCTTCTATATTTCAGGACATCCGCTCGATCCGTTCCGCACCGAATGCGAACTGTTCACTTCGCACACAGTGGCTGAACTGGGTACGTGGACTGAACAGGCCGTGACGATTGGCGTGGTTGTAACGGCGATCAAACGGCAGGTGAGCAAACGATCGGGTCAGGAGTTTGCCCGGTTGACAGTCGAAGATTTTTCCGGAGCTTCCGAGATACTGGTGTTCCCCGAAGCGTGGGCGGCAATAGGCGATCGGGTACGCGCCGATATTCCGCTGCTCATCAAAGGGAGCTATTCTCGTCGGGATCAGGACGTCGAAGACCCTACGTTCATCGTGGATGCGGTCACCAAGTTCGCCGAGATTCGCGCGGCTGGCGAAGTGGCCATTACGATCGATCTGGAGGGCGGCGCGGATTTGTTGCCGGCGGTGATGGACGATGTGCGCCGGGCACTCGACGCGCACATTGGCAGTGCGCCGCTGGAGTTGCGGTGGCGTGATGCGCAGGGCACCAACGTTCGGTTTCGCTCCAAATCACTTACCCTCGCGGCCACGCCGCTCGCGTTATCCGATTTACGCGCGCTGCTGGGCCACGATCGGGTGCGACTCGTTCGCGCCTGACCTTCAGATTGTACCTATGCTCGCGCGCCGGCTTTCGGCGCTGCGACCTCCGGGATTTTCATGGCCACTCCTACACTGGAATTTGAACGGCCGATTGCCGAGCTCGAACGTCAGATTGACGAGCTGCGTCGGCTGGCGGGTGATCGCGAGTTGAACGTCGCCGCCGAACTCGCGCCGCTGGAGCAGAAGCTCAATGACTTGCGTGTCGCGATTTATCGCGGCCTCACGCCGCTGCAGCGCGTGCAGGTGGCACGCATTCCAAAGCGGCCGTTCACGCTTGACTACCTTCGCCTCGCGTTCACCGATTTTATTGAGCTGCACGGCGACCGGGCGTTTCGCGATGACGCGGCCATTGTGGGTGGCTGGGCGCGCCTCGATGGCGAGACCGTGATGGTGATCGGGCATCAGCGTGGCCGAGACACGAAGGAGAATCTCCGGCGCAACTTCGGCATGCCGCATCCGGAGGGCTACCGTAAAGCGCTGCGCCTGATGAAGCTCGCCGAGAAATTTCAGGTGCCCGTAATCACGCTGATTGATACACCCGGTGCATGGGCCGGACTGGGCGCCGAAGAGCGCGGTCAGAGTGAAGCAATCGCGCGCAATCTGTTTGAGATGAGTCAGCTGCAGGTCCCAATTCTGGCCACCATCATTGGTGAAGGCGGATCGGGTGGCGCGCTCGCATTGGGTGTCGCCGACCGTGTGTTCATGTTTGAAAACGCCGTCTACTCCGTGATTACGGTAGAGGGTTGCGCGGCAATTCTCTGGAAGGACGGCAAGAGTCAGGAAATGCGAGAGAAGGCTGCTTCGGCACTGCGCATCACGGCGCAGGACCTGTTTGAACTGCGCGTGATTGACGAAATCATTCCCGAGCCCATTGGCGGTGCGCACTCCGATCACGACGCAACGGCCGCCACACTCAAGGAAACACTCGTCCGACATCTCGACGAACTTCGCAAGCTCAAGCCAGAACGACTCATCCGAAAGCGACGCGAGAAGTTCTTGCGCATGGGGCAATTCAACGAGTGACGCGCGTATGACGCACCTCATTGAGGTCGCATTCGGCGGCAATCGGAAGTCTTTTTTCCAATGGGAAGGCGAGACGCCGCCGCCACTGCGTGCGGCGGTAATCGTGGAAGCAGACCGCGGTGAAGACCTCGGGCACGTGCACGCCATCGGCGAACTTGCCGAAACGCGCTGCCGCGGCTGCAGTCATGGCTGCGGCTCGGCGCCGCCGCCCACCGAGCGCGCACTGCGCCTGGCCACCACCCAGGAAATTGCGTCGGCTGCCACGCTACCTGATGAGAATCAGACGGCGCGCAAGACGGCGCACGAACGCGCACGCGCCGCGGAACTGGTGATGAAAATCTCCGACGCCGAGTGGCAGTGGGACCGTCGCAAGCTCACGCTGTACTTCACTTCCGAAAAACGCATTGATTTTCGCGCGTTGGTGCGCGAGCTCGCGGGTGTGTTTCGCACACGCATCGAGCTTAAGCAGATTGGTGTGCGTGATGAAGCGAAACGCCTTTCCGGCGTAGGCCGTTGCGGTCGCGAGTACTGTTCAGCGAGTTGGCTCCCTGAGCTGCGACCGGTCAACCTTGGCGTTGCCAAAGACCAGCGCTTGTCGCTCAATCCCACGCAGATCTCCGGCGCGTGCGGTCGCCTCATGTGCTGCCTGCGCTACGAGCACGAGTTCTACGTGCAGAGTCGGCGGCGCTTCCCCAAGGAAGGCAAGATTCTGCGCGTGCCAACGGGTGAAGTGAAGGTCATGGCGTTTGATATTTTTCGCGACACGGTAACACTTCGCACCCCTGAGGGTGACACGCGCATCGTGCCGTTGTTGCAGCTGCGCGAAGAGGTGAGCCTTGGCGCGTCGGTCGATGACGCAGCGTTGGCCCTCGTTGACGTTGAAAACGGGGAGACGTCAGAGTACGCATTGGATGACATCGACGACTCCGCCCAACCGCTCGATCAGACTGACGACGACGAGGCGCCGTCATTATATGATGATGCGCCATCCCCATCTGATGAGGCGTCGTCCCCTTCTGATGATATACCATCCTCCTCTCCGGACGGCGGCGCCCCGGATAGCGAACCCACCGCTGAATCAGAAGCGGATGCCGCCCGGCGCAAACGTCGTCGGGGTCGTCGTGGCGGACGTCGTCTGCGCGGTGATCGCGATACCCCGCCCGATCCATCTTCTTCCGACAGCTGAACGTGCCGCGCTTCTACATCACGACCGCCATTGACTACGCCAACGGCGACCCGCACATCGGACACGCGCTCGAAAAGATCGGTGCCGACGTCATCGCCCGCTACAAACGCGCGGCGGGGCACGATGTGCACTTCATGATCGGCATGGATGAACACGGGCAGAAGGTGGCGCAGACGGCCGCTGCGCAGGGGGCTGATCCGCAGTCGTTTACCGACGCGATTGCCGAACGCTTCATTGAGACGTGGCGCAAGCTGCGCATCAGCCACAATCAGTTCATTCGCACTACCACGCCACATCACAAGCACGGCGTGCAAGCACTCATCAAGCGTATCGCCGAGCGAAACCCTGACGACTTCTACGAACAGAGTTACCGCGGGTTGTATTGCGTGGGATGCGAAGCGTTCAAGCAGCCGGCGGATATTGTAGACGGTCACTGTCAGCTGCACCCCACGCGCGCGTTGGAGGAAGTCGAGGAACGCAACTGGTTTTTCCGTCTGTCGCGTTACGCCGACTTCCTGCGTACGCTCATTACCGAACGCCCGCATTTCATTCAGCCATCAAGCCGGCGCAACGAAATTCTCGGCTTGCTCGATCAGGGGCTCGACGATGTCTCGGCCAGCCGAGCCCGTTTGTCGTGGGCCGTGCCGTTTCCGTTGCCCTTGTCTACCGGTGAAACGCAGGGCACGTACGTGTGGTTTGATGCCTTGCCCAACTACCTCACCGGTACCGGATTTCCGGATGGCGACTGGGCCGAGCGCTGGCCCGCGCAACTGCATGTGATCGGCAAGGACATCACGCGCTTTCACGCCGCGATCTGGCCCGCGATGCTGCACGCGGCAGGGCTGCCGCTGCCCGAACAGGTGTGGGCGCACGGTTTCGTACAGCTTGGCGGCGAGCGATTTTCCAAGAGCGCCGGCGTCAAGCTCGATTTGCACGAGGCGATTGACCGCTACGGCGCCGATGCCTTCCGCTACGTATTGCTGCGCGAAGTGCCCTTTGATGGCGATGGCAACTTTTCGTGGGAACGCTTCGAAGAGCGGTATACATCGGACCTCGCCAATGCGCTCGGCAACCTTGGCAGTCGGGCCGTGGCCATGGTGGAGAAATACCGCGATGGTGTGGTGCCGAGCGCACCAGCGCCTGAAGACGAAGCACTCGACCATGGTGATATCGCGCAGTATCATGCCGCGCTCGACGGCTCGCGCGGATGGATGTTGCACGACGGATTGTTCGCGGTTGCACGCCAGGTATCGCGCGCCAACGAATACACGCAAGCAACATCACCGTGGAAACTGGCCAAGGATGAAACAGCAAACGTTGCGCTGGATCAGGTTCTCGCGTCTCTCATCCGACGTCTCGCTCGGCACGCGGTACAGCTGGCACCGTATATGCCCGAGCGCAGTCAGGTGCTCTGGGAATCACTCGGTGCGCCTGGATCGGTGCATGATGTATCGCACGCGATGCTGAGTGCAATCGACGCCGGTGGGTGGACCGTACAAAAGGGCGCACCGTTATTTCCGCGTCCGGCGGCCGACACACCGGTTTGACGGCGGAGGGAAAACTGATGCTGTTACACGGTTGGTGCGTGTCATTTCATCGTGTGGCGCTGCACCCGCAGCGGGTGTGACGATCCCACCAATCATGCGTTCCTTGTCCAGTGTGCATTCGCAGTACCTTCACACCGGAGAGCCGCATGTCTATGAATCCCGTTCGTTCCAGTACGTCACACCACGCCACACCAAGACCACGACCGCTGCCGCTGCCACGACGTGGCTTCGCCCTCGAAGCTGTGCTGTTGCTGATGCTGCTGTTCGGCATCATTGTTACCGCCGGTCTTACGGCGGTCAACACGCTCTCGCGCACGTCCACGGTTGACTACCGAAGCAGCCAGACGTCGTACGCCGCCGAGGGAGGCGCCGACGACATCATGTCGCAGCTCGATGCCGCCATGCAGGACGGCGTCATTACGAACGAAGACATTCTGGGGCTTACCAATCCCACGCTGCCCGGGTTCACGTTCACCACGAACACCGAGACCAGTGCGCAGCCGATTGCGAAAACCATCACATCTGGCCCGTTTGCCGGTCTCATTTCGCTGAATCAGCCAATTGACATTCGTGTCAGGGCCACGGACGTGGCCAACAACAGCGCGTCGGTGGTGTTGTCGGTGAATGCGCAGTCCATTCCACTCTTTCAGTTCGGTGTGTTCTACGAGGAAGATCTTGAGATTCTTCCGGGCGCGCAAATGACATTCGTGGGTTGGGTACATTCCAATTCCAACATTTATCTGAGCACCAACAACGTCACGTTCCAGAGCCAGCTCACCACGCCCGACAGCGTGTTCTGGCAGCGCAAGGACCGTGACAGTCGTCTGCCGGGAGTGCGCATTCATAATGCCGCCGGCTCGCCCGTAAGGCTTGAGTTTGATTCGCGATCCAAGCCCGGTGCGCAGTTCGTGAATGAAAGCACCCGCCAGTTCAACAACCGTTTGATGACCGGCGTGAGCGGCGTTCGTCCACTCAACCTGCCGCTGCCCACCGGTGCAGATGCGTACGCGCTCATTGAGCCGCGTGTCGGGGGCGACCCGCAAATGGTACGCGACGTCAAAATGGCCTGGAAGGCGGACTGGTACATTGACCTGGACGTCGCCGATCTCAACACTGCCTGCGCCAGCATGGTGCAAACGCGTGGCGGCAGTCGCGCCACTCCGCCCCCGGCAACCTGCAATTTGATCTTCAGCGGTCGCCCCAACCAGTTCTACGACGGTCGCGAAGATCTCCGGCCCGACTTGCTCGATATCAATGTGGCGGCGCTGCGAGCGTGGGTGAACACCGACCCAGTCAACAATCGTGTTGACATTCTCTTCGTGCATCTTCGTGGTGCAACCCCCGGCAGCAACCCGCGCGACTATCCGGCGGTGCGTCTCGTGAATGGCGCGGAACTCCCGAACTCGTGGTCGCCCGTGGAAGCCGGTGGCCTGTCGGTCGCCACATCTGCTCCGCTCTATGTGCAGGGTGACTACAACACAGTAAACTGGAAGCCTGCGGCCTTTTTCTCCGACGCCATCACGTTCCTCTCCAACGGCTGGAACGACGCGAACCAGGCGAACTACGACCACCGTGCCGCCGCGCCGCTGACAACCGTGCACGCCGCGATTGCCGCCGGGCACTCGGCCACTACCTGTGACTGGTTTCGGGCGGGCTGCGGTGCCCCGGTGTATGGCGGTGGACTGGAAAACTTTCCGCGCTTTCTCGAGAACTGGAGTGGTCGCACATTCCGGTACGTAGGCTCACTCGTGTCGCTGTTTGAGAGCCGTCTTTCACTAGGCGATTGGGGCAACAGCATCAACCCGGGCTTTTCCAACGGAGCGTACTACTCGGCGCCAACACGCGACTGGAGCTTTGACATCCGCTTCCGCGATCCGCGGCTGCTGCCGCCCGGGACACCGCGCGTAGGCACCGTGATGCAGACGGCGTTCCGTCCAATCTACTGAACGCCATGACTCACGCATTTTTTCCAAGCAAGGCGCGCCGATTACGCGCCGGCTTCACGCTCATCGAGCTGTTGATCGTGGTTGCCATGATCGGTATCATGGTGGCCATCGTGGGACCCAAGTTCCGGTTAAGTGAGTCCACCGAAGTGCAGATCGCGGGCATGCAGCTCATGCAGGACCTTGAGGTATCGCGTACTCGTGCGCTGGCCACACGGTCGCAGGTGCGCTTTGTATTCGAGACCGGTGGAGCAGTGGGCGCCTATTCGGGCTATCTCGACGAAAACAACGACGGCGTTTTTGCCGAGACAAACGAAGAGCGCGTCGCCTTGCGCGGTTTTGGCCGACGCGAACTGCCTGTACGCGTAGAGTTCGGCCGAGGCAAGGCACAGCCGTTACCGGCCGATGCGAACGGCAGCGCGATCACCTTTGACGATGAGCGGTTGTGGTTTAGCACCCGGGGCATCACAGAGCCGATGGGCACATCGGGTGTGGTGTATCTCACCAGTTCGGTGGATCCGGCTCAGGCGACCGCCGTCTCAGTCTCCGGCAGTGGTGCAATTCGCCTGTGGGTGTGGAGAGCCGAACAATGGCAATAAAAATGAAACAACCGAACAGGAGGGCGGCCAGCCCGCGGCAGGGCTTCACGCTCGTGAGCATGATCGTCGCGATCGTTTTGCTCACCGTTGGCATCATGGCATTGGCCAACGCCAATACCAACACGATCAAGTATCAGGCAATGGCGCAGAATCGCACCAATGCGGTGGCCATCGCGCGCGCATACCTCGAAGAGGTGCGCTCGCGCGATCCATGGACCATTGAATCTGAGGGCGTGGAGCGCGTTGGAGCAGACGGCATTGCCGACGGCAACGGCGCCTTCCTGCGCAGCATGGAGGTAGAAGAGGAACGCAACAACTTGCTGAAGCTCGAACTCACGGTTGACTTCCCACGCGCGGAGCAGCCGGTACGGCTCACCACCTACCAGTATCGAGGCAGCGGCCTCTCGGGGGCACCATGACAGCGCGCGTACCAGCACAAGCGACAACACAACTTACACAGCAGGCAACTTTTCGAGCCACGACGCGCTCGCGAAAGCGGCGTTCCGGCTTCACGATTGTGGAACTGCTCATCTCCTTGATCATGTCGTTGGTGATTCTGAGCAGTGCCACCGCGTTTGCCCTCAACTCCTGGCAGAGCCGTCGCAGCTGGACGTTACGAGAAGGTGTAGATCGCAGCGCACGCTTTATCGGCATGGCCGTGAGCCGTGATGCATCAGAGGCGGGCGTCGATATCGAAAGCACGCCCGTGTTCGGGACGCTGGGCACGTGGGGCGATACGCTGTCTATTCTTTCGGTTCCGTTTGACCCAGCCGTTGCACCAACCTATCGCTTTGACGCGATGAACAACGACACGATCAACCCGCTTCCTCCAGGCGGCAACTGCGGAACCTACTGTTTGTCATTTCTCAAGGAGAATGGGAAGTTTGACCTGGGGGCCGGTGACTTGGCGCGATTGCAGGTAGGCGGTGAACGTCGCCTGCTGTTGATCACACGGTCCAACGATTTGGGCACACATTTTTCGGTGGAGTTCTTGCCGGTGAGCAGGATTCTGGGCCGAGAGGCGAGCCTGAGCGACTCGCTGCGCATTGATCGGTTCGGCACGGCCATCCAAAAGCTCAAGGCGGTGGCTTATTGGTATGATCCGAGCACCAAGTCAGTGATGCGCGGCGAACGCTTTTCGGCCGCGAGCGCTCAACCGATTGGCGAGGTGCTGGCCGACGGCGTGGAATCGTGGGAGGCCAATCTGATCTTTGAGGGCGGGATTGAAGGCTCGAACTACAACGGGTTTGATTCCGACACCACCAACAACGCACATCAGGTGGTAGCGGTAAAGGTGCGCGCAAAGGTGATGGCGCAACGTGTGGATCCGGCCGTGAACGGAGGCCAGCCCGTGTTTCGCTGGTATGAATGGAGAGTGGCGCCGCGCAATCTCATGTACGAGAAGAACCGACTATAGATTGCGCGGGACCTTTGTACATCGATGGACGTTGCTTACTTGCCGAAATCAACCGTCGGTGCGGACTGCGCACCGGCGTCGGCTTCGAAATATTCGCGCTCTTTGGCACCGGTAACCTTGGCCGTCACAACAGCGGGAAAGCGTCGAATATAGGCGTTGTATGAACCCACTACTTCGTTGTAATCGGTGCGCGCCACGGCAATGCGGTTCTCCGTTCCGGTGAGTTCATCCTGCAAACGCAGAAAGTTCTCATTCGATCGCAGCTCCGGATACGCTTCAACCACCACGTTCAAACGACCGAGCGAGGACGTCAGGTTGGAGTTGGCAGCCGCCAGTTCCGACATATCTGTACCACCGGTACGGCTCAGCGCACCCGCCAAACCGGCCCGTGCCTCAGTCACCTGCGTGAGCACTTCGCTCTCCTGAGCGGCAAATCCCTTGACCACATTCACCAGATTCGGAATCAGGTCGGCGCGACGCTGCAACTGTGCTTCAATGTTGGCCGAAGCACGCGACACCGTCTCGTCCATGGACTGGATCTGGTTGTAACCACACGCGCCAAGTAGGATAGGCAGGGCCAGCAACGCCAGCACGCCGCGCATCCGACGCGCACGGGGGAGCGGCGTAATACGAGAGCGGGGATCAGTCATGAAAAACTCCTCGAGAAAGTCAGAACCATAGAAAACACGTCACACGGCAAACGCCGTGAAAGGTACCAGTTCAGCACCACATCAATCGGGCTCGTGCGCATCGAGCCAGGCCGTCAACTGCTCCATACCCGCCAATGTCGCAAACAGCAGCTGTTCGGCTTCCTTGCTTGAGACATCACCCTGCCCTTTCACCAGCTTGGCCACCCGAAGGAATGGGGTCCCGTCCAACGCCGCCAACTGCGCCACACGATTGATCAACTGCACCCGATCGCCAGGCGCAGCCTCGCCAGCTGTGCGAACCGCTGCCCGGAAAATCACCATCAGCGTGCTGTGGCTGCCGCGCAAGAGCTCCAGTTGCTGCACCACATCCTCACCGGCGCGCATGATGCCCTGACGCAATCGTAACACCTTGCTCATGGCCTCATACTCCGTTTGCCGTCGCAGATCACTCCGGGCAACCGTGGTCACGAGTTCCGGCAGCGCACCAAACAACACCCTGTGACGCTCGAGAATGTCGGCGTATTCCATGGGGAAAATGTCCGCCGACCGTTCCCACTCGGAAACCGTGAGCTCCAGCGGCGGAGGATTGCCGGCCTCGCCCCACGCGCGCGCCGTCTGCCCCAGCGCTTCCAGCTGCAGCGGTTCGATGGTATCCACCAGTACGAGAACGTTCAGGTCGGACAGCCGCTCAACCTGTTCGTTGGCGGCCGCCGAACCGTACAACAGCACACACCGGAGTTTTCCGCCGTGCATGTGCTGCAGCTGACCGACCAGATCTTCGAGCGTCATTTTCGCCATGCGTGTACATCCTGAATATGTGAAAACGGACGCGATGTGCCACGGCTCGCGCTGCACGCCGTTCGCGCCAACTTTTTATGATCGGTTGTACGGGCTTCAAACGGTGCTACCAGCTGGAGCCTCCACCGCCACCGCCAAAACCGCCGCCTCCGCCAAACCCGCCAAAGCCGCCACCACCACCGCCACCAAAACCACCACCTCCAAAGCCACCGCCGAAGCCGCCGTGATGCCGCCCGCCGCGTGGTCCAGCCATGGTGCTGGCCACTGCGGCGAGCGGTAGACACCCGCTGCCACGTCCCTTGCTCGCCACCCACATGAAGAACACCAACAGAAAGATGGTCGCAATCGCCGAACCCGTGCTCTGTTCGCGCGACTGGACCCGCTGCACGGGCAGTTCGCCGTCAGCCAGAGAAAATCCAAACTCGCGCGCGTACGCCTCAGCCACCGCTGAGGCCACGATGAGCAAGCCACCGCTGTAATCAGCGACCCGAAACCGATTGGTCGCGGCCCGACAAATGCTCCCACTGGTGGCGTCGGTGATGAAGCCCTCCGCGCCCTGCCCGGTCTCGATACGGCAATGGCCTCGACCATCATCGCTGCTTTCCTTGGGGACCAGCAGAATGACCGCACCAGCGTTTCGACGCGCCTCACCGACTTCGCCCTGTGAACCCACTCCCCACTCGCGACCCAGCCGCAGCGCCGTTTCCTCCACCGGTCGCCCCTCCAGGCTGGGCAGCGTCACGATGGCGATCTCGCCGCCCGACCGGCTCTGCACAATCCGCGCAATGCTCTCCAGCTGCGCCTGGGCTGCGGGAGAGATCACATTGGCAAAATCGTTGACAAATCCTCGTGGCGTCGGCAGCGCTGGCGGCTGTGCCGATAATGGACTGACACTGGCCACACAAGCGACCAGCAGCGTTGCAGCGGCGACACTGGCCGCCGTCGCGCGACGCGACCGCCGCCGAAACACAACGTTCAGAAAAGCCGAGTAATTCATTCCACTAATGTACGCAAATGCAGCGCGAAGGATTCAGTGCCGCAAAAGCTCGCGCGGCGCGCTCACGATAGCGGCTCGCCTTTACGCGCAAGGTGGCGTCCGTGGTGCATCCGCTGGCTGTAGATTCATCCGATAGTCCGCCCAGTATTCCGGCGCATTGTGGTGTAGACGTATGTTCAGTTGTGAGCGTTTGTTCCGACTCCCCGCACCCGCCTTCGATGTCCGACCTTTTGCACACGCAATCGCTCACTACACCAAATGGTGGGGGGGCGCAGCGTTTTCAGCGCGCGGCGCTGTTGCTGCTACTCGCCGGCATCTCACTGATGTTCTTGCAGATCGTGCGTGGGTTTTTGGTGGCCGTGTTGCTGGCGGCCATATTCGCCGGTATGTCGTATCCGCTATTCAGACGTCTTCGCTTCCGGTTGGGGGGACGCGAGAATCTGGCGTCCATGATCACGATTCTCATTCTGCTGGTTGGTGTCGTTGTTCCGCTGGCGGCTTTTCTGACGCTTGTTCTCGCGGAATCGGTCACGCTCAGTCAGTCTATTGCCGACTGGGTGCGCAGCGAGCCCGATCTTTTCACCAAACTGCGCGCATTCGCGTCTCGCGTCCCGTTTGCCGATCGACTCATCCCCGAAGGCGAAGCGCTGGTCGCCCGACTGGGCGATCTGGCCGGTATGGCTGGCCCGATGCTGGCGGGCCAGCTGGCGGCCATCGGACGTGGCACGCTGTCGTTCGTGCTGCAGCTGTTCGTGTGCGCCTATGCGGTGTTTTTCTTTCTGGTGGACGGACCGGCCATGCTGCGCACGGTTCTGTACTACATCCCGCTCGGTGACAGCGAAGAAGCACAGTTGCTGGAGCGGTTTGTGTCGGTCACGCGCGCGACGTTGAAAGGTTCGCTGCTCATTGGAGTGATTCAGGGCGCGGTGGGCGGAGCTGCGATGTGGTTGGCCGGAGTGCCAGCGCCGGCGTTCTGGGGAACGGTGATGGTGGTGCTGTCCCTCATTCCCGCCATCGGCGCGGCAGCTGTGTGGGTACCGGCTGTGATCTACCTGTTTGCGGTGGGAAAGACCACCGCCGCACTTGGCCTGTTGGTGTGGTGCGCGCTCGTTGTGAGTACCGTCGACAACTTCCTGCGCCCTCGGCTCATTGGCCGAGACGCACGCATGTCGGACCTGATGATTTTGATCAGCACACTTGGAGGCATCACAGTCTTTGGCGCGTTGGGCTTCATCGTGGGACCGATCATTGCAGCGCTGTTTGTCACGGTTTGGCACATTTATGGTCAGGCGTTCCGTGGTTGGCTGCCCGGTACGCCACACGAAGATTTTGGAATCAGCGTGCCCAACGGCACTGCCGAAGACGCGGCAACTGCGAGCGTGCAGGCGGCAAGGGCTTCTACGTCAGCCAGCAGTGGGGCGGCGCGACCGATCGACGCACGTGAAAGCCAAAGAGGTTGATGCGCATGCAAGATTGGTTAATCGGCAGTTGGCGCCTCATGCGCGCCGACGCCTCGCTCGACTTTGCACCGGGTGTTCGCATGGAGTTCATGGAGGCCGGTGAACTGCGCTATCACATAGATGTCGGTGGAAGAGATCAGGTGGTCACACTGCGGTACCGCGTGGAGGGCAACACGTTGCACACAGAGCACATCGCCTCCCTTCATACAACGTCTGTTCAAATCGAGCGTGGTGTGGGCGATGTGCTCAAGCTGGATTTCGCGGGAGCGCAGGCGTGGCTTGTACGTGAAGGTGATCCGGTCGTTCAGCGGGTCGGACCATGACGGGCAAAGACCGGCGAACAGTGCGCAGCACGTGGGCTGCGTTTGAGAATCGTGCGTTCGGCCTGATGATCAAGGTTGAACGGCGCGTGCGGGGGCTGCCAGCCAACGTGCGCCTGCAACCCAACGCGCTCGACAGACGCGTGTTCCGCCTGTTCGTGGGTACGCTGACCGTGCTCACCGTGGTGCTTGCCCTGCTCACGCGCATGTGGCGCATACGCGCGTTGCTCATTGTCGGCGCCGCGATGTTCGTGCTCCTCTTCGTGTTCCTGCTCATCGACGCATTCCCCCGACGGAAACGGTAACCGGCACGTATGCGACTTCCTGTTCTTCCGCTCACCGCACTGGCTGTCGCGCTCACCATCTCTGTCGCACCCGATCCACTGCGTGTGATGCGTGCGGGCCCGCAACAGACGGCCGCACCATCTGACACGGTGCTCATTACCTTTGACCGTCCGGTGGCTGGATCCCTCGACGACGCCGTGACGGCATCGAGCATTGTGCGCATTGATCCGGCCATCAGCGCTCGATTTGAGTGGCGCGACCCGGTCACGCTGCGCGTCGTGCCCGATGCCCCGCTTCCTCGCGGACAAACGTTTCAGGTGGTGGTCTCACCCGACTTTCGCGCCATGGACGGTAGCAGCCTGGCAGAGCCGTACCGATTCACGTTTCGTGTGCGCGGACCAACACTGCTGGGCGGTTATCCGGTCACGGGCGAAGACACCGTGCGCTACATCGCACTCGCGCCACGCATCACACTTATTTATGACGCGCCGGTGCGTGAGGCCGATATTGCACCACGCGCGCGCCTGGAGCCTGCGGTAACGTGTCAGGACAGCAATGGACGGCGCGCGCCTCCGGTAGCATTGCGCTCGCTCTCAATGGCCGAACGCGCGGCCGACACCGCCGCCACCTTGGTCAGCTTGCGCAACGCAGGCTCCCGCGAAACCGGTTTTGCTGATCGAGGCACTGACGATCGGCCCACGTATCCTGTTGTGCTTGTCGCCGAACGCGCTCTGCCTGCCAACTGCGTCACGACACTCATTGCGCCGCGAGAGATCGGCATCAGTGACATACCGAACGCGCCGCTGATGCCAAACGTGAACTGGCTTTTCCGCACACACGGGGCGTTTCGCATTGACAGCGCACGCTGCTCCGGCGCTCCGTGGTGTCCGCAGGGTCCGGTACTGCTGCACTTCAGCACGCCCGTTCGCGGTGCCGAATTGGCGCGCGCGCTCAGTGTGGCCCCCCGCGTCCCGCTTGACCTTGATACCACGCGCGTGGCGGCCACATGGCGGCTCTCAGGCGCACTCGTTCCGCGCACTGCATACGCTCTGATTTTGGCGCGCGGTCTGCGCGATGTCTTCGGACAATCGCTGACCGGCAACCCGAGCGCAGGCATTCGCACCACCGGCTATGCGCCCAACGTACAGGCACCGTTCGGACGCCTCACCGTTGAACGCACCGGGTTTCGAACGCTGGCCGTGCGCACGATGAACATTGACACGTTGCTGGTTGAACGGCTGGCCGTGCCTGATTCAGCGATCGCACGCCTGCTGGCCGGCGGTGAGTGGACGTGGCGTGAGTTCTGGCTCGCGCAAACGCGCAACGTCACACGCGAACGTACGCCCATCACACGCACACCTGATCGAGGTCGCATTGTGTCAGTGCGCATGCCGGAGGGGACGGCCGCACGTCCATCGGCCGCGCTGCAGCTCGTGCGTGTTCGCGACGCGCGAAGTCTGGCCAAGGCAGACGAAGACGAATGGTTCCGACTGGCCCTCGTGCAAGTCACAGACTTGGGAGTACACGCCAAGATCGGTGACAACAGTGGCCTGGTGTGGGTAACAGACGGTCGCGATGGACGTGCGCGTTCCGGTGCGCGCGTCACGTTGCACGACCAGGCGGGACAACTGCTCGCTACGGCCACAACCAACGCCGACGGTGTCGCCCTAATGGCAGACTTCACATGGCAACGTCCTCGAGTCGCTGACCCGATTGACGAATCCGACACGCGACTTGAAGAAGGCTATGTGGCGGTTGCCCTCGGGAACGATCGTGTGCTCTTGCCGGTGCGTGATCACGACCCGGACCTCGCACCATGGCGGTTTGGATTACGCAGTGCATACGGCGCAGGTCGCGCAACAATAGCGGCCGCCGTATTCACCGAGCGGGATATCTACCGTCCGGGCGAAATCGTCTACGCCAAAGCCATTGTGCGCGGCGGGCCACTCGGCGCACTGAGAGCGCCTGCACCTACGGACACAGTGCGCTGGATTCGACGCAACACGGAGTATCGCGTCGTGGATTCGGCTCACGCACAGCTGTCCGAGTTCGGTACGAGCAACATTGCACTCCCGATCCCCAACGATGCGCAGACCGGGTCGTATCAAATGGCGTTGGAATGGCGACACCGTCAGCGGTGGGAACCGATTGCGTACGTGTCGTATCGCATCGCCGAGTACAGACCGCCCGAGTTCCTGGTCGATTTGACAACGGTGCGTGAGCCCACGCGGCCCGGCGACTCGCTTGGTGTGCGTGTGGCTGCGCGCTACTTGTTCGGTGGTCCCATGGCCGGTGCCAGCGTCCGCTGGTCACTCACAGAGCAGCCCATGGACGCTGCTTCGTTGGGCGTACCTGGGACGGAAGGATGGTTGATGGGCGACAGTGACTTCGGGTGGCAGCTCGGCGCGCCCTACCTCGGCACGCAGTTTGTCAGCAGTGGTACTGATTCACTTGATGGTGAGGGCGTGCTCGACCTCGCTGTGCGCACGCCCGAAAATGCCACTGGTCAGCCCAGGCGGGTTACGCTCACGGCGCAGGTCAGTGATGTAAATCGGCAACAGGTCGGTTCGCGCACCAGCAGCGTGGTGCATCCGGCCGCGTTTTACATTGCCGCGCGTCCGGAGGGCCGTGAATGGTTCTGGACGGCGAACGTTGCGCGTTCCATCAGCATCGCCGCACGTCGACCAACGGGTGAGCGTGTGTCCGGCGTGCGGGTAGAGGGTGTGCTGGTACGCCGCGAGTGGCATCGCGTGCAGCGTATCCGAAACGGTATTGCCGATCAGGTCGGTGAATGGGTGGCCGATACCGTTTCCCGTTGCACCGTCACCGTGAGCAGCGGCAATGCCACTTGTAACGTGACGCCTCGCAAAGGCGGCGTACACTCGATGATTTTTACCGCGCGCGACGCTGATGGTCGCGCCACCGTGACCGCATTCACTCGGTGGGTGACGGGACCCGGCTGGGTGCCTTGGAGCGATGACAACCAGCTCAAACTTGATGTCGTCGCCGACAAGGAGCGCTACGCGCCAGGCGACACCGCGACCCTCATGTTTGCGTCGCCGTTTACCGATGCAGAGGCGTTGATTACCGTGGAGCGCGAAGGCGTGATGGAGCACCGTCGTCAACGATTGACGTCGGGTACCACCACGCTGCGCCTGCCCATCACCGAAGCGCACGCGCCCAACATTTTTGTGTCCATGCTGGTTGCGCGCGGTCGCGTGGACGCGCCCGACGCCACGGGCGATCCCGGCCGACCAACGATTCGTGTGGGATTTGCCGAACTGCGCGTCACGCCCGAAGTGAAGCGACTGCAGGTGGTTGTGTCGCCGGATCGCGCACAGTATCGACCTGGCGATTCCGCGCGGGTGCAGGTGGCTGTGCGAGACGCCCGCGGAGAGGGAACCCGCAGCGAAGTCACACTGTGGGCAGTGGATCAGGGCGTACTCTCGCTCACCGGCTTTGCCACACCCAATCCGATTGATCTGTTATATGAACCGCGCGGATTGGGGCTGACGCTGGCCAGTACACATGCCAATGTGGCGCCGCAGCTACCCGAAGGTGAGAAGGCCACGCGTGAGCCCGGCGGTGGTGGTGGCGGTGCTGATGACGACGTGTTGCGCTCGCGCTTCCGCACCACGGCTTTCTTTCTGGGCAGTGTCATCACCGACGCGAGTGGCAACGTCACCGCGACTGCGGTATTGCCGGATAATCTCACCACATTCCGTGTGATGGCAGTGGCGCTCACCGCAGGCGATCGCTTTGGCAGTGGCGACACCACGTTGCTCGTCACGCGTCCGCTGGTAGCGCGTGCGGCGCTGCCGCGATTTGTTCGCGTGGGCGATGTGGTAGACGCTGGGACCACGGTCAATCGTCGCGAAGGGGCCACGGGGACGGTGCGTGTAGATGCGAAAGCCACCGGCGCAACCCTTATCGGAAAGGCTCGACAAAGCGTGCGCGTGGAATCGGGACGTGGCGTGGATGTGCGTTTTCCGTTTCGCGTGCCAACGGGCAACAGCGTCACGTTCCGGTTCGATGTGGCGGGGGGGGGAGAGCGCGACGCGGTGCAGAACACCATTCCGGTGCGTCCTGATGGGCGACCGGTGCAAGCGAGCGTGTCTGGCATGATTGCGCGCGAAGGTACGCTCACGTTGCCGTGGCTGGATAACGCCGACGTCGAGCGTTCTTCACTCTCGCTGTCACTGGGCGCATCACCACTGGCGCTGGTGCGCGCCGCCGCAGAAAGGGCACGAGTGTACGCCTGGGCCTGCACCGAGCAAATCGCCAGCACGGCGTTGCCGCTCATTGCGCTGGTGGCGGCCGATCAGGCACCAGCCACCGCGCTGCCTGATCTGGCGCGCGTAGTGCGTACACTGGAGCAGCGTCAACGCAGCGATGGCGGTTTCGGCTATTGGAGCAGTGGCGACTGGACCACGCCGTGGCTCACTGCCCATGCGGCATTGGTGCTGGTGGAAGCGCGCAACGTGGGTGTGCACGTCGACTCATCCACGCTACTGCGCGCGGCGGATTACCTGCGGCAAGCTGTCGGAGAGCCGGAGGCAGCCTACGCACCATCACGAGGGCTGACACCGGTGTCTCGTCGCTTCGCAGCGCCGCACGTGATTCTGGGTGAATACGTCGCGGCCGTGGAGGCGCTGCGCGCACTCGGACAGCCCAACGTGCCGGTTGAAAACGATCTGGTGCGACAGGGGGCACGCCTGTCGATGGCCGATCGGGCGCGGTTGGCGCGTATCATCGCCGAACGTGGTGATGTGCGAACCGCGCGATCATTGCTCGAGAGCTTGTGGGCACAGGTGCAGCCGGATGGCCGGCGGGCACTGCTCATCGACACACTCGATACCAACGGTTTCTATTTTGCCAGCCCGCTGCGGGTGAGCGGTGAGCTGCTGCGTGCAACATTACTCGTTGATGCCAGTCATCCGCTCATTGCACCGCTCATTGAAACAGTGGTCGCACAAGCGCGTGGGGGCAGCGGCTGGTTTGGCGTTACACCAGACATGGCAACCGCCGTGCGCGCGCTGCAGATGGTGGAACAGCGGCAACAGCAGGCCACGCAACGCGGTGCTCGCGTCACGCTCAACGGGCAGACGGTGTTTTCCATCGCACCCGGTACGGTCGTGGGCGACACCACACTTTCCCTCAAGCAGCTGCTTCGCGGCCGCAGCGCACCGCGCGGCGATTCGGTTTCGCTCACCATCACTCCACTTTCTGACGGCATCCCACTATTTGCCAGTGCCACACTGATTACCGTGTCACGCGAACCACCCACGCGCCCGCTTGACCGCGGCATCACGGTGGAGCGTTGGACGGAAGACGTGGAAACCGGTGCCACGATTTTGCGCGCTCCGGCGGGTGCACTGGTGCGCGTGCGTGTTCGTATAACGGTACCAACGGAACGTTCATTTGTGGCGGTGGAAGATCCGTTGCCCGCAGGCCTCGAACCGGTGGATTTGTCGCTGCGCACCGCTGTGCTGGCCGCTACGGCACCCATCGCCGGCAACACACCGGTGGGAACACGTGGTGAGTTCTACTGGGGCGATGAAGACGATCCGATGACATCATGGAGCAGCGGACGATGGGATGCCGGCTTCTGGACGCCGTTTGAACATCGTGAACTGCGCGATGATCGCGTGGTCTGGTCGGCCACCACCGTGTTCCCCGGACGCTTCACACTCTCGTATTTGGCGCGCGCCACCACACCCGGTCGTTTTGTACGACCGCCGGCGTTCGCCGAAGAGATGTACGATCCCTCCGTGTTCGGGCGCACGGAAGGCAGCGTGTTCACCATCACCGCTCCGCGACCGTGAAGCGCACCATCGTAAGTGCAACAGCGCTGCTGGTGTTCGCGGCTGTATCGCTCGCGGCATGGATGTTTGTGCCTCCAGACAGCGCGCTGCTCGCACAGCCGCCCGATCTGGCCGTCACGATCACCGATCGCGACGGTGTGGTGTTGCGCGATACGCGTGCGCCCGGTGGTGAACGATGGCGCTGGATGCGCATTTCGGAAATGGATCCGGTGGTAGCCGCCGCATTCATCGCCGCTGAAGATCGTCAGTTTGCCAATCACCACGGCATTGCCTGGCGATCGGTGGCGCGCGCGGCACGTGATAACCTGGCGGCGGGACGGGTTGTGTCGGGTGCAAGCACCATCACCATGCAAACGGCGCGCCTGCTGCGTGGGCATGGCCGAGGCATTGCAGGCAAACTGCAGCAGCTTGCCTGGGCCATGCGACTCGAGCGTCATCTAAGCAAGGATGAGATTCTGGAGCAGTACCTGAACAGAGTGCCACTCGGACAGGGCACCGTTGGCGTTGAAGCGGCAGCTCGACTCTTCTTTGGTACATCGGCAGCGCGAGTTGGACCGGGACGTGCGGCCATACTCGCCGGCATTGCGCGTTCACCGGCGCGTGACAATCCCATGTCGTCACCAGTGAGAGCTGCGTTGCGACGTGATGTGGTGCTCTCGGAGCTCGAAGCACGAGGCTATATCACCATCGCCGATCGTGAACGCGCCGAAACTGAACCCACGCGCGTGGATGCAGCACTCCGACGTGCGTTATTTCACGCGCCGCACTTTACCACACGTGCGCTGGCGTGGCGCGACAGCATTGAAGCCGAAAACACCACCAATGCACCAACGGGCGCGCTCACCGCGAAGTCGCGCGCGGGTGTGTCGAACGTACTGCACACCACGCTGAGTTTACCGCTGCAACTCACGCTGGAGCGTGATGTACGCGAGGTTGTGCACTCACTCGCCGAACAGCGCGTGCAGCACGGTGCATTGGTGGTGCTCGACAACGCATCGGGTGACATTCTCGCCTGGGTTGGCAGCCCGGATTTTTTTGCCGAGCGCGGTCAGGTGGACATGGTGGTGTCTCGGCGTCAGCCGGGATCTGCCCTCAAGCCATTTCTGTACGCACGGGCCTTTGAACACGAGCTGCATGCCGGCAGCATTCTTGACGATATTCCACGCACGTGGATGACATCCACCGGTCCGTATCGTCCACGAAACTATGATCGACAGTTTCGCGGGCCGGTGCGTGCACGCGTGGCGCTGGCCAGCTCACTCAACGTACCGGCCGTGCAGCTCACCGACATCATCGGCACCGCCTCGCTGCTCGATGTACTGCACCGCGCGGGCTTCGCATCGCTCACCCGTTCGGCGGACTACTACGGATTGGGGCTGTCGCTGGGCAACGGGGAAGTGACGCTGCTGGAGCTGGCCAACGCGTATCGCATGCTGGCCAATGGAGGTGTGCATTCACCGGTGTCGTTGAGTCATGGCCCCGACCAAGGCACCCGGGCGGAACGCGTGATCGCGCCCGACGTCGCGGCGCTTACGCTCGACATTCTGGCCGACCGAGACGCTCGTCTGGCCGGTTTCGGTGATGCCACGGTGTTCGATTTCCCGTTTCCCGTAGCGGTCAAAACCGGCACCAGTCGCCACTTCACCGATAACTGGGCCGTCGCGGTGACCGGGTCATTCACCGTTGCCGTCTGGGTGGGTAACTTCGACGGCACACCGATGGCCGCCGTGTCGGGTATTGTGGGTGCTGGTCCGTTGCTGCGACGTGCGGTACTCGCCACCGCGCTTGTTCGCGCACCGCGCGTGTTACCGTCGCCCGCGCAATTTGGAGCGCAGCGCGTGCGTGTGTGTCGTGTATCGGGGCTACTCGCGCGCAGCGGCTGTGACGCTGTGGACGAATGGCAGTTGGCCAATCATGCTCCCATTCAGCCCGATGACTGGCATCGGGACGGAGCCACCGTACTGCCGTCGCGCTTCGCTTCCTGGCAAGCGGCGCAAATGCAGCGATCACTGGCGCTCACGGCCGCCGAACCGCGCGCCGCCATTGATGTGCCCCTCACGCTGCTCTCTCCCAAAAATGGCGATGTGTACGTGCTGCCGCGCGGACCTGAACGCGAGGTCGCCACGGTGGCGCTGCGCGCAATCGGCGCCGAAAGTCGTGAGCTGTTGTCCTGGACAGTGAACGGGATGCCAGTTTCGTCTGCCCGATGGCGACTGGCCCCCGGCACGCACGTGGTGCGCGTCACGACGCCGTCTGGTGCGTTTGCTGAAGCACGGATTCAGGTGCGCTCCTGATGTCGGAGAGCGTCGATAGCTGGCCGAGTCGTTTTCCCGCGGCGCCGTGGATCGTGCCGTTCGCGGTTTTCATGCTGCTGCTGCCGATCATGCCGGCACTACCGATCGGGCAGCCGTGGGAGTCGGTGGTGCGAGTGTCGGTGCTCACCGCCACGCTCTGGTTTTTTTCTCGACATGTGCTGGCCACGTTACGCGTGCAGTTTGCGCTGCAATCGGTCGTGCTGGGTATCGCGGTCTTCGCGCTCTGGATTGCACCCGACACGCTGATCGCGGGGTGGCGCGAGCACGGGATTTTTCAGAACAGTGTGACCGGCACTGTAAAGACCACGATCGCACCCGAGGAGTTTGCCAGTCCGCTGGTGGTGGCGCTGCGGTTCGCGCGTGCCGCCCTGTTGGTGCCCATTCTCGAAGAGCTTTTTTGGCGCGGGTGGCTGCCACGCTGGATCGTGAACTCCGATTGGCAAGCCGTGCAGCTGGGCACCTACAACACGCTGGCCTTTGTGGGGACAGCCGTGCTGTTTGCGGCCGAACACGGTCCGTATTGGGAAGTCGGGCTGCTGAGCGGCGTGATTTACAACTGGTGGATGTGGCGCACCCGTTCATTGGGTGACCTGATGCTCACGCACGCCGTAACCAACGCGTGCCTGAGCGCCTACGTGTTGCTGAGCGGCCGCTTCGAATACTGGATGTAGCGCGCCGTTTGTACGTGGCTACCGCAGATCACCGTACATGGTTACCGCACATCTCCGGTACGTGGCTACCGCACATCACCGTTCAAGGGCCGAAGACCACGGGCAACGTGCCGCGCTGAATATCACGCGCACCATTGGCTACGCCCAGCCCGACGGCCACACCGACGGTAAGTGCAGTGCCAACCCCAACTATGGGCAGCAATGCCATTATTGGCGCACTTACCAACAGCGCCGCACCACCGGCCAGCCACGGCGCGATGCCTTTGCGAACCGCTTCGACATAACGCAAACGATCCCGAACGAACCGCCGCGTTGCTCCGTGTACTGTGACCGCCAGAATAAGTGCGATCGCGAGCGATAATAAGAATCCAATCATGACAACCTCCGTGTGTATGAGCCTAACGGCGGGACCGCGCGCAGGTTTCACGCGAGGCGGCGGTGATTTCCCACGAAATCGCGCCGGAGGAATTCCGGCCGTCGGGCCACCCCGAATGGCGCCGAATGCGCCCGCGGGATATCGTGAGCGGTGTGACTAACCTCTGCCAATCCATGCGCCTCCGATCACCGTCTCTCGTCGCCACGCTACTGGCCGTTTTTGCAACTACGACCGGATGCCTGTTCCAGCCACCCCGCTTGGCGCTGTCCGATGCGCCACAAGTGTTGGCCAATCGCACCATTTCGGCCCCTCACCCGGGGAAACCCGGACCGTACAGCGTACGCACCCTTTACTACGGCAGCGGCAACGACAAGCAGCGCGCCGAGTATCGCGATTCGGTGACCTACAAGACCTCGCCCGTTGATGCGTCACCGTTTGTGTCGTTCAGCGGCAGTCTGGCCAAAAGCCGAGAGAAATACTGGGGCTTTGGCACGAAAAAGTTTCCGCGCAACGCTCGCGTGTGGTACCCCGAGGGTGACGGCCCGTTTCCTCTCGTGTTGGTGGTGCACGGCAATCACGACATGAAAGACTTCAGCGATCCCGGTTACGCGTGGCTGGGCGAGCTGCTGGCCTCACGTGGGTACATTCTCGCCTCCATCGACGAGAACTTTCTCAACGGCGCCGCACGTGGCGAAAACGACGCGCGTGGGTGGATGCTGCTCAAGCATCTCGAAGTGTTCCGCGCGCTGAACGACTCCGCAGGCACGCCACTCGGCCAACGCGTTGACATGACACGCATTGCGCTCATGGGGCATTCACGCGGTGGCGAAGCGGTGGCCGTGGCCGGCGCACTGAATCGGCTTACGCACTACCCCGACGACGCCGCGCAGCGCTTTGACTTCAACTTTGACATCAAATCGCTGGTCGCGATTGCGCCGGTGGACGGTCAGTACAAACCGTCCGACAAAGGCACGCCGGTACGCGATGTGAACTATCTCGTGATTCACGGCACGCACGACGGCGACGTGAGCACCTTCAGTGGCCTCGCGCAGTACAATCGCGTAGCCTTCACCCCCGGAACGGACTTTTTCAAGAGCGCGATCATGATGTACCGCGCCAATCACGGACAGTGGAACACCGGGTGGAATGAGCGCGACAACGGCAAGCTCTCCGGTCGTCGACTGACGCTCGATGCACTCGTCAGCGGAGAAGATCAGCGTGAGTTCGGACGACTGGTCATTGGTGGATTTCTCGACGCCACGCTGCTCGGGAAAACTGAATATCGTTCCTTGTTTCGCGATCACCGCAGCGCCGGCGACTGGTTGCCGCCCACCATGTACAGCACGCGCTACGCCGATGCCCGCGAACGGTCGTTGGCCACCTTTGAAGACGACATCGATCTCACCACCGGCAGCATTCAGGGCGTCACGCTACGCGGCGATTCGCTCTCCACATGGCGTGAGTTTGATCTGCCCTTCCGTTCGGCCAACAGCTCGCAGCAAAACACCGCGCTGCGACTCGGCTGGAACAACACACCCACCGGCCTGGACAGTACGCCGCGATGGCCCGCACGATTTACTGTCGCGTTGTCCGACTCACTCGCGCGCACACTGCAAGTTGACAGCAGCAGCGCCGTCACGCTGTCGCTCTTCTACACGGATCAGACACCCGGCGCCCGCAAGTCAGCGCGCGACAGCAGTGCGGCGCGCGACAGCGCATCCGACAGCGCTCGCACGCAGGCCAAACGCCCCGCTGCGCCCCGTCCCAAGCGCGCCGCCCGGGACACCACGCCGCCCGACTTGTCCGTTGAGCTCGTGGACGCGGCGGGAAACACCGCCCGTTTGCCACTGTCGAGTTTTGGTCCGGTACGTCGACCCATCGAGTCGTTTATCTACCGCCGCGGAGGGCGCGACGCGCAGCGCTTTACGTCGCGCTACGAACAGGTGCTGCACACGTATGTCATGCCGCTTCGCGAGTTCGCCCGTAGCAGTACGACGTTCGATGTGCGCTCGATCAGAGAAATAAAACTCGTGTTCGACAAAACACGCGTGGGTCAGGTGCACGTAGATGACATTGGCATCACGCGCATTCCCTGACCCACAACGGTCTCGCGATTATATCACTCGAACGTCTCTCAGCACCGTCGCGCGTGACGTTATACGGCGTCTCGCGTGACGCTACGAGGCGTCTCGCGTGACGCTACGAGGCGTCTCGCGCGACGCTACAAGGCGTCCCGTGCTCAATCGCTCTACTTTGGCGGAATCGCCGCCATGCACTCGATCTCAACCTTGGCACCGGGCACCACCAGTGCGGCAATCACCACGGTGGAACGCGCGGGCGGCGAGTCGGGGAAGAACTCGCGGTACGCTTCGTTCATGCCACCAAAGTCCGCGACGTTGATCAGGAACACCGTGCACTTGATGGTCTGCGCCATCGTGGTACCCGCCGCTTCGAACACACGCTTCGTACTCTCAAGCGCACGACGCGTTTCGTCCTGAATGGTGGCATTGGGATTGTCTCGGCTCGTACCGAGCTGGCCCGACGCATACACGATATCGCCAAAGCGGATGCCGGGGGTGAGCGTGGCCGAGGCGCGCTGGCCCTCGGGAATCACCGGCGTGCGCGGTGTGATCTGCGCCGATGCGGTCGACGCCAGTACAAGAGTGAGTGCGAGCGCGATGGAGCAGCGCATGGGTGACCTCGGGGAGTGAGGAAAAGAAGGGCCAAAGACTGTGGAATAACCTGTCCACACGCCAATGCGCTGGCAATACCTCGCAGACGATTGCGTTGAGGGAATCAACACACCAACTTCGCTCATCCTACCGCCTTTTGATGGAGTATGACTAGCGTGCCTGTGACCGACGACGGCCTTCTGCCAACGCCGAGCGCGAACGACAGCGATTCGCTGTTGCCGCGCCGCGATTTTCTCCGCCTCGCCGGCCTCGGCGCCGGTGCCATGATTGGCGGGGCGCTGCCGAGCCCCTTTACCGCGAGCGCCCACGCGGCCACCTCCGCGCCGCACGTCCCGCGACGGTCTGACGCCGGCCACATCGTTGTGATCGGTGCGGGAATTTGGGGCAGTTCCACCGCGCTCGAGCTGTGCAAACGTGGTGAACGCGTGACAGTGATTGATATTTACGGACCCGGAAACTCCCGCGCGACCAGCGGCGATGAAACGCGCGGCATTCGCTCATCCTACGGTGACCGCGGAGCCGGCAGTGAGCTCTGGACCGCTTGGGCCAGACGCGCCATCACACACTGGCGCGAGTTTGACGAAGAGCACGCGAAGGATTTCCGCACCCGTTTCTTCATGACCACGGGTGACATCATCCTGCGCACGAGAGACGAATCGTTCCTGCAAAAAACTCGCGAGATCTGGACCAAACAGGGAGTAGCGTTCGACGCGCTCGATGGGGACGAGGTGCGGAAGCGTTGGCCGCTGATCAACCCCGAGGGCATCACCGTGGGTGTGTACGAGCCGGACGCCGGCGTGGCCCGTGCACGGCACGCCACGCAAGCCACGGCCGCCATCGCGGCGCGAATTGGCGCCACGTTTCTCACCGGTCGCGCCACGCCCGGTCCGATGACGGGTGGACGCATGCAGTACGTCACGCTTGACGATGGCACGCGCATCGCGGCCGATGCTTTTGTCTTTGCCTGCGGTCCATGGCTCCCGAAAGTGTTTCCCGAATTGCTGGCCAATCGCATGCGCATCCCAATGGGCACCGCGTGTTATTACGGCACACCACCGGGCGACAATCGGTTCTCCTTCCCCAACCTGCCCAGCTGGAACTTTCCCGGCGTAACAGGCTGGCCGGCGTTGCCTGTAGACAATCGCGGTTTTCGCGTTCGAGGCGGTGCGGCACCACTGCCTGAGCCGCCCAACCCGATCAAGGAAAAACTGCCCGAGGCGCCGCGGACGGCACCGTCGGATCCCAACAATCAGGATCCGGATCTGAGCGTGCGATGGGTCGGGGCCGATCGACTTGAAGGCTCGCGACGCTTGCTGCAACAGCGATTCCCGCTGCTGGCCGAGGCGCCGCTGCTGGAAATTCGATCGTGTCACTATGAAAGTAGCATCAACCGCAACTTCATCATTGACCGAATTCCCGGCGCTGCAAACGCTTGGGTTGCGGGTGTTGGGCAGGCCGAAGGCTTCAAGTTTGCGCCGATCGCCGCGCAGTATGTCGCGCAGCGGGTGCTGGGAGACGACGGTGATCCGGAGCTGGTGAAGGCGTTCGCCATGCCCACTGAATCGTACTCCCCCACAGCTGGCACTTCGGGTGCCGAGGACGAAGAATGACCATACCGCAAGCAACGCACACACCAGTTGGACTGCTCATGAGAGCGCTCAGAGGCACCGCCGTGCCCGTTGCCGCCGCCGGCATGGCCTTGGTAGCCTCGGCAGCCGTTTCAACACTGCAGGGGCAGCAGGGGCCATCCCGCCCGGCGACTGCAAGCACCCCGGTCAACGATCGGCCCAATCCCTATCGCACCGTGGAGGGCTGGGCCAAGTTGCCCGCGGGACGTGCGTGGGGCTCTACCAGCGCCGTGGGCGTTGACCGCGATGGTGTGAGTATCTGGGTGGCCGAACGGTGTGCGCAGAACAGCTGCGTAGGCTCCGATCTGGATCCGATTCTCAAGTTCGACAGCACCGGAACACTGGTGAAATCGTTTGGCAAAGGGCTCATCAACTGGCCACACGGATTGTACGTGGACTTTGACAACAACATCTGGGTGGTGGACGGACGCGACAACACACCGGCTCGCGTCGCCGGTTCGACCACGCCGCCTGCACGTCCGGCGCAGGTGACCGGACACCAGATCCACAAGTTCTCCCCCGAGGGCGAACTGCTCATGTCTTTGGGCAGCAAAGGCGGTGCACGGGACAGCCTGTTTTTTTGGCAACCCAACGCGGTGTACGTGACGCGCGAAGGGACGATTTTTGTGGTGGAAGGCCATTCGTCAAACGCGACATCAAACGCACGCGTGCTCAAGTTTGACCGCACGGGCAAGCTGCTCACGACATGGGGCAAATGGGGCACCGGCGTGAACGAGTTCGATCAGCCGCACGCGCTGGCGATGGATTCACAGGGTCGCTTGTTTGTGGCCGACCGCGGGAACGACCGCATTGTCATATACGATCAGAACGGCGGCCTGCTCGACACGTGGCATCAGTTTTCGCGCAACAGCGGCCTCTGGATTGCGCCGGGCGACACACTCTATGCGACCGACTCGGAGTCGGGGTCGATTGAACCCAGCCGACCGGAATGGAAGCGCGGCATTCGCGTGGGCAGTGCGAAGAGCGGCGAGGTGTGGTGGTTCATCCCAGACCCCGTTGAACAGACGCGCAACACCAGCGCGGCCGAAGGGGTGGCCGTGGACGCGCGCGGCAATGTGTACGGGGCCGAAGTGGGGCCGCGCGCGTTCAAGCGGTATGTGAAGCGGTAGCCTGGAGAGAGGTGTTGGGTTGGTTGGTTACCTGTCTGAGTGGCTGATGATCTTGATCGTGTACACATCCGTGATTTCCGACTCAGCGCCTCTCCGCCGATGAACGAGTTCGTTCGCGCCCATAAAACTCCATCCAACACGGTCAAGCACACGTTCCGCGAGCACAGTACCGGTGCGTGTGTCGAAGGCGGTTAATACCGTCTCAGCAAGTGGCACCGTCAGTTGCGCAGGTTGAATCGGAGATTCACGCGACTTGCGGTCATTGAAATAGCGTGCTTTCGGGTTGGCGCGATACGTGAGCAGTAGCGCCACATTCTCGGCGTACCAGCGTACCGCGTAGGTAGTCGGCCTCATGGGACCGTTCCATGGAAACCCTATCGCCGGTGCTTCCCACGGTTCAAACCAGCGAGCGCCGATTTCCAGACTGGAGAATCTCCGGCATTGGCTGTCAGAAATGATCACTTCCGGCCTGTTTGGCACTGCAACAAGAATTTTTCCGTCGTTCACAGACAGCATCTGCGTACTGCCTACAACATAGAGCGCCGCGACGTCTTCGCTACGGCGAGGCTGGAGCGGATGGAGCAACCTCAGGTTGCTGTCTTCCTTACGTGCAGCAAACACTCCAGCGGTTCGTGCCCCGCCGATAGTTTCCACACCGGCCATCACTGTTTCGTCTCCGCACACACCGATGCCAACAATGGAAGACGGCATCGTCGTTGACAGAGTCACCTCTCCAGACCGCGACACATTTTTCGCACGCCCGAGCGCGAAAGAGCCTGCAACTATACCACCCCTACGATCTGACGCGATTACCAGCATCCCCGAAAGCTCGTCTGGCCCTGCACCTCGCCGAACGAAGTTGCTCGCCTTGCGTAGTCCCTGATCGAGGATCATTACAATCGCATCCTCGGGGCCGGAGAGCGGACCCACCGCAACCTCTCCGGAGTTCAATCGCTGAAAGTCAGTTAGTGGAGTGCGACGAAACTCGAAAACAGAATCGTGGATCTCGGCGGTGGGTCTCACCTCAATGGAATACCTGGCGGACTGCGCCGACGCTTGATGGCTCGAGAACAGGAAACAAAAAGCCAAAAGGCAAGCGCAAGTAGCGACCGCCCGCCATTGCATCATAATCTTGTTTCCAATTCCATCGGAAGAATGTTGTCGCTCAGAACAGTCCTTTCGTTGGATTCACGCACGAAAACGAGTCCCGCATGCAGCGCCTGCTCAACTGCTTCCGCAACCTCAGGGCGTAGCGCAATCGAACGTTCACTGTAACCCTGACAGTCTAGAAAGCTAAGAATATTGCGCTCCATCACGAAGCGACGGTTGTGCGCAATCTTCGCGAAACTTTGGATCAACCGTTGTACATCATGACTGGAGTTCAAGACTGCCAGATCAGATTCGGGATACCCATAAGGCCTACACGGGTAGTGGATCGAGGTGCAGGAGTTTGCCCCGATATGTGAATGGCAGCCGTGCGGTGAGGGACTGTTACATTCGACGGTTACGCTGTTCCAATGCTGGCACGTCTGCTCCCCAGCTGTTGGACACTCTGCTTCAAGCTCATCACTGAGTGTCGGATTTAGAACCGGCATCAGCTCTTCGCCAATTGGGGTGACATTGCGCGCGGCGTACAGAAACCCTGTTTTCGTTCCGCCAGAGGGCGCACTGGCGAGCGATTCGTCCCCGCCTCCTCCAAATGTATGAGAGTAGAACGGCGGATAGAGATCAGTGTCCGACGTGTAGCGATAATCAAGACATAGGCCACACGGAGCGGTAGCTAGGTCAGTGTCGCTGACTGACTTCTTGCCGCCAACCGCAGGTAGTAGCACCATTGCAGCTGATGCGAGCGCGATGAGATTTCTCACGTTTCCTCTCCGTTCGTCGTAGTGGATCTACAATGCTATTTGCCGGACAAACGTAAGAGAGAGAGAGAGAGAGAGAGAGAGATTGTCAATAGCTGCTCTGTAAATACTTGATCGGCGCCCCCGCCCGGCGCCGAAACGTCACCGCCTGGGCAACCGCAGCGCCACCAGCGACGAGCTCGATCCCGCGCCCGTCGCAAACACGATGTACTGTCGGCCATTGTGCAGGAATGTCATGGGCACCGCGGTGGTCTTGGATGGAATGTCCACCGCACCAACTTGGTTGCCCGTGGCTTTGTCCACCGCAAACAGTTGCGGCGGTTGTCCCGGCACGCCACCGCTGCGACCGGTGCCGTAAATGACCAGTGACTTGGTGGTGATGACCTGCGCCTGACCGCTGGACGAACGCGGCGGCAGTATCACGCCGGCAAACACCGGATCACGACTGGTGGTCTGAATGAATCCGCCGTTGGGAATCCACCACGCCTTGTCACCGCTCTTCATGTCGTAGGCGGTGATCCCACCGAGTTCGCGCGGCTTGAGAATGGACACGCCGCCAATTTGCGAGGCGCCGGCACGACCGGCAAAGCCACCACCTCGTGTGTCGCTTGCCACATAGCCCGGCGGCGGATCGATCGCGCCCAGCAGGCCGCAGTTGTCACGCGGTGAGCTGTAGTTGAACTGCGAGCACGGATCTTTTTGCAGCGCAATGGTGCTCAGCGTGCTTTGCGAAGCGACGTAGAGCATCCCCGTTTCCGGATCAATGGACGCGCCGCCGTCAATGTTCACGCCTCCGGCTGCACCGGGAGCGTACCACGCACATGACACGCCAGTGGCCGACGACCCATCGGTGACGACGGCCGGAATGTAGTGTTTACCCATGCGACAGCGCTTCGCGAGCTTGAGCGCGGAATCACGAATCGCCGGTGTGTAGTCAATGAGGTCTTCTTCTTCGAGTCCCTGCTGCACGTACGGAGCCGGCTTGCTGGGAATGGGCTGCGTAGGCGCGGTTTGTTCGCCGGGAATGTCGCTCTGCAACACCGGCTGCTCTTCAATGGGCCAGATCGGTTCGCCGGTTGCGCGATCAAACACGTACAGCCAACCCTGCTTGGTGGATTGGGCAATAATTTTGCGCGCGCGGCCATCAATGGTAACGTCCATGAGGTTGGGCGCCATCGGTGTGTCGTAGTCCCAGATGTCGTGATGTACCATCTGGAAGTGCCACTTCCGCTCACCGGTTTTTGCATCAATGGCGACGAGGCTGTTGCCGAACAGATTGTCACCGGGACGATGACCACCGTATTCGTCCATGAGCGGCATGCCAACGGGAATGTAGACCAGGCCCAACTCGGGGTCGGCGGAGTACGTGGCCCACGCGTCGTTTTTGCCGACACCCTCCTCACCAACCTTTGATCCGTTCTTCCACGTGTCCGCGCCGTACTCTCCCGGCTGCGGAACAAGATTGAACCGCCACAGCTGCTTTCCGGTGCGCACGTCAAAGCCACGGACATAGCCCGGAATATTGCGCACACGAATGGGGTAATAGCCATGAATTGACGAACTCCCCACAATGATCACGTCGCCCACAATAATGGCCGGCGAACTGTTGGCGATCTGTCCAAGCTCGGGGTCAATGCCAACGGTCCCGTCGGCACCAATTTTCTTGACCGGATCCCACGTTTCACCCGGACGCGCGCGTCGTGCCGGTGCTGCATCCGAAATAATGAGCGGACCGGAATCATCAACGGCCAGCGGCACGATGGGCAGATCGAGCCCCTCCATGAGATCCACCACACCGTTCTTGCCGAAGTTTGGATCGGGCAGCCCCGTGCGCGCATCGAGCGACGCCATGTGATAACCGGGCGTCACCACGATCACACGTTCCGTCGCTCCCTCATTCCAGTACGCCAGACCGCGGCCGGCAAACTGACGCGCGGCTTTCTGCCAACGAATACCTTCGTCAAGTCGCCACATCCACAGCGTTTCGCCGTTCTCCGGATTGATCGCCGTGGTGACTCGGCGCGTTGAGGCCACCGTAAACAATCGTCCGTTCGCGTACAGCGGCGTCGTGCGGTAGTACTCGTCGGCACCAAATGTGCCGGCGTTCCACTGCCACGCCTGCTCCAGCGAGTCAAAGTTTTGCGCGTTGATCTGGTCGAGAGGCGAGTAACGCGTGCTCCATGCATCCCCCCCCCAATATCGCCACTCACCCGGTACGTTGCCGCGTACTTTGGCCACCTGCTCCACCCGGGGCGGCGCGGCGTCACCGACGCGCGTGCGCCAGGATCCAATGCCGCCGAGAACCACGGCACCAAGTACGAGGGGAATGGCTGTGCGAACAAATGGACGTCGTGTAGTCATGACACGTGCTCTCGAACAGGAGGGAGGGAATCGGCGGGAAACAGCGGCGCGCTGAGGCGTGCGGGCTTTGTGCAACGAGCAACGTGCAACGAGCAACAACTTGATTACTGCTTCACACCAGGACCCGGGAGAGAAATGAGGATAGCTTCCAGTGCCGCCGAGTCAGATGTCAGCGCCTTGCGTCCGGCGGGCATGCCGTTCATGCGCAGAATGTAGGCCAGCACCAATGTGTACTCATCTTCGGTGAGAGACCCCGGTTCAGTTTTGGGCATCTCGCTGCTGATGTACGCGTACAGCGCGCCGAGCGGCTTGCCGACCCAGTTGGTTCGAAACGGTGCGCCGGTGTGTGACTCCGCACTATGGCACGACTGACAGAGGCCTGCGTACACATCGCCACCGCGGGTGGCTTGCGCGGCGGTAAA
>JBBRDJ010000031.1:0-32601 GCA_038203945.1 Gemmatimonadales bacterium
AACGATCTCAACGGCGATGGCTTCATCACCATGATGCGCGTGGAGGATCCAGCGGGCGCGTGGATGCCAGACTCGATCAATCCCGTGCTCATGCGCCGCGCCGACGTCACGCGAGGTCAGCGTGGTCGGTATCGCGTGTACACAGAAGGCCGCGATGTCGATGGCGACGGCGTGTTCAACGAAGACGGTCCCGGTGGCACCGACATCAACAGCAACTTTCCCAACTTCTACGAATACTTTGGCGAGACGGCCGGTAACTGGCCGCTCTCCGCGCCGGAAACATGGGGAATCGCCGAGCTCTTTCAAACGCATCCCAACATTGCGCTGGCCTACGTGCTTGGCCCGCAAGACAATCTGAACACGCCGTGGACTGGTCGTCGCGTGCCCGGAATTGGCGGCAGCCCGCAGGGCTCGTCGGCGGGTGGGCCCTACACGGCCACGCTGCCCGAAGACGATCCGTGGTTCGCCGAGGGCAGCCGAGTGTTCAAGAGCAGCACTGGTTGGCAGCGCGGTCCGGGCACCGGAGCTGGTGAGGGTGACGTGTTGTCCTGGATTTACTATCACATGGGTCGTCTGGCGTTTGGATCGCGCACGTGGTGGACGACCGATGTGCCGGCTGATACTTCGCGACGCGGCGGTACGGCAGTCGGTGCGAGTGCCGGTGCCGATCCGTTGGCCAGCGAGCGACAGTCGCTGCGCTGGTTGGAAGCCAATCGGCCGAACGCCATTGTGCCATGGACGCGCGTTGATCATCCCGATTTTCCGGGACAAGTGGTGGAAGTGGGCGGCATCGCGCCGTACGCCACACTCAATCCACCGGCCAGTGAACTTGACTCGCTGGGTGCCAAACACACCCGCTTTGCGGCAGAACTGGCCGGAATGCTACCGCGTCTCGAGCTGCGCGTGGGCCGAGTGGAAGCCGTCGGTGCGCGCACGTGGCGCATTACGGCACACGTGGCCAATACCGGATTTTTCCCAACGCTCTCGGCGATGGGCGCGCGCGCGCGTTGGGCACAGCGCATACGCGTGGACCTGAAAACCAGCGCCGGACAGGAAGTCGCATCCGGTCGCACAATGCAGTTATTGAATCCGCTTCGTGGCAGCGGCACCAGCACCGAACTCACGTGGGTGATTGTGGGTGCCGCTGGTTCCACCGTCACGCTTTCCGCGGCGTCACCGGTGGTCGGTGAAGCCAGTGAGACGATCACCTTGCGCGCCCGGTGACCGCCATGAATCACGTATCGCATATGACTCAATCATTATCCCGCACTGCTCGCACCATCGGAACGGCGCTGCTCTCGTCGGCCGTACTCGCTGGTGCTCTGTCGTCACAGCAGCGCCCCAATGATCGCATTCCGCTCAACGGTGCGTTGGAAGCACTGGGATCACCGCGGAACCCCAAGGTGCCCATTCTTTGGGACCGTTGGTATGACAGCGATCAGTTGCGTGAGCTGGGCGAACGGTTGGCGCGCGCGCATCCCGATTACGTGCGCGTGTCATCGCTTGGCAAGAGCTTTGGCGGTAAGGACATTACGCTCATCACGGTAACCAACTTCAAGGTTGGTGATGCCGACAAGAAACCCGCCATGTGGATCGACGGCAACATTCACTCGAATGAGATCCAGGGCAGCGAGTTTTCCATCTACACTGCGTGGTACCTCGCCGAGATGGCGGGACAGGTTGCCGCGGTGGACACGTTGCTGGCGCAGCGCACGCTGTATATCGCGCCTACGATCAATCCCGATGCACGCGACGAATATCTCAAGCAGGCCAACACCGCCAGTTCACCACGCACCGGTATCGCTCCGCGCGACAACGACGGCGATGGTCTGATTGACGAAGACGGCGCGGACGATCTCAACGGCGACGGTCACATCACGCAAATGCGTCGTCGCAATCCCAACGGTCGTTTCATTGAATCGCCCTACGACAAACGCATCCTGATCCCCGCCCCGTCTGGCACCAAGGGTGAGTGGGACATTCTCGGTCAGGAAGGTATCGACAACGATGGTGATGGCAATGTGAACGAAGACGGGATTGGTGGCTACGATCCCAATCGCAACTGGCCGTGGCGTTGGCAGCCGCAGTATGTGCAGGGCGGCGCCGATTGGTGGCCCGGCTCGCTGCCGGAAACACGCGCCGTGATGAACTTCGTGATGAAGCGCGACAACATCGCGGGTGCACAGAGCTACCACAACTCCGGTGGCATGCTGCTGCGCGGTCCGGGTGTACCGCAGGACGAATACCGTCCGCAGGATGTGGCGGTGTACGATCAGCTGGGACGCACGGGCGAACAGATTCTTCCCGGCTATCGCTACATGATTGTATGGAAGGATTTGTACACCGTGTGGGGCGGCGAACTGGATTGGTTCTACGGTGCGCGTGGTGTGCTCACGTTCTCCAACGAGCTGTTCACCTCGTTCCTGTACTTCAATCGCACGTCGGGAGACGGACGGCCGGGTGGACAGGAAGAGTCGTCGCTGTTTGACCGATTGCTGCTGCTAGGTGAGGCGTTCGTACCGTGGACCAAGGTACAGCATCCGCAGTATGGCGAAGTTGAAGTGGGTGGCTTCAAGAAAAACTTTGGTCGAGTGGAGCCAGGCTTCCTGATTCAGAGCGACGCGCATCGCAACATGATGTTCACGTTGTATCAGACATCAGAAATGCCGCTGGTTGAAGTCGACTCCATTGCCACGCGCTCCATGGGCAATGGGCTCACGGAAGTCACGGCGATTGTCCTCAACCGCAAGCTGGCGCCCACGCACACGCAGCAGGATGTGGAGAACAAGATCTCGCGTCCGGATCATGTCACGCTCAGCGGCGGCAAGGTGGTGGCGGCGTTTCGCGTGACGAACACGCTGCAGGACTTCACCGAAGAACAGCAGCTTGATCCGACCACGATCAAGTTGGCGAATATACCGGGAGGCGGCGTTCCAGTAACCGTGCGCTGGATTGTTGAGGGCAACGGGCCGTTTACAGTGACGGTGGATTCGCCCAAGGGTGGCTCGCACAGCATGCGGTCGCGGTAGACGGCGTTCTGTCAGATGCTGGCGCGGGGAGAGCCGCGTCTCTGATTCTGGCGGCGGGAGCCGCGTCCCAGCTCCGTTCGCGGCTCAACGGCTTCGCCGACAGCCGCTCACGGAACAGAGACGCGGCTCTCGGCGGAGATGGGGGTGGAATCGAGGCGAAGCTCGGTGCACGCGCGTCACATCGCGCGACGAATGTGTGACGCGCTTTGCAGACTGCGATCAGAAATAGAGCGCGCCGCGAATGGTCACTTGCCCGAGTGACAGCGTCGTGGAGGTTGTCGTCTGGCGCTGTTCAGGCAAACCGTTTGTGGTGGTCCGCCCCAGAACCAGCTGTGCATTCCAGGCCGCGCCGAGCGAAAGCTTTTGCGTCACCATCCAGATGGCGCCCAGGTCGGCAAACGCGCCACCACCAACACTGTTCTCTGACACATCAGCTTGTCGCGGAGCAACACGATTTTGGCGCGCACCGGAAATCAATGCGCCCAGCGTGACGTGTTGCTGCACGCGGGGGGCGATGTCGCGATACCAACGATGCCCGAGCGAGAGATCAATACCTGAGCGCTCAAACGCGAAGCCGAATGGGGGAAATGGAGGGCTGCTCGGGTCTGATTCCCGCTCCACGTTCTCCAACCGCCCTGTCACCGCGCCAATCCATGCGCGCCGAGGGGTTGAAAACCGCAAGACTCCCAGACTGGAGAAGCCGCCCATCGCGAACTCGGCGCCCCACTGGCCCGCCCGGAATGTGGTGGAGTCGGCCGTTTGTGCCTGCAGCGCTACTGAAGGCAGGACAACGCAGGCCAGCGCGGCCGCGAGCCAGGAGGTGACACATCGGAAATCAGGAGTGTGCATGCTGGCCTCGGTGGGGTGAAGCGCCGTCGGGCGCCAGTGTGATGAGCCTGCCCAGTGTAATGAACCTGCAATGAAAAAAAATGCGCCTGTGAAAGGGCGGCTACAACCCCGCGACAAGCCGACGCAGGGGGAGACGCACGGCTCGGCAATGAGTATCAACCTGCACTGCCCGTGTTCCCCTGTCGCGCACGCGTTCCGCTGCGCACGGACAGACCGTAACTTCAGGAGGTCTCATTCCTCCCGGAGAATTGCATGCACTGCCGTCCCGCTGCTGCGACCGTACTCGTCGCCGCCTTCAGTTTCGTGTCCGTGCTGTCCGCACAGTCGGCTGACTCACGCGCCACTGCAGTCAGCCCCGCTGCCAGCTCGTCGTCCAGCGCCGTACCGCGCGCCATGACGCCCATCGATATCGCCGCCTGGACGAACATCCGCGCTGCGCAGCTCAGTCGCGACGGCCAGTGGTTCGGCTACGTGCTCACGCCCAACGAAGGCAATGCCGAAGTTGTGCTCCGCCCCGTCGCGGCCGGCGCGAAAGAATGGCGCTTCCCCACCGGCGACGCGGGCTCCAATCCGGCTCTGCAAATGTCGTCCGACGGAAAGTGGGCTGCTTTTCTCACGTGGCCCAATGCCGACGACGCGGCCAAGCTGCGCAAGGATCGCAAGCCCGTGCAGGGTAAGGCCACTCTGGTGAACCTTGCCACGGGAGCAAAGAAGGAAATCGACAAGGTGCGGACGATCGCGTTTGCTGGAGATGTGCCGCGCTGGGTTGCAGTGCAAGGCTACGGACCGGACGCACCGGGCGGTGCTGCTCCCGGGGGCAGTTCCAATCGCCCCGCTGGCAGCGACTTGCTGCTGTTGCAACTCGGCACCGAGACGCGGCTCAACGTTGGCAACGTGAATGAGTTCTCGTTTGATGACAGCGGGCGCTGGCTGGCGTACACCATTGACGCCACCAACAAACTCGGCAACGGTGTGCAGCTGCGCGACATGCAGTCGGGCGCGGTGCGTGGTATTGATGCGGCCGAACGCGCTACTTATCGCCGCCTCGCCTGGGCCGACACGATGCTGGCCTTCAGTGTGCTGCGCACCACGATCGATACGTCGGGCAAGGATACCGTCATCACGGCCATGGGAGTCAGCCGCGTGGGGTCGCCGCAGGAGGCTACGGTGTCGATCTCGCACGCCGGTCGCACCGACTGGCCGGCCAACCATCGCATCAGCACCAATCGGGCGCCGCGCTGGTCGCAGAACCTCGATGGACTGTTTTTTGGACTCGAGGAAGTGGCCCCCGAAGTGCCCAAGGATGAAAAGCTCGAGGACGACGACACCCCGACGCTGCGCTTGTGGCACGACCGGGACATGCGCCTTCAGTCACAGCAGGATGTGCAGGCCACAGCCGACCGCACGTTCTCGTATCTCGCCGCGTACTGGCCGGCCACGGACAAAATGGTGCGTCTCACAGACGAAAACGCGCGCACCGGCTCCACCACCGATCTCGACCGCTGGGTGATGGCCACTGATGTCTCGCCGTATCAGCGGCAGGCCAGCGTGGACGGCATCAACAAGCGCGATGTGTACGTGCTCAATCCGCGCACGGGCGAGAAGCGTCTCGCGGTGCAGGGATTACAAGGGAACAGCAGCACGTCGCCCGACGGTCGTCACATGGCGTTCTGGGACGACGGCGAGTGGCACGTGATGGAGCTCGAAACCCTCGCGCGCAAGCCAGTGACCATGGGTGGACGATTCATTGACGTGGAAGACGATCACAACGTAGATCGGCCCAGCTATCCGTTGTACGGTTGGGCGAGTGACGGCAACGCCTTTCTCGCGAGCGACGGCTGGGATGTGTATCGGGTGAACGTGAGCGGTGGCGATGCCGTGAACCTCACGCGTGACGGAAAGGCCAAAGGTATTCGCTACGGCCGTCCGTTGATCACCGATCCGCGTCAGCGTGGTGTGAACATGAACGCGCCGTTCATGATTACGGCACGTGATGAGCGCACGAAGAGGGAGGGCATTCTTCGCGTTGATCCGAAAGGCAATCGCATCACCGCACTCGATTGGCGTGACGCACGCGTGAACCCAATCAAGGCGCGCAACGCCGACGTTTGGGTGGCCAGCATTTCCACAGCGGCCCGCTATCCGGATTACTGGAAGATCTCGTGGAGCGGCGACTCGCTGCGCCTCACCGATGGCGCGCCCAACATGAACGGTCTGGCGTGGAGCGCGGGAGCGCGTCTGGTCACGTACGTGAGCGACAAGGGCGATACGCTGCAGGGTGCGCTTTTCCTGCCAGCTGGCTACGAAGAAGGCAAAAAGTATCCCACCGTCACGTACATCTACGAAAAGATGTCGGACAACCTGCACAACTTCTACGCACCATCGTTCAGCAGCTCGTACACGCCGAGCATTTACACCAGCCGCGGATACGCCGTGTACATGCCGGACATTCGCTACACGATCAATGATCCGGGCATGTCGGCCGTGTGGAGCGTGATTCCGGCGATCAAGGCGGCCGTGGCCACCGGCATTGTGGACGAAACAAAAATTGGTTTGCACGGCCACTCATGGGGTGGCTACCAGACGGCGTTCCTTGTGGGGCAGACCAACCTTTTCAAGAGCGCCGTGGCCGGTGCGCCGCTCACCGACATGGTGAGCATGTACAGCTCGGTGTACTGGAACACGGGTTCAGCCAACCAGCCCATTTTTCAGAGCTCGCAGGGACGCTTCAAGGGCAACTTCATTGAGAACCGGGAAGCGTACGAGCGTAACTCACCCAATCGGTACGCCGACAAGATCAATACGCCGCTCATCATCCTGCACAACGACAAAGACGGCGCGGTGGATTACAACCAGGGCATCACGTTCTACAACACGCTGCGTCAGCTCGACAAGGATGTAATTCTGCTCGAGTATCAGGGCGAGAACCACGGCCTCTCGCAGCTCAAGAATCGGCGTGATTATACCATGCGGCTCATGCAGTTCTGGGACCATCACCTCAAGGGTGAGCCGGCGTCCGAATGGCTGGACAAGGGCATTCCGCGCCTCGAAATGGACCGACATTACCGCGAGCTCAAGCCGCTGTACACGCCGCCCAAGAAAGCGGATGCGAAGAAGGTGAATGCGGTCAACATGTAGCGCATTGCTTGTGACGGCCTGCCTCGCGACCGGGGCAGGCTGTCGCATTGAGGATCGCACGAATGAGGTATCGGTTCAGATTGCGGGCGCGGACAGCGTCGGCAGTCCGTCGCTGCGCGCGCCGGGTGATGGGTGGTTCCGCACGGACACAACAGTCGATCTGCTGCGCGCACCATCACCGCTCGACAGCGTCGGCAACATCACCATTGTGGTAGAAATTCCCGCCGGCACCAACGACAAGTGGGAATTAAACAAGACGACTGGGCGGCTGGAATGGGAGCAGCGTGATGAGCGCCCGCGCGTAGTGGTCTTTCTCCCCTACCCTGGCAACTATGGGTTCATTCCGCGTACGCTCCTGTCGCGCGAAGCCGGTGGCGACGGCGACCCGCTCGATGTCATTCTGCTCGGGCCGGCCCTTCCGCGAGGTACCGTTGTGTCGGCACGTTTGCTTGGTGTGTTACACATGAAGGACGGGGGCGAGCATGATGATAAACTCATCGCCACCGGTCTGGATGGACCGTTTGCACGAATCACAACACTCGCCGAGTTCCGTGCGTCGTATCCAGACGCACTCGATATCGTGGCCCGGTGGTTCGGTGCGTACAAAGGGCCTGGTGTCATGCAGGTTGGTGACTTCGCGGACCAGCGCGAAGCACGCCGTATTCTTGACGGGGCGATTGCTGCGTTCCCAGCTCCGTGAGGTTGTTCCCGCTGTTTGTGTTCCCCCTGTTCGTGTTCCCGCTGTTTGTACTCCCGCCTTCCTGAGGTTTTGCCATGAACGTTTTGCTGCACGTTCCTGCTCGTTGCCGCGCGGTACGTTGGAGCCGCCTCGCCTGCGCCGTTTTCACAGTTGGTGTCGCGACGACCGGTGTCTCGGCTTCCTTCGCCAGTCCCGTGCTCGCACAGAGCGCGACCGCAGCCGAGCGTCGCCCCATGACGTTTCTCGACATGCAGCACCTCAAGTCGGCGGGATCGTTCGCGCCGAGCCCGGACGGCACGTGGCTTCTGCATACGGTCAACACACCCAACTGGGATGAGGCGAAGTCGCAAACCGACATTCACCTGGTGAACGTTCGCAGCGGCCTGTCGTCGTCCAAGCAGATGACGTTTACAACCGACAAGAACGAAACGGCACCGGCGTGGTCACGCGATGGAAAGTTCTTCGCGTTCCAGTCCAATCGTGATGCCACGGGTGAGAACGGCGGGAATCAGATTTACACCATGCGCGCCGACGGTGGTGAAGCGCGCAAAGTCACCAGTACACAAGGCGGTGTGAGCAACTTCGTCTTCAGCAAGGATGGCCAGTGGCTCGTGTTCCGCGCGGGTCGTACCGAGCAGCAGCAACTGTATCGCCTGTCCATTGATAGTCTGTACAACGCCAAGCCGGAAAAACTCACCGCTCACACTGGTGGCGTTTCCAACTGGGAGATCGCGCCCGATAGTCGCCGCATCTACTACACGGGACCAGACGAAGACGCCGCCGATGAGCGCTTGCGTCGAGAGAAAAAGTTCACGGTGAACATTCAGAACGCCGAAACACCGCTGCAGAGCTTGTGGGCGTTTGAACTGGAAACGAAAAAGGCCACGCGGCTCACACGCGACTCGTCCTACACCGTGCAGGGCATGACCATTTCCCCTGACGGGAAGTGGATTGGCTTTACTGGTATTTCGTCCGATCGCTACGAACGCAACATCACCGAGCAAGGTATCAACGGTGATCTGTACCTTTTGGAAACCGCGTCGGGCAACATCGAGCGGCTTACCAACAATACCGAAGTGGGCGAAGGTGGACTCACATTTTCGCCCGACAGCCGCTCGGTCGCTTTCTCTGCGCCCAACGATCTCACACGCTACACGATGTCCAACCGTCGCTTGTATATGCGTGACGTGAGCGCGCGCGGCGGTGCATGGAAGAAGCTCGGTGAATCATTCGACGGAAATGTGAGTGCCGACTTCTGGTCGGCTGATGGAAAGACCGTATTTTTTGGCGAAGGTATCAAGGCCACAGAACAGTTGCTCGCGCTCGATGTGGCAAAGAACACCGTCCGGCAGGTCACCAACTGGAAGTCTGCAGCACGCGTCAGCCGCGATGACGATTCGGGGTTGTTGCTGATCAACTACATAGATCCGGCAACGCCAGCCACGCTGTATGCCATTACGTCGCTTGACCGTGTGAACGATCGTGCATCGTGGGTGCAGCTCACCGATGCCAATCCGCAGCTGCGAAACATCGCGTTGGGAGAAGAACGTGAAGTTACTTGGACCAGCACTGACGGCAAGCAAGTGGGTGGCGTGCTCGCATTGCCCGTGGGTTATCAGGCCGGTCAGCGATATCCACTGATCGTGGCCATTCACGGCGGACCGGCGTCGGCCGATGTACTCGGCTTCAACGGTGGGTATGGCTCGCAGGTGTACGCCGGCGCGGGTTACGCCGTGCTCAAGCCCAACTACCGTGGCTCCACCAATTACGGTGAAGCACATCGTACGGCCATCGTGGGTAACTATTTCCAGCAAGGCTACGACGACATCATCACCGGTGTCGATCAGCTGATCAAGGACGGCATCGTTGACTCCACGCGCATGGGCATGCTCGGCTGGAGCGCCGGTGGACATTGGTCCAACTGGACGCTGGTAAGCACCGATCGCTTCAAAGCCATCAGCTCAGGTGCCGGCACCTCCAACTGGATTTCCATGTACGCGCAAAGTGACGTGCAGCGAAATCGACAGTTCTATCTCGGCGATGATCTGCCGTACAACAACTTCGACGCATACTGGGATCAGTCACCGATCAAGTACATCGCAAAGGCCAAAACGCCCACCATGATTCACGTAGTGGAGGGCGACCCGCGCGTACCCAGTCCGCAGTCGGTGGAGCTGCACATGGCACTCAAGAAACTGGGCGTTCCCACCGAGCTGTTCATGTATCCCGGCAACAGCCACGGCATCCCGGACCCGCGCAACCGGCTGGTGAAGTCCGTGAGCGAGATGGCGTGGATGGATTACTACGTGCGCGGCAAAGGCAGCAAGTTCTCGTGGCGCGATGTGCTGAGTACGTTGCCGGCCGCCTCGGATTCGAGCAGCCGGAGCGCCACACAGGCGCCGGTTCCCTGAGGAACTGCCGACGGCTTTTACTGCGGAGACGCCGAGACGCCGAGACGCCGAGACGCCGAGTAAAACTGCAACGAACGGGGAAAGGAGGTCCGCAAGCGCGACTCGATTCGTACCACTCCCAAAAGTTGCCGTTGCAGTTTCCTCCGCAACTCTGAGTCTCCGCGGTAAAGGCAGTTGCAGTTCCCTCCGCAACTCTGAGTCTCCACGGTGAAGGCAGTTGCAGTTCCCTCCGCAACTCTGAGTCTCCGCGGTGAAGGCAGTTGCAGTTCCCTCTGCAACTCTGAGTCTCCGCGGTCAAGGCAGTTGCAGTTCCCCGAAAACGGGGCCAGCCGCACCATGCGACCGGCCCCGTTTTGCACTGCATTCTCACACGAGCAAGCCCGCGGATCAGCCCCTACCCGCCGCCGGCAACGCGTCCACAAACACCGCCATGCGCGTTCGCGCCGCAGCATCCGGCAAGCGACCAATGCCGCCACCAATGTTGTCGATCATGTTCGCGGGCTTGCTCGTTGCTGGTGTCACCGCCGTAACCGCCGGGTGACTCACCAAAAACTTGAGGAAGAACTGCGCCCACGAGTTGATGTCGTACTCCCGGGCCCACTCGGGAACCGCAACACCTGCGGCGCGACGAAACAGACTCGTGCGACCAAACGGTGCGTACACGAGCACACCAATCTTGCGCTCCAGCGCCAGCGGCAGGATCACCTCTTCGACGCCGCGGTTATCAACTGCATAATCGATTCCGATAAAGTCCATCGGTTCGTTGCGCATGTATTCCGCCAGCCGCCCATAGGCGCTCCCGCTCGTCGTGGTCACACCCGTGTAGCGAATGCGCCCCTCTTTCTTGAGCTCCATAAGAATGCCGAGCTGCGTTGGTACGTCGGCCAGATTGTGCACCTGGATCAGATCAACCTTGGGCTTGCGAATCCGACTGAACGACGTCTCAAGTTGTGCGCGTGCGTCGGCCGGATTGGCCGTTGCGTCGCCACCTCGACGCACCGCGTTCACCTTGGTGGCCCAGAACATCTTGTCGGCCAGCCCGAGGTCGTTCACAATCGTGCCCGCAACCTCCTCCGATGCACCGTAGCTGGGCGCGGTATCAAACACCGAGGCCCCTCGCTCTACCATCGTGCGCAGCACGTCCCGCAGTGCGGTGACATCTTCGCTGCGTGCCACCTGCGAGAAAGTAGCCGAACTGCCCAGCCCGATTACTGGTAGCATCTCACCAGTAGACGGAATCGCGCGCTTGAGCAACGCTCCCGGCTGCAATGCACGTGCGCTGGTCTCGAGCGCCTTGAGCAAACGCGGCGACAGCGCCAGCGACGCACCGGCGCCGAGCGTCACACCAAACCAATCACGACGAGACAGCATGGAAGTATTTCGGAAAGTGTGTAGACGAGCTACGTGCACCAGCCGGACTGCGCTGGTGCAGTCGGTGCGTCTTCTCTCAATGTCCGGGGTGCTTGGCCAACTTGCACGCCGCTTCGGCTGCGTGATACGTGTCGTGCACAGTCTTGAGTGCGGCCTTGAGCGCCGCATCGTCTGCCGATCGCGCGACAAGCGCCGCGACCGCTTCTGATTCGGGGACGAGTTTGGCCAACGACGATTTCACCACAGGCGACTCGCAGCCCTTGGGTGCGGGGGCTCCGGCCCACGCCTTGGCGGCAGTCACCAATTTGTCGGACGAGGCACGTGCCGGAGCAAGACTGTCGTTCTTGGCTGGATGCCAAGCGGCCGACATGACGTCATGAAAAGTGTCGAGCTCATTCCAGCCACTTTTGGCATGATCTTCTTCCTTGGCGCCCTCCGTCTTCACACCCTCGGCGTGGTGCGCACCGTGCGCTGCGGCAGGCTTGGGTGGCATGGCTTGCTGCGCGGACACGGCGGGCACATAGGCACACACAACGGCGGCGGCAAGCAGGCCGTGGCGAACGACTGCGTTCATGCGGATCTCTGGGGAAAGTGGTTGACCCGGAAAGATCACACGTCCGGGGCATGCTCACAACTGTAACCCCGGACCCGCGGCCTGTGTCCACCAGCGATACGTCAAGGCATGGCGGCCGTGAGTTCCGGCGCCGTCCAGGCGGTAGTACGGTCAGCCGTGGCGACTTTCACCCGCGCCACGTCTTCGGTTGAGATCGCCGAAGCCGAGTTACCCCAGCTTGAGCGGATGTACGTGAGCAGCGTGGCCAGTTCCGCGTCGCTGATCGGCATGCCGAGACCATACGCCATCATAACGCCGTTGTATTCGGCCCCAGCAACGGTGATCGGACCTTGCATGCCGTGCAGCAAAATGGCGATCAGCCGATCGGGTGATCCCGTGACCCATTCGGAGTTGGCGAGCGGAGGAAACGCGCCAGCCATTCCTTGTCCGTTCAACTGATGGCAGGCCACGCAGGATGCGTACAGCCGCTCACCTTCGGCGTTGGCTACGGTCGCGGCGGGAGTGACCGCGTCGGCCACGGGCGCCGGTGTGTCAGCTGCAGTGTCCGAACTGTCGCCACCACCACACGCGACCAGAGCGGCACAGAAACACACGGCGAGAAAACTTTTTCTGTAGGACATGCTCAGCATGAGTACTCCATGTCAAAGTGGCCATACGCGTGTCGCAGATGCGCGTCGGCGCGCCTGCCTTCGCATTTAAGAGATTAGCAGTTTCCGAACACGATGGATAGCTGCTGTGTCGGACAGACTTGGCACTGACCCCGTCAGCGCGAATCGCTCACGGTTCAGTTCGTCATGGTCTCTCGCGGCGCTCTCGTTACAGTCCTGCACTTTCGTACACCACCTGGCCGTTCATTACGGTCACGCGCACCTGCGTGTCACGCAGTGTCTCTGGTGCAACGCGTGTGATGTCCCGATCAAGCAGCACCAGATCAGCCAAGCGTCCGCGCGAGAGCACGCCTGTTTGTGTGTCGGAAAAACCGGCGTACGCCGCGTCGCTTGTATAAGCACGCAACGCGTCATCAACGGTGATTTCCTGTACGGGAACAGGACCGTCTGGATTCGCGTCAGTGAGCGTGCGATGTGTGACCGCTGCGTAGATGCCATCCAGCGGCTTGGGCGGCGCCGCAAACCAATCGCTGCCGAACGCCAGTGGTACTCCGTGATCGAGCATTGAACGAAGCGCAGGCGTAAGGGACGCATTTTCGGCATCGTAAACTTGTTCTGCGCGTCTGTCATTGTTAATCCGGTCATACGGCTGCACGCTCGCAACAAGATCGAGTGCGTGCAATCGTGCCATGTCACTGGGATGCAAGCCCTGCGCGTTTTCCATGCGCCAGCGACGGTCGCGAACACCATGCGCTTCGACCACCCGCGCAATCAAGTCGAGCTGAGCACGAACCGCGCGGTCGTCAATCGCGTGCATGGCGAGTTGCAACCCGGCCGAATCTGCGGCGAGCATTAGATCGAGCATGCGCTCCGGCTCTGTCATGAAGGGCGATGACTTTTCCGTTGTATCGCAAAGCCGTCCGCGCAACGACGCCGACTGCGACCCGAGTGACGGTTCAACACACGTCGTGAGCAGTCCGATGCGAAAGAGCGCATCGCCAACGCCGTAGGCGGCGACATGTTCGGCCAGCCGCGTGTGCGTAGCCAGCGGAACCGCGGCGTAGATTCGCGTACGCAGGCTGTTGGCGTCTCGCGCGCGCCGGAACACGGCAAGGTCGTCCCAAACGCCCCAGTGATGCACGGCGGTCACACCCGATGACGCAGCGTGCGACATGGCAGCGGCGAGCGCGCGATCAAGTTGCACGTCGCTGGGCCGCAGCGTGGACGCAGCAGGCGGTTGCACCAACGACAGCGCCAGGCCGGCGGCGAGAAACTGCACATGAGCAGCGATAAAGCCAGGCGTTATCATGCCGCCCTCCGCATCGATTACGCGGGCCGATGCGGGCGTGAGTTTTCGGATTTCGGCGCCCGACCCTACCGCCTTGATGGTGTTGTCCGCGACGGCAATGGCATCGGCCCAAGGGCGGGACGGATTGCCGGTCCAGACGCGAGCGTTGACAATCGCCAGGGAGACAGGAGGCGTGGTGGTGGTAGGCAAGCCGGCGGTGGCAGGGCGGTGACGGTTGACGGCGGGAACAGCCGTTGGACCGGGTTCACGGTGACGGTGAACGGTGCACGGTGAGTAGTGAAGAACCTACACCGTGAACAGTGGACTGTAACCGTAAACGCTGTCACACGCTGTGGCTGGGCGGTGACCGTTAACGGCGGGAACAGCCGTTGGACCGCGTTCACGGTGACGGTGAACGGTGCACGGTGGGTAGTGAAAAACCCAAACCGTCAACAGTGGACTGTAACCGTGAACGCTGTCACACGCTGTCACACGCTGTGGCTGGGCGGTGACCGTTCACGGCGGGGAACAGCCGTTGGACCGCGTTTACGGTGACGGTGAACGGTTCACGGTGAGTAGTGAAAAACCCAAACCGTCAACAGTGGACCGTAACCGTAAACGCTGTCACACGCTGTGGCTGGGCGGTGACCGTTCACGGCGGGAAACAGCCGTTGGACCGCGTTCACGGTGACGGTGAACGGTTCACGGTGGATAGTGAAAAACCCAAACGTCAACCGCGAACTGTCACCGTCATCGCCGTCCTCCCCTACCCCCGCTTCTCCACCGCGTCCCTCACGTCGAGCAGAATCTCAAAGTACAACTGCTCTCGCCGGTAGGCGAAATCCAACGACGCCATTTGCGCCGCGTCGCCGGATTCCTTGGCGCGCGCGAAGGCTTCGGTGTACATCTCTTCCAGATTGGTCAGAATACGGTCGCGCGGACGGGACATGCGAAGGGCCTCGAGAGCAGTATGGGTAAGTCGCGGTGGCAGGTCACCGGGTGCGCTGGCCGCCGCTTCATCGGGATCGAAGAAACGTGTCAACCGCGTCATCATGTGGCGACGCATTGGATCAGGAATTTTGACCATGGCAGTCCAATGGCCCCGACGGTCGGCGTGACAGGACGCAACCCGCGCAACACGCGGGCAGCGATTCCGCCGCACAGCACCCCCACTCGCCACGCGGTATTCGAGCGTGACCAGTTTTGCTGCGTGTACTGCGGAACCGAAGGAACACCGGACACTCTGAGTGTAGATCACGTGCAGCCTCGCGTGCGCGGCGGTGACCACTCGGCGGGGAACGTAGTGACCGCGTGCCTCACGTGCAACGCGCGCAAGGCGCACCGGCGACACACTGAGTTTCTGGCCGGCGAGCCGGAGACGTGGCGACAGTTTCAGGAACGGGCGACATACGTCTGGCCACGGCACCTTGACGCAGTGACGGCCGAGTTGAAACGGCGTGAAAACCAGCGTAAAACGCGGGACAAAACCCTTCGATCAGGGTAGTAGCTATGGCAAGCTGATCCGGAAGCCGACACGAACGTGGCGGTGGGCAGTTCCGGCTCTGTGGAAAGAGGGTCAACTCCCCTCAACACCTCGAACACACCAATGAACAACATCAAGGTTTTTGTCCTGCTGGCTGGCCTGACGGCGCTTGTCGTGGGTTTGGGTTCCGCTCTGGGCGGAGCCAACGGCGCGATGCTGGCGTTCGGCTTGGCCGCCGTCATGAATCTTTTCATGTTCTGGGGCTCGTCCAAGCTGGTGCTGCGCTCGTACAAGGCGCGCATCGTCACGGAGGCCGAAGCGCCTGATCTTTATCGCATGGTCGATCGTTTACGGCAGAACGCCGGTCTGCCCATGCCCACGGTGGCCATCGCGCCGCACGCGCAGCCCAATGCCTTTGCCACCGGGCGCAACCCGGAAAACTCCGTGGTGTGCGTGACGGACGGTCTCATGCAACTCATCAACCGAGAGGAACTCGAGGGCGTCATCGCTCACGAGCTCGCGCACATCAAGAACCGCGACATGCTGCTGCAAACGATCGCGGCCACGATGTCCGGTGCAATATCCAACCTGGCGCAGTTCGCCTTTTTCTTTGGTGGACGCGGGAACGACGAAGAAGGCGGCAATCCCTTTGTCGGATTGGTGGCCATGATCGTCGCACCGGTTGCGGCCATGATCATGCAGTACGCAATCAGCCGTCAGCGTGAGTTCAAGGCCGATCGGGTGGGAGCAGAGATCTGTGGACGGCCGCTCGCGCTGGCCGGTGCGTTACAGAAGCTGGAGATGTCGGCCAAACGCATTCCGATGGACGTGTCACCGGCCATGGCGCCATTGGCGATCGTGAATCCGCTGTCCGCGATGAAGGGCCTGGGTATCGGAAAACTCTTCAGCACGCATCCGCCCACGGCGGAGCGGGTGGCGCGGTTGGAGGCCCTCGCGGTGAGCATGGCGTGAGAACGGCAAAGCCAGATTCCGGCTCGGCTGGCGCGGTTGGGAAGCGTTGACGGCGGAAGTATAGGGCTGACGGTGGTTGGTTGCACTGCGCGGCGTTAGCGCGCCGGCTGCCAACCACCGTCGGCCACCGTCAACCGCTGCCGGCCACCGTCGGCCACCGTCGGCCACCGTCGGCCACCGACCGGACAATCACTCAGCCGGCCCCCAAACGGTGAAAAACGGCGTCCTCGATAACTCGCCCTTCCTTGAGATGCTCCATCACAATGCGTTCCAGCAGCTCCGGCGTGACCCGCGCATACCACACGCCCTCGGGATACACGACCACGATCGGACCGCCGTGGCACACGCCCAGACACGGCGCCTCGCTGCGTTTGATGCGATGCGGACCAAACAGCAGTCCTTCGCGCTGCAACAGAAATGCGAGCCGACTGTACAGGGCGCGTCCGCGGCGATCGTCGCTGCAGAATCCTCCCGTGCACACCAGCACGTGGCGGGCGTACGGCTCCATTTGTGGGGCAGCGGGCGCGGTTGCCATGTGATTACCGTCGTTGCATAGGTCAGTGTCCACCGGGCGCGGGTTTGAAAATGCCGCAAAGTCGCGCAGTGCCGCCCAATATCTTGCACGTTCCCGCACGTTCCCGCACGTTCCCGTTCCCGCACGTTCCCGCACGTTCCCGCACGTTCCCGCACGCTCCCGCACGTTCCCGCACGTTCCCGCACGTTCCCCGCACACAAGCACTAACAGCGCGCGCTCCGCCAGCGTTTCCCCCAGCATACAATACATCGTCGGAACCATGGCCGACTCCGCGTCGCTTTCCCATCAGTGCGCGATACCGCCCGCGCGTCGCACTCTTGGTCCTCTCATTCCAATCCGGACTTCATCGTGACTGGTACACACGCTCCTGATCCTGCAATCCTGGCCAAAGGCTACGCGCATCCCGAAGTGCTCGTGAGCACCGCGTGGCTGGCCGAACGCCTTGGGCAGTCGGACATTCGTTTGCTGGAGTGCAACGAAGACGTGCTCCTGTACGATCTCGAACACATTCCCGGTGCGCAGCGCATTGATTGGCACACCGACCTCAACGATCAGGTACAACGCGACTACGTGTCGCGCGAATCGTTTCAGACGCTGCTGCGCAAACTGGGCGTGGACGAAGACACCACCGTCATTTTTTACGGTGACAAAAACAACTGGTGGGCCAGCTACGCGTTCTGGGTGTTCTCGTTATTTGGGTTCAGGAACATGAAGCTGCTCGACGGCGGTCGCGCCAAGTGGATTGCCGAAGATCGCGAAACAACCACTGACGTTCCGACATTTTCGCCGTCGGAGTTTGTGGCGCACGAACGCAATGACGAAACGATTCGCGCCTTTTTTCACGACACACGCGTGCACATGGACGCAAAAAAGCCGCTCATCGATGTGCGGTCGCCGCAGGAGTACAGTGGCGAGCGGACGCACATGCCCGACTACCCGCAGGAAGGCACATTGCGCGGTGGACACATTCCGGGCGCCCACAGCGTGCCGTGGTCTCGCGCCGCCGATGCTGACGGCACGTTCAAGGCCGCCGATGCCCTGCGCGCGATTTATGAGACTGAGGTTGGCCTGCGCAGCGATCAGGACGTCATTACATATTGTCGCATCGGCGAGCGGTCTTCGCATTCCTGGTTCGTTCTCACCTTTCTTCTGGGCTACCGCAACGTGCGCAACTACGACGGATCATGGACGGAGTGGGGTAACGCTGTCCGGGCACCAATCACCGTAGGAGAAAAACCATGAGCCCCAAACCACCAACCAAGCTCTCACTGCAATGGGTGGGCGGCCACGCGTTTGAAGGTGGACGTGCAGGCGGTCCCCAAATCATCCTCGATGGTGATTTGCATCGCGGACCCGGCCCGGTTGAAGCACTGTTGTTTGCCCTCGCGGCCTGCACGGGCTACGACATCGTCGACATCCTGGAAAAACGACGCACCCCGATCAGCGCTCTGGCCATTGACGTGCACGCCGAACGCTTTGACGGCGTGCCGGGCCGCGTGACGCGTGTGCTCATGACCTACGACATTGCCGGAACAGGTATCGAAGCCGCCCACGCCGAACGTGCCGTGGAGCTGGCCGTCACCAAGTACTGCTCCGTGCGTGACAGCCTCGATCCGAATCTGCCCATCGAGACGGTGGTGCGCGTCCACGCCGCTGCGTAATCGGGACTGGCACAGCATGTGACACGATTGCGAAGCTGCGACATCGAGAATAGATTCTCATTACGTGCTTCTGTGAGCTCGGCCCGTCGCGCCGAGTTAGACGCTTTTTCGCTGCCTCATGTCTGTCTGGCTTCGCACCATGGTGGCCGTGGCGCTCGTTTGCGCCGTGCCGCTGGTGGTGACTGCTCTCATTGCCAACAACGAACGCCTGGTACGGGCGATGCTGCCGAACCTGCTCTCCTTTGGAGTGGGTGTGCTCATCGCCTCAGCCGGGCTGCATCTGTTGCCCGAATCGCTGTCCCACAGCGAGCCGCTCAGGGTGGCGCTCATGGCCGCTCTGGGCTTCCTCCTGTTCGCCGGCGTAGAGTACATGCTCGAGCAGCACGACCACGGCCACGCGCACGGTCTCGCCATGGGTGTGCCGCACTACGAGCACGTGCATCACGATCACGCCTCGGGCGAGCAGACGCAGGGCCAATCGCGCGCGCCGCGGGCGCTGTTGCCCATGGCGTTCAGCGCCGATGTGCTGCACAACTTTCTGGACGGCATTCTGATTGCCGCTACGTTCATGGTGCAGCCCGAGCTGGGAGTCCTCACGGCGGTGGCCATCGGCCTCCACGAGCTGCCGCGGGAGTTGGGCACATTTGGTCTTTTTGTGCACGGCGGGTTGGCCCCCAAACGGGCGCTGCTCTTCAACGCGCTCACGGCGGTCTTTGCCATGGCCGGTGCGGCGCTCACGCTCGCGCTGGGGCGGATGGCCGAACAGCTGGCCCTTGTGATCCTTCCGTTCGCGGCCGGCACCATGCTTTACATCGCCTTTACCGTGGCGCGATCGGTCCTGCCGCCGGTGAACGGGGTCATGCCACTGCGGCGTCTGGGCTTTGTAGCGGCGGGTAGCGCCATGGTCGGGCTGATGGTGCTGCCTTGGTAGCGCGCGCCGCGGTCGGGCAAACTGGTTGCCGCGGGACTGTCCCAGCGCGGGATCAGCGGGGAATCGGGGCGGCGTGAGCGCAGGTCTCACCGTACCGCTTGACCTGCGAGTCCGATTAGACGAAATATCAGGACTGTGCCCGCGCGCATGAATCTCGTACGCGGTCGCCGACACCAAACCGGAAATAGTCGCCTTACGGCGAACGGCTTGGATCACCCCAGGCGGTTTTCAGTAACCGCGATGCGTGCCCGCCGGAAATGGGTGCGTGAGGATTGCTTCACATGAAAGACGCTATTCATCCGCCGTACCACCCGGTGGTGTTCAAAGATTCGTCAACGGGCACGATCATAATCACGCGGTCTACCATGACCAGCGAACAAAAGATCACGCTCGACGACGGCAACGAGTATCCGCTCATCCTTCTCGAAATCACCGCCGACTCCCACCCGTTCTACACGGGCACGCAGCGTCTCATCGACACGCAGGGTCGCGTCGACAAGTTCAAGAAGCGGTACGGTCGCTAAACCGGTCTCAAAACCGGTCGGTACACAGGAACACAAAAGCGGCGGGCTCCCGGGTGGGGCCCGCCGTTTTTTTGTGTCGTCTACTCAGCAATCGAACCCGCTCACAATGGCGCGTGCTCCTTCACACGTACGCCGCCACCCGCCACCCGCCGCCCGCGCCCGGCCGCCCAGCGCCACACGAACTCGGCCACCAGCCAGCCCACCACCGCCGCGCCCACGACATCGCTGAGATAGTGCGCCCCGGACATCACCCGCGTAACGGCGCAGCCTGCAGCCAGCGTGTACCACACCGCCCTGCTACCGGGAAACGCGCGCGCCATGAGTGCGGCCGCACCAAACGCCACGGCGGTATGGCTGCTGATAAACCCCAACCCCCTGGTGCTCCACAAATCCACATCGAACGGTCGGAACAGATACTCCGGTGAGGCCGCGCCGGGCCGTTGGCGACGCACCGAGAGCTTGACCAGCTCAGCCAGGCCGCCCGCCAGCGCCGGCGACAGCACCAGCGCCCCGGCGCGCCACCCGAGTCCGTTGGGGGGCTCACCAGGTGCGGGCCGAGCGGTGAGCCACAGGGCCAACGCGCCCAGCACCCACGCGGGCAAGTACCCCACCGTGCGAAGCCAGCGTCCCCAATCGCGGTCGTTCACCCGCTCGTCGCGCAGATGCTCCCAGGCCAGACCGTCGGCGAGATGCGACAGGATCAGCGCCACACCGAAAACGGCCAGCACGCGTCCCCATTGTACGGGCGCCACGCTGAACGGGTCGGGCACAAGGACGCGGCGAGACGCACCGGACGGGTTGCCGGGTGGAGTGGGGGGCATTGGTTCGCGAGCTGTGGTTGAGGGGAGCACGGCGGGAATCAAGTACGCGGCACGTCAGGAGGCCAGCGCAGCAGCAACTTTCCAATTTCGGTACCCCAGCGCCGCGCTCGGCTGGTTATTATTGATAATGGAACGTCGAACACGACAGCGGGACGCGATTCGCCGCGTTTTTGAGGATGCGGGACGGCCGTTGGGCCCCACCGAAGTGCTTGAGGCCGGCCGAGATCATGTGAAAGGGCTGGGCATAGCCACGGTGTACCGAACCATCGCCTCGCTGCTTGAGGACGACTGGCTCACGCCCGTGGAGCTGCCGGGCGAACCGCCGCGATACGAAGTGGCCGGTCAGGCTCACCACCATCATTTCCGCTGCCGACTCTGCGCGCGCGTGTTTGAGATTCACGGCTGCCCGGGACAGCTCAACGAGCTCACGCCACCGGGCTTCCAGCTTGAACGCCATGAAGTGGTGCTCTACGGACTGTGTGAGGCATGCGCCACGTGAACCGATGGTGGCGCGCTCCGCTGCTTGCTGTGGCGCTGTGCATCATTGCCGGCTGCGGAGAGACGGCTTGGGAAGGCGTCTCGATGGAGCCGGCACCAGCGATTCCGTCGTTCACTTTCACGCTGTCGTCCGGCGATACGTTCACCACCGAGCCAACCGAAAACCGCCCGACGTTTGTGTTTTTTGGTTACACGCACTGTCCGGATATTTGTCCGGTCACGCTCGCGGATTGGGCCAAGGCCAAGGCACAGCTGGGCGCAGACGGTGAGCGCGTGCGCTGGCTGTTTGTGAGCATCGATCCCGAACGCGACACACCGGCGGTGGCCGACGCGTACGCGAAGCAGTTTGACGAAGCGTTTATCGGTCTCTCCGGAGACAGTGCCACGGTGGCCAATATGCAGGCCGCCTTTTCCGTGGCGTCGTATCAAACACCGGGAGTGAGCGATGACGAGTATCTCATGGCGCACGCGTCGCAGAGTTTTCTGGTCGATGACTCCGGTACACTGCGCACCATGTACTCGTTCAACAGTGGCGTAGACGCAATGGTCACCGATCTCAAGCGCGTGTTGCGGTGACGCACACACGTGGCGGCGGCGGCACGCAGCGATCTCGCATTGATCACGCGAGCGGCGGCAGTCAGCGATCTCGCATTGATTACGTGAGCGGCGGCACCCAGCGATCTCGCTTTGAACACGCCAGCATCAGCCCGTGAACACATTCAAACTGTTGGCCCAGGTTTTGGCCGTGATTGCCTTTACGGTGATCGCGGCCATCAGCACCTGGCCACGACCGGCGGTGGACATTCGCATTCCCGAGGGCGGTGTGGCCGAGGTGCACGAGCGCTTCTGGCGGGTGCATGCACTGCCGGAAACGATTGTGGTCGCGGCTGGCGGGCGACCGCGCGTGCGTATTGTCAACTCCGATTCGATCACGCATCGACTCGGGATGTTTTCGGCGGGTGCCGGCGAAACCGTGGAATACTCAATGCCGCAAAAGGGCACCTACACCGGCGAGTGCAGCGCGCATCCGAGCAGCGCCACGCTCACGTTCGTGGTCCGCTGATTCACAGCGCGCCACCGAGACCGCAGTCTGTCGGTCGGCCACCATTTGACGCGCCGCCGGATTACTTTCCTGCGATGTCTGATCCGGTTCACCGTCTGTCGCTTGAAGACGTCCTGAGTGACGAGTTGCAGCAACTGGCCAACGCGGGGTTGCGTCGCTCGCTGAAAGCCGTGCGCCAGCGGCGGGCGGGCACCGTATTGCTCGACGGGGAGCGCATCGCCGATTTCGCCTCCAACGACTACCTCGGCCTTGCCTCCGATCCGCGATTGGGGCGTGCTGCTGCCGCCGTGCTCGAGTCCGAGGGCACCGGCGCCGGTGCCGCTCGGCTGATCTCCGGCAACCATCCGGTGCACGAAGCGCTGGAGCGCGAGTTGGCGACGTTCAAGCATTGCGCGCGCGCGCTGCTTTTTGCGAGCGGCTACATGGCCAACCTGGGCGCGATTCCGGCGTTGGTGGGCAAGGCCGATGTCATTTACAGCGACGCACTCAACCACGCGTCGTTGGTCGACGGCTGCCGCTTGTCACGCGCCACGATACGTGTGTTCCCGCACGCTGATCTTGACGCACTGGAGCAACTGCTGCGCGAAGACGCGGGTGAGTTTCGGCGCGCGATGATCGTGGTGGAAGGCGTGTTCTCCATGGACGGTGATACGTTCCCCCTTGAGGCGCTCATGCCGCTGGCCCGGCGTTACGGTGCGTGGACCTACGTGGACGACGCACACGGCACTGGGGTACTGGGTGCCACCGGACGCGGTGCGATTGAACAGTGCAACATATTGGGACAACCGGATGTCGTGGTCGGCACACTCGGCAAGGCACTGGGCACCACCGGAGCCTACGTGGCCGGTTCGGACAGATTGATTGAGTTTTTGCTCAACCGGGCACGGTCGTTTGTCTTCACCACCGGCACGCCACCGTCAATGGCAGCGGCCACCCTCGAAGCGCTACGCATCAGCGATACCGAACCGTGGCGACGTGAGGCGGTGCGTGAGCGAGCAGCCCGGTTGCGTCAACGATTGCTGCAGGGCGGACACGCAGTAAGCGGGGCGCACGATGGACACATTATTCCCGTGATCATTGGAGATCCGGTGCGAACCATGCAGATAGCGGCCGACATGCGGCGACGCGGTTTTCTCATTGGCGGCGTGCGTCCCCCCACCGTCGCAGCGGGTACATCGCGTCTGCGCATTTCCGTGAGTGCGCTGCACCCGCGCGAACTCATCGATGCTCTGGCGGCCAACCTGCTCGACGCATTGCGTACCGGCGTGCCTTCATGAGCGCGCGCGACGGTGTGCCAGGCGGCGGGTTCGGGGATGATTCCGGGGACGATGACACCGACGACGTGGGTAGAGATTTCGCGAACAATGACAATGCGTTCGCTGAGGACGATGACAATGCGTTCGCTGAGGACGACGACGATACATTCGGTGACGACGACAGCACGTTCGCGGAAGACGACGCCACGTTTGCGGAAGACGACAACGCCAACGGTGATCCAGCGGACAACGATGACGACGATGAGTCGGTCAACGTCCCCGACGAACAGCGTGTGCTGCTCCTCGATCAGGCGTTCAACTGGCATCCCTACACGCAGCATCAGGGTATGGCGCTGCCGTTGCCGATCACGCGTGCCAAGGGCGCCTGGTTGTACGAGAGCAATGGTCGACCGATCCTCGATGCCGTGTCGTCGTGGTGGGTGACCACGCACGGGCATTGCCATCACGACATCGCACTCGCGATCGCCCGACAGGCGGTCACACTCGATCACGTGATCTTTGCCGGCTTTACGCATCAGCCGGCGGCTGAACTTTCAGCGGCCCTGATTTCGCGAGCGCCGCGTGGATTGTCGCGCGTGTTTTACTCCGACAATGGCTCCACGGCCGTTGAAGTGGCGATCAAGATGTCGCTGCAGGCGTTCGTCAACGAGGGCACACCGCGTCGCCTGGTGGCGGCGCTCGAGAATGCGTATCACGGTGATACATTCGGTGCCATGTCGGCCAGTGGTCGTGGGATTTTTACCACGCCGTTCGATCCGTTGCTCTTCGAAGTGGCGCGTCTTCCTGACCCCAGTGAGGGCGACACGCTGGCGGCACTCGATGCACTCATCGATGCACGCGGGCATGAACTGGCCGCGGTGATTGTTGAACCGCTGCTGCTCGGTGCCGGTGGCATGCGCGTGTGGGACGAACGGGTGCTGCAGGGCATTCGCGGGCGCACGCAATCGGCCGGTGTACATCTCATTGCCGACGAAGTGCTCACCGGCTTTGGTCGCACCGGTCCGCTCTTTGCCTGTGAACGCGCCGACATAACGCCCGATCTCATGTGCTTGTCCAAGGGTCTCACCGGCGGTTTCATGCCACTGGGTGCAACCCTCACCACCGAGCGCATTTTCGACGCCTTCCTGGGCGAACGTACGCGCACGTTCTTTCACGGACATTCGTATACGGCCAATCCGATTGCCTGCGCGGCCGCACGCGCCTCGCTCGAGCTGCACGATGAGGCATCGGAAGACGCGCGCATTGCGCTCGAAGTGGCGCAGGCCTCGCATCTGGCGGCCCTCACCGGACACCCAGGCGTGCGCGCCACGCGCCAAATCGGAACGGTGGCGGCCATTGAGTTGGCCGGTACGGCGGGCTATCTCAGTGAGGTGGGACGCGAGCTGTCCAGCTTTGCCATTCAGGAAGGCGTGCTGCTGCGACCGCTCGGCAGCGTGGCCTACGTGCTCCCACCGTACTGCATGACGGCCACCGAGTTGACACAAGTGCACAACGTGATCGTTCGGTTTCTCGAAGGCGAGCGCGCCACTCAGGCGGGGATTGGTGATGTTGACTGAATCATCGGTACGCATTGGTGTCACGGGAACGGACACCGGAATTGGCAAGACGGTGGTGTCATGCGCGTTGCTGGCCATGGCGCGGTCACGCGGCATGCGCATTGGCGTGATGAAGCCCATGGAGACCGGTGTGTTTGCCCGCACGCGCATTGACGGCCCCACCATGCGCTCCGATGCGGAACGGTTGCGTGAAGCCGCAGGCGTGACCGACGCACTCGAGGTGGTGCGTCCGATTGCACTCGTGGAGCCGCTGGCACCGATGGTGGCCGCACGTCGTGCCGGTGTGACCATTGACCTCGCACTGCTGGATTCGGTGTTTGGTACGTTGTGCACCAACCGCGACCTGACACTGGTTGAAGGCGCCGGCGGATTGCTGGTCCCGATCACACGCACCATGTCCTACGCGCAGCTTTTCGCACGCTGGCATTGCGAGCTGGTGATTGTCTCGGGGAATCGGCTTGGCGTGATCAATCACACGCTGCTCACGGTACGCGTGGCGCGCGAAGAAGGACTGCGCGTGCGCGCGGTTGTACTGACGTCCCTCACCGGACGTGAAGCTTCCGTTGCGGAGGCTACCAATTTTGACGCACTCACCGAACTGCTGCCCACCACACCCGTGCTGCGCTTCCCGTGGGTAGACCGCTGGGAAGACGCCGATGCACTTTGTGCCGCCGCTGAAGGCACCGGGCTGGCCCAGCTGCTGTCACCACAAAACACCATCGCTACTGACTGACGTCAGCGTTCGTTCTTTCCTGTTGTTTGCACCCTCTGCCGAGAGTTTTGCATGATATCGTCCGTTACGAATGCGCCCACCGACTGGCAACGCATGGCTGACATCGCCCTGGCCGGCGACATGATCAGCCGAGAAGACGCGCACGCGGTGCTGAACGCTCCGGATGAGCTACTGCTCGATCAGCTGGCTGCCGCGTATCGCGTGCGCCGACAGTACTGGGGCAATCGTGTGCGATTGCATTTCCTGTTGAATGCGCAGAGCGGCTTGTGTCCGGAAGACTGTGGGTACTGCTCGCAGTCGTCCATCTCATCGGCTGATATCGAGAAGTATCCCATGATGGCGCAGGAGCGCATCATGGAAGCCGCTGATCGCGCTGCGGAGCTCAACGCCGGTACACTGTGCATGGTGATCTCCGGTCGTGCGCCAGGCGAACGGGTGTTCGGCAAAGTGCTTGAAGCAGTGCGTGCGGTGCGCGACAAGCATGATCTCAAGATCTGCGCCTGTCTGGGGCTGCTCAATGCCGAACAGGTAGGCCGATTGAAAGACGCCGGTGTGGAAACGATCAATCACAATCTCAATGCGTCGGCGCGCTTCACGAGTGAGATCGTGTCTACACACACGTACGACGATCGCGTGGCCACCGTAGAAGCAGTGAAAGCGGCCGGTGTGAAAACCTGCTCAGGTGGTATTCTCGGCATGGGTGAAACCGACGACGACATCATTGATCTGGCCATGTCGCTGCGCGCCATCGATGTGAAGTCGGTGCCGGTGAACTTTCTCATCCCCGTGGAGGGCACGCCGCTGGCTAACGTGCGTCAACTCGATCCGCGTCGGTGCCTGCGTATTCTTGTGCTGTACAGACTGCTGCTGCCGTCGCAGGAAATCCGCGTATCGGGTGGACGCGAAGTGCATTTGCGCAGCTTGCAGCCGCTCTCCCTGTACGCCGCCAACTCGATCTTTATTGGTGACTACCTCACCACGCAGGGTCAGACGGCGCAGGATGACTTGCGCATGATTGCCGACGCCGGGTTTGTGCTGGAGACGCCCGATGGTGCTGCGTTTACCGGAGACGCTCTGGCCGATGTGTCGTCGGACTATCCGCGGGCGAAGTTGCCGTTGGTTGAGGTGTAGCGACGTGGCGCCCCACCCGATCGCCGGCGAACGACCGCGCGGTCGGTACCAGGGTGGTTGAGTTTGTTCGTCGTCGGTTGCTCATGTTACGCCAACGGTCACACCAGGCATGATGTCAGTGGGCCCGGGTGGTGCCATCTCGGCGATTGGTGGTTCGCCTGCGGGCGCGGATATCGTCGAACTCGGAGTCGTCGAGGATGATTGGGAGGCGCTGTGTCATGAGCATGAGTAGATATCATTCATACTGATGAGTCAAACAGGAGATTTGCTGGCCGTCGGGGTCACGCGAAGATTGCAGGACTCACGAAACCAACGTGCTTCGGCTGTCATTCGACTTATTGAAACCGATGTCAAGTGTGTGTGCGCTTCGTGAATACCCCCCTGCACAAACAGAGTAAGTTGGAAGATGAGCATAGCCGATCTCCGAAAAGATTACCGTCTCGCCGAACTTGGCGAACACGAAGTGGACGCCGATCCCATTGTGCAGTTTCAGGGGTGGTTCACCGACGCACAGAATGCTGGCTGTAACGAGCCCAATGCCATGACGCTGGCCACCTGCACCCCCGACGCGTATCCGTCGGCGCGCATCGTGCTGCTCAAAGGCGTTGATGCGCGTGGCTTTGTGTTCTTCACCGACTATCGCAGTCGCAAGGGTCAGGAGTTGGCCGACAATCCAGCGGCCGCGCTGTGCTTTTTCTGGCCGGAGTTGGAGCGACAGGTGCGCATTACCGGAGCCGTGCAGCGCATCACCCGTGATGAAACGATGCAGTACTTCGCCTCGCGGCCACTGGGCTCGCGCATTGGCGCATGGGTGTCGCATCAGTCACAAGTCATTGCATCACGCGATGTGCTGGAACAGGAAGTGTTGGCGGTCACGGAACGCTTCGTGAACGGCGACGTGCCGGCGCCGGATCATTGGGGTGGATTTCGTGTGATACCCGACGAGATCGAGTTCTGGCAGGGGCGCGAGAGTCGGCTGCACGATCGCGTGTCGTACATCAAGAGCGGCGGACGTTGGGTGCAGCGACGTTTGAGTCCGTGACGTATCGCGATGGTGCGCTCTCGCATGCGCACAACGGTTGACCCACGTTGAGTACCGCACGATGATCACATCGCGCGGATTTATGGTGCTTGCACTGACCGTGCTCAATGCATCCTGCTCCGATCGGTCAGACTCGTCATATCGCCCACCCAGGTCCGATTCGGCTCCGGATGTCCGACGCGTTCCCTTCGTCGATTTCGCTCCCTTCGCCGTCGTCACACCGTCACTCCCACAACCTATGCGGCGGTAGCTTGGTGTCCGCGTAGCCGAGTCAAGTCCACTACCGCCGAAGAGCGCGCCACGATTCTTCAGGCCACGCCCCGGATCATCTCGGACACCGGGCCGTAATGCATCGCCCAAGGATTTCAAGGAGTTCGTCCGGATCTCGGGGATGACGCACGTGCGCACCTCCCCCTACGACCCGCAGTCAAACGGGAAGATGGAGCGCTGGAATCAAACCGTGAAGGTCACCACGATTCGGCCCAACGCACCGGGCTCACTCGACGAAGCGCGGCGGGTCGTCGCCACCTTCGTCGCGCATTACAATACGAAGCGACTGCACATCGACATCGGCTACGTCACGCCGGCCGACACGCTGGCGGGCCGGGAAGATGCGATCTGGGCCGCACGCGATGAACAGCTCGAAGCCGCACGGGAACGGCGGCGGGAACGGCGCCAGCACGAGCGACAGAACACCGGTCCATTGGAAGTCGCTGTCTAAAGTACCACAACCACCGAGTCACATTTCCGCTGAACCACCACAGGTGCGCTCTCATACGCGCACCGCTTCGCAACACTGGCGCAAGTACGCCACCCGAGGGCAGAGTGACTGGCAAGAGAGATGGTCCCGCCCCTCTCTGCCAATATGAGTGAGACACCGATCCATCCCGAGTTTAATGTACGAGGGTGCTCGAGGCTCTTCCCATGTCGTCTGCTCCTTTAGCATCTTCAAGGAGAATGCTCGTGCCACGTCAGCTCGATTCTCTACGGCGCAACGCATGTAACCCATTAAAGGCTGCGCTCGACCCCTGCTACAGATTGTTCACGCATCTATTCTCATCGGGGGGCTCGATTCGTGAATAGCGAGAGAAATATTTCCGCCGCCGAAGTTCGGCGCCCGCGCTACTCTTGGCGCTGTCCGGTTGCAATCATAGTCGGTGCCGTACTGCATATGGCGATCACCTTGCTCGTCGGCATGCTCAGCTTGGGGAGCGTTATGAATGACTTCGATAGAGGCGGCCCCCCGAACCGGTCCGTAGTGGAAGGGCCGTTGTTTGTCGCTCTCGACGTTTTGCTTTTCCCGCTCACGAACCTGGTCGGCTCGAGTCTGCCCGCCGCGCTAGAGAGCCCTGCAACCGAAGTTCAGTACGCGATGCTCTTTGCCAATGGGATGCTGTGGTCGGGAGCCGTATTTCTTTTCTGGGGGCATGGTGTGAACGCGAGACGCACAGGCCTCACGAAACTCAATGAAGATCCTACACTCACCGCCGGACTGCGATCCGCGATCCGAGGGTTACCTCGTGAGCACCCGCCCCAGCTCAGCGCGTCGTTCGCCAAACGTCGGCGGCAAGCATTGGGGTGCATACCAATCGTGGGGCGCGGGCTCATGCCGCGGCGCACGCTTGCGCTGACAACGGCGCCCGTGTCCGCCGTGGCGCTCGAAAGCTGGCATGGGCCACGCACGGTCCCGCGCAAACGCCCCGTTGCTCGCCGACCGACGTCACGAACCGGAGTGCCGCTTCGCGGAACCCGCCAACGAAGCCAGTCGGACAGGAAACGAGAACGGCTGTATCCTTGGGGATGCAGCCGTTTTCGTTTCCGATGCAGGCACTCGCTGGGCGCCTTGGTAGAGTGCTTTGATATCAGCACTCATGACAGCACGTCCAACAATCAACCCTTCGTTAGTTCGCCGAAATCGCTCGTTCCACCAGGAGCGCGACATCCTCAGACAGATTCACCTGATCGGCAATAGCTGTAGGATCACATGGTGACCGGAACTGAACGGCTTGTCGATCCTCATTGTAGAAGGCGTACTTTGCGTTGGTGAGAATCTCCGCAATGCCAGCGGCGCTGGCAGTCCGTACGTAGTCGCGAACCCGCTGCACTTCGTTCTTCATCTCAATCCCTCCTCCACCGCTGCACGTTCCTCGCTCGTGACAAGGACCCCCGTCGGCAGTTGTGTGGCAGGTTGAACTGTTCCCACAGGCTGCGCAGTAGCTGCTGTGGTTCCGAGTTTCGCCGTCTTCTTGGCTCGCAAGCACGACCTGAACCCCCTCCCTTGTCGCGAGCCCGTTGCCCCCACCGCATTCGTGCCCGGTAAACTTGTGCCTTTCCTGCCAGCAGAACCAGAATGTGCACCAAACACGCTCTTCCCACTGTTCGCATCCTTGGCACTGCCCTTCCTCAATCGCGACCAAGACCATCGCTGACCTAGGCGCATCCGGTGTTCTGGCCTCGGCGTCGCGAACCTCAGAGCTACTGAAGACGCTGAGTAGCGCGACAGCCGCCAACAGGGGAAGGAATCGTGACCTTTGAACTCGCTGCGTGATCATTGCGGCCTCTCGGATTGGAGTGACTCCTGCAGTCGAAGCGTCGAGATGTCGATCGCTACGACGCCATTCGCTCGATATTGCATTTGGATGTAGGTCCCATCGTTGGCGACCCATCCGTAGCCGGGGATGATTCGTCGCGCGAGCAGTGTACCTCGTTCGGGATCGATCACGTCGAGCACTGTTCTGTACATTCTTCCTTTCATCTCGTCGGCAATGCGGACTTCGCTCGTACTCTGGTCGTACTCGGCCTTGAGCGAAGCCCAGTCTTCGACATGCGTATGGTGTGCGACCCAGAGTCTGCCAGCGCTGTCGGGTACCAGGCTCGCGATGCCAAAAGGAGGGCGTAGTCTGAGTCGACTCGGACGCCTCTCGTTGCTCGGCTCCATCTCGTCCGGCGGCCGCGAGGAATCAATAAATGCCTGAACCTCAGCATGACTGCTGAATGCGAACCACCATGGCGTGGAGATCGTGATGACGCTGCTGGTGCGCCCCGTGGTGTCAACACGTTCAAGCCGATACTGCGATCGTTCAGAAAGCCAAAATGTTGTTCCTTCGAGGCGAGGAGACAATGTGCGAACGGGAGGCCCTTCTGGAGGGAAAACGTTCTGCGTCCCGAAGCTTCTAAGTAGTGCCCCATCAGCTGAGAGACGATGCAGCGGCAAACCGAAGGTCTGTTCAGTTCGGAGCGTACCGTTGATGATCAAACCACCGTCTGCAAGTGGAATCATCGCGATTGGAGGTGTGGGTAGTACGCCGCCTCGCACCCAACGGCCATCGGAGGTGAATACGGAGAACCGCCGGTAGCTGTGCGCGAGCACGACCGAGTCGCCTGCGGTCACTGCAATTGCCTCGACGCGTGTGTGCTCTCCGGGGCCGCTTCCTTGTCGACCGAGAGTGCCTTCGATCGATCCGTCGGCGCGATAAACGACAACTGGCTGGTATCCGTGATCCGGTACCGCAGCTATGGTGCGACCTTTACTGTCCCGCGAGAGCAGCGGCGTCCGAGTGAGCAGCACGGAATCTGTCTCGCGTCCGAGCGAAACGAGCGGCGTTAGTTGGATCGAGCAGCCAGTACAGGTGGGGACAGAATCGACTACCGTGTGACCGCCTCCTATGACGCTCCTTTCTTGCTCGGAAGCTTGTTCAGGTGCCGCGCACGCAGCGAACGCCGCCAAGAACAGAAATAGCGAGACACCGATCGCAGCTTTCGCGCCGGCGTGAGTGGACGACCCTCTAAGCGCTATCTCAATTCGCATTCTTGCGCCGTGCTAAGGAAGGAGTGTTCTACGTGAGCGCCAAGCGAGTCGGCTTCCTCGTAGCGTTCACCACGCGAAGTGAGGCAACGCCGGAGACAGACTCACATGCCCAGAGTGTGTCAGCTTCTCACTTAGTGCAACCGTGGAGTTGCGACAACTCTGCGACGCACTTGGCGTGAATGACATTGAACCGCGCTGGTGGAAACACGCTGACGTAGCAAAGGCCAACGTGCTTCCGGACAGACCATCGCTCGACATCGCTATTTCTTTAGATCCTGCGAAACTGAAGCTCCTCTGAGTAGCTCAGACGGAGCGGGAAGACCCGCTCGTTTGAGCACCCTCTCAAGCGATCTTCTGCTCGTACCGCATTCCGTGTGCAGGCGCTTCACGTTCCACTCGGACGGAGCGCGTAGTGCCGCGAACACGCGTCCCTTTACCGCTTCGGGCAGTGTCTCCACCCGGGATGCCATTCGCGTCGAAAGCGAAGCTCGCGCGGGTGGAAGCATACGCGCTGCCGAGATCAGGCGAACGATCTCCGGAGCGATAGTGCCTCCGATGCATGATGCACACGCGAGCCCGATTCTCGCAGCTAGCGGAC
>JBBRDJ010000032.1:0-31942 GCA_038203945.1 Gemmatimonadales bacterium
ACGAACTGATGTCGATGCGCGCGTGCATGCCTCACGGCCGTGACATGTTTCCCGTGCGACCAGGCGGCAGCTTTACATCTTCGAGATACAAATTGATAGAACCGATTTTCAAGCTCGTTTTCATTTGCACCATGATGCGGTATTCGTCGTCGGAGATCCACACTTCGGCTTTGCCGTCTTCCGAAAAAATGCCGCGTGATTGAAAAGTAGGACGCAAGACGACCGTCTTGTATTCGCCGGCCGGTACCTGGATCGTCTCGCGACGCACCACGGTAATGCGCACTGGATTGGCCGCAGGATTGAAGTATCGCGGCACTTCGTAAGTCTTGCCGACTTCCAGCGGAATCGTGCGCACGTAATACAGGAATGACCCGTCGTCGAGCGGACTGTTCACACTCGGCTCTTCTTCCTTGTTGCCTTCGCGAAACACGGCGCGCTCCGGATACATCTCGTACAATCGCGTACGCTTGTAGCCGCCTTCCTGAACACGCTGATGGAAGCGACGCGAACTCAACGTGAAGACATCAAACCAGCTCTCCATGCTGTCGTCCACACGGAAAAACGGAATGCCACCCTTGATGGTGAACACGGTGTGCCACGACGGACGACCGCGTACATCCACAATTTCCTTGACTTCCATCACGCCGGTTCCGACCGACTTCCACGAGAACTTCACGTCGTACTGCAAGCGCTCGCCGATTGTGAATGGCACGGCTGCCATGCCGGGAATAAGCGTTGGGTACGGCGACTGCAGCTGCTCACTGACCGTGGGTAACGGCTCGGCCACGGGACCGTTACCACTACGCTGCGCCTCAAGTTCGCCCGGCATGTGAGCCAGCGCACCAATACCCAGCATTGCCACTGCGCTGAAAAACCGGCGCAGCAGCGTTGATGTGGCGTTGAAGACGTACGATGTTGAACGGGAAATTATCATGACCGGTACCGAGGAACGACGGAGTTTGCTCGAGCTGCAAGCATCGCGGGCTTTCCACGACGTACTCCACAACAATGGTACACGCGCCGTGCGCAAGGGTGCCGACAGCGACGGGTCAGACGTTAAAGCGGAAGAGCAACACATCGCCGTCACGCACGAGATACTCCTTGCCCTCGCTGCGCACCACGCCCTTTTCCTTGGCCCCTTTCCAGCCGCTGTGCGCCACGAACTCGTCAAAGCCTACCGTCTCTGCGCGAATGAACCCGCGCTCAAAGTCGGTGTGAATCACACCCGCAGCGGCGGGCGCCGAATCACCGCGATGTATTGTCCACGCCCGCACTTCCTGCTCGCCGGCCGTGAAATATGTTTGCAACCCAAGCAGCGAATAGCCCGCGAGAATGAGACGGTCCAATCCGGCGCTCGTGATACCGAGCGACGCCAGAAATTCGTCGCGCTCATCGGGCGGCAGCTCGGACAGCTCCGATTCGATCTTGGCCGAAAACGGCACGATCTCGGCGTTTTCATTACCCGCTGCTACCGCTGCACGCAGCTTCTTGAGCAGCGGTCCTTCTTCACCGGCCAACTCGGCGTCGGTCACGTTGGCGGCGTACAACACCGGCTTGGCCGTGAGCAACTGCAATCCCGCGAGTGACTCAAGATCTTCGGCCGACAGCTTGGCGCGCCAAATTGGTGTGCCTTCACTCAACGCTGCATTCGCTCGCTCCAATGCAGGCAGTTCGGCCAGCGCGTCCTTGTCGTTGGACCGCGCGGCGCGCTTGGTTTTGTCCAATCGCTTTTCAACCTGGGCGAGATCGGACAGCGCCAGCTCGAGTTCAATGATCTCCTTGTCGCGTGCCGGATCGGGATCACCCATGACATGTGTCACATCGGGATCTTCAAAGCAACGGATCACGTGAACGATGGCATCTGTTTCGCGAATGTTCTGCAAAAACTTGTTGCCGAGTCCTTCGCCCTGCGCGGCGCCCTTCACCAAACCGGCGATATCCACAAACTGAACGACGGCGGAAACCGTGCGCTTGGGCTGCACGATTTTGGTCAACGCCGTGAGGCGCGCGTCGGGGACCTCAACCATGCCGACGTTGGGATCGACGGTGCAGAAGGGATAGTTCGCTGCTTCGGCTTTGGCGGCCGTGAGCGCGTTGAACAGTGTGGACTTCCCGACGTTCGGGAGACCAACGATACCAAGTTTGAGCATGACACCAGGGTGCGGTTGTGGGCAGTGCGAATAATCGCGCAATCTAATCGTCCGACGGCTGGGCGCGGCGATGGATGGGGCTGGCTGCTTCCCCCAATGAGGGCCGGCAACCCTTGGCCCCAATAAGGGCCGGCGACTGTTGGCCCCAACGCAAAACCCCGCCAGTCAGCTGACCGGTGGGGGTTTGCACGTATCACTCGTAAGCGATTACGCCAGGAACCACGGCGCGAGCACAAGACTCACCACGCTCATGAGCTTGATGAGAATGTTCATGGCCGGTCCGCTGGTGTCCTTGAACGGGTCACCCACGGTGTCTCCCACCACGGCCGCCTTGTGTGGATCGCTGCCCTTGCCGCCGGCCAAACCACCTTCAATGGCCTTCTTGGCGTTGTCCCACGCGCCACCGGCATTGGCCATGAACAGGGCCATCATGACACCGGTCACCGTCGCGCCGGCCAGCACTCCGCCAAGCGCCGACACACCCACAAACTTGCCAACGATCACGGGCACGAGAATGGCGACCACACCCGGCAGCACCATTTCACGCAGCGCGGCCTTGGTGGAAATCTCAACGCAACGCGCCGAGTCCGGCTTTACACCGGGCAGCCCTTCAAGCAAGCCGGGAATCTCGCGGAACTGACGCCGCACTTCTTCCACCATGCCCTGCGCCGCGCGACCAACGGCCGTCATCGTTTGCGCGCCCACAAAGAACGGCATCACGCCGCCAATGAACAAACCGATCACCACCATCGGATCGATCAGGTTGAGGGTCTCGAGCCCGACCGCCGCCGCGTAGGCGGAGAACAAGGCCAGCGCGGTGAGCGCCGCCGAACCGATGGCAAAGCCCTTGCCGATAGCGGCCGTGGTGTTGCCGAGCGCATCGAGTCCGTCGGTAATGGCGCGCACTTCTTTGCCCAGATGACTCATTTCGGCAATACCGCCGGCATTGTCCGAAATGGGTCCGTAGGCGTCCACCGACATCGTCACACCAACGGTGGCTAGCATGCCAACCGACGCGATGGCGATACCGTACAATCCCGCCACTGAGAACGCGGTGAAAATGGCACCGCAAATCAGCAGCACAGGCACGATGCAGCTTTCCATGCCGATGGCGAGACCGGCAATGATATTGGTGGCCGCACCGGTCTTTGATGATTCCACGATGCGACGCACGGGCCCCATGGCGGTGTAGTACTCCGTCACCAATCCAATCGCGATACCGGCCACGCTACCCGCCAGCACGGCCCAGAACGGTCCGAGTACCGGAAGTGTGGAGCCGTCGGCGCGGGTCATGCCGAGGGGGAACTGCTGCGTAATGAAATAGGCGAAGGCGAGGAACAGACCGGCCGCGATGAATGTGACCAACCGCAGGGCGTTGGCCGGATCGCCCTTGGCCAGAATGCGCATCATGAAAATGCCGATCAACGATGCTACCAGACCGGCCACCGTGTAGCCCACGGGGAGGAGCATGGCGGTGATGCGCAGATCGCCGGGAATGAGCACCGACGTGCCGGCCAGCGCAATGGTGGCGATGATGCCACCCACGTAGCTCTCGAAAATATCGGCGCCGAGTCCGGCCACGTCGCCAACGTTGTCGCCGACATTGTCGGCAATCGTGGCGGGATTTCGTGGGTCGTCCTCGGGAATACCCGCTTCCACCTTGCCCACCAGGTCGGCGCCCACGTCGGCCGCCTTGGTGTAAATGCCGCCGCCCACACGGGCAAACAGCGCAATGGACGAGGCACCCATCGCAAAGCCCGAAATGATTTCAGAGAACAGTTTCGCATCACCCGTCAACTCGGCCTTGGCCACGAACATGAGGATGATGGCGATACCCAACAAGCCGAGCGAGGCCACGGCCAAACCCATGATGGATCCGCCACCAAAGGCCACGCGCAGTGCGGCCGCCTGGCCCGACGAGCGGGCGGCTTCGGCGGTGCGCACATTCGCGGCTGTGGCGCCCTGCATGCCCACCCAACCGGCAGCAATGGAACAGACGCCACCCAGGATATACGCGATCGCGGTTTTGATACCAATCGCCCACGCCAACAAACCGGCCACGACGATGAGGAAGGGAATCAGTACCACATATTCGGCTCGCAGAAACGCCATGGCGCCAACGTGGATCTCGCCGGCCAGGTCCTGCATGACTTGCGAGCCGGCCGGCTGCTTTTTGAGGGCCGCAAAGGTGATAAACGTGGCGATCAGGCCGATGACGCCGGCGCTGAGCGCGATCAGCGGAAGATTGTCGAGCATAGGGAAGTGGTAAGGGTGAGTGCAATGTTCACAACCACAGCCCCATAAGGTAGCGCCTGCGGGCAAGGGAGGCGACTGGTAGCGGCCGCCCCAATTTTTCAGCGCGCTGTTACCACCGGGCGGAGAGACCGAGCAGCAGTTGCCCGTCGTTGTACGTGCGGGCGCCTCGCGAGACGGCTTCGCTGTCGTAGTTGTTTAAAAAGCTCAGGGTGAGGGCGGTGCGTACAGAGAGGTCCACGGCAACCTCTGTTGTGCTCTGCACGAGATAGCGGTTGATCGCGGTTGCACTGGGCCGCCAGAATGTCACGTTGGACACGCGAGTGCGATTGTCGAAGGTGCGGCGAAAGCGAAACCGATTTGACCAGCGCGTGAGACGGGTACTTCGAGCGTCGGGTGTGTCGGGACGCACTCGTTCGTCCAGCAGTGCCACACTGATGCTGAGATCCTGTGACTCGGTGCGAATGGCCGTGAGCTTGATGCCCACGCCGGTATTGAAGCGACTCAGGATGCGCTTTTCGAAGTTGCTTTCGACCGTGGCGAGCACGAAGGGCGACCACGTGTTGTCTGGTCGCCAGTCGGCCGTGAGCGATCCCAGCCACAGCCGCTTGATCACAGTGCGCTCACCGCCATCGAGCGACGCTTCCCCGTAGAGGGTTTGCAGCGAACCGTCAAACTCCAGCACGGAATCGGCGCGCGCGAGAGTACCGATTGCGCCGAACACACGCTGTTCCGTATCGCCAAACAACAGACTGCCATTGAGCTGCGTGCTGCCGCTCCAGCGCTTGGCCTCGGTCGGCTGCGCCTGGCCACGCTGCGTGGGAACGCTCAGAGTGGCCAACAGGAAAGCTGCGGCAACGGCGAAACGTCGGCCCCCGCGCACCGCGCGATCACCGACCTCGCGCGTTGCGCGACCTTCTCCCACGCTCAGCGGGTCTCCTCAGGACGCGAACGAACACTCACCGCGTCGGCGGAGGCCTGTCCGCCGCCAAAGTCCGGAATCGGCTGACCCTCGCGCAGCAAACGGGTGACGAAACGCTGCCCTTCAGCGACCCGTTCGATTTCCACGGCCACGGTGTCAATGGCCTGCTCAAGTTGCGCGAACCGTGCGTCGGCCAGAGGCTGCGCGGCCTGCTCTGCTCGGCGCGACGTACGACGCCAGATGGAGCGCGCAATGGCCAGGGAGATGGGGAAGAGCACCAGAAACGCAAAGGTCAGGCTCACCGGACCGATCGTGATCGATGATTTCCCCCCGGTCTCAGCGACGGCCGTGGCCGAATAGTTCGCCTCGAGTGAGGCGCGCGCCTGCGACGTCTCGCCCACTTCTTTTTCGAGTGACAGAATGCGCTCGTCCAGAAAGCGCAGCCGGTCTTCGAGTCCCGACCGGTTGGTCGACGTCGAAGCATTCTCCAGCTCACGCGCCACGTCATCGCGGCGGTCTTGAGCGGACGAGAGCTGGTCTGACAATCGTGAACTGCGTCTCGCCAGCGCATCGACCTGCTCTTGCGTCATTGGCACAATCGGCGCCATGCCGGGCACCTGAATGGACGGCCCGGCGACTCCGGTCGCGAACGCCGGAGTCTCCAAAGGCGCTGGCTGCGGCGGCGCCTGTGGCGCGGCGGGTGGCTGCGGCGTGACCTGCGACAGACGAAAAGCCGGTGATGGCGCGGCTATCGATATGGCGTGCAAGGGAGTCGGCAACATGTCGAGCGCGGTGCTCCGGAAAGAGGTGACCTGTGCACAATACGCGCTGCACGCAACAGAGTTGCAATCGGATCGGGCATTTACAAGCGCGACACTACCGCCCAAGGGTACTGGAAGTCTTGTGCGTCCCTTCGCGAATCCACGTATCAGCCACGGTGTTGAGGCGACCAAACAGCCCGTCCACCAACTCGCGTTCATCACGCGGCATCACGCGCAGCACGAAGTCGGCCAGGTTGCCGATCACGCGTCGTTCATCGACGGGGCGAATACCAATTCGCAAACGCGGATAGTCCATGTTCCCGAGCTGCGCCTGAATGGACTTGAGACCGTTGTGCCCGCCGCTGGAACCGGAGGGACGAAAGCGATACTCACCCACCGGAATGGCGATATCGTCCACCGCGACAAGCAGATCTTCCGTGGCATTGAAGCCAGTGCGCCCGAGATACGAGCGCAGCGCTGCGCCTGAGAGATTCATGAACGTTTGCGGCTTGACCAACCGTACGCGCATCGGTCCCACGTAGCCGTCGGCGATGTGGGCGTCGCGGTCTTTGCGCCAGCTTTCAAACGACCAGTCGCGACCGAGCTGCTCGAGCCACCACCAGGCGGCGTTATGTCGTGTGGCTTCGTATTCTCGCCCGGGATTGCCGAGGCCCATGATGATTTTCACGTACTCGCTCAGTCTTGCTCAGTCAGTATCGAGGCAGGGGATGCGCAGCGTTCTGCGCAGTTTGGAACTGAGTATCGGATGCGCCAAGGGCGCGCAAAGGGCCGAGTGCCCCTCGCGCGCCCCTGATGTCGCGGCGTACCGAGTTACTCGTCGTCGGCCTTGACCTTGCGGATGACTTCCGGCTCCGCGACTACCTCGGTGGACGGCTCTGCGGCCTGCTTGGGCGGCTGCACGATGCAGACGGTGAGTCCGGCGTCGTCCATCACCTTGATGCCATCGGGCAGCTTGAGGTCGGAGACGTGCAACGGCTTGCCAACATGGACATCGGTCACATCGACATTGATATGATCGGGGATGCTGGCCGGCAGCGCCTCAATGGTGAGTTCATGCAGGATCTGGTCGAAAATACCGCCGTCTACACGCACACCGTACGGCGTACCCTGATACACGATCGGGCACTTGAGGGTGATGGTTTCGCCGGCCACGACTTCCTGGAAGTCGACGTGCATGATCTGCTTTTTGAACGGATGGCGCTGAATTTCGCGAATGAGCGAACGCGCCGATGTGCCGCCGAGGTCGAGCTCAATGACCGTGCTGCCGTAGGCAACAGTGCGAATGAGGCGGTCGAAGTCGCGGGCGTTGACCGTCAGAGCCTGCGGCTCGCGGGCGTGTCCGTAGATGACGGCGGGAATCTCACCGTTCTGGCGGAGCTTGCGTGCGACGCCTTTACCGGTGTCGGAACGAAGGGTCGCGGAAAGAGTTGCGGATGACATGACAGGACTCTGGGAAAGCGCGTGGACAACTGAATGAAGTGCGCGCCGTCAATCGAAGAGCGAACTCACCGACTGATCGGAGTGCGTGAAGCGGATCGCCTTGGCCACCAGCTCTCCAACGGAGAGAATGGTGAGCGAGGGGAACCGCCGCTCCGGTGGAACTGCGATGGTATCGGTTACCACCACTTCCTTGATCGGCGCCGCCGACAGGCGCTCGACGGCTGGGCCGGAGAGCAGCGCGTGCGTGGCGCATACATAAATGTCGTTGGCACCCAGTTCCTTGAGGGCCCGGGCGGCCTCGGACACGGTTCCCGCGGTGTCGATCATGTCGTCGGGGATAATGCAATCCCGTCCGGCCACCTCGCCCACCACGTTTACCACTTCTGCAACGTTCGCCTTCGGGCGACGCTTGTCGATGATCGCGAAAGAGGCGTCGAGTCGCTTGGCGAACCCGCGCGCCATCTTGGCTGACCCGACATCCGGCGCCACGACAACGAGGTCCTTCAACTGCTTCTTGCGAAAATGCGAGACGAACACCGGTGCTGCGTACAAGTGATCGACTGGAATATCAAAAAATCCCTGCAACTGATGCTGATGAAAATCGACGCCCAGCAACCGATCTGCTCCCGATGTCTCAATAAGATTCGCCACCAGCTTCGCGCCGATCGCCACACGTGGCTGATCCTTGCGATCCTGTCTGGCGTATCCGTAATACGGCAGGACACATGTGACCCGAGCAGCTGATGCGCGACGTGCCGCATCGACCAACAGCAACAACTCCAGCAGATTTTCGGCTGGTGGGTTGGTAGGCTGAACGATAAAGACGTCGGCTCCACGAATGTTTTCGTCGATCCGTACAAACACCTCACCGTCTGCAAAGCGTGTCACTGCCACGCGACACAGTTCCGTTCCCAAGTGGTGTGCGACTTCCTCTGCCAGGGCCGGATTGGCCGTACCGGAGAGAATCTTGAACCCACTTTTGGAAACAGCCAGCCGATCCATCGACCGCAGCCTTGGAAATTAGCGAATTGAGGAAGACGGAAACAAGGGCCAGCGGCCGTGTCTGCCGTACAGCGAGGTTTCACTACAGCATCGCACCAACTTTGCAACATAACGGCACCGGTTCCCAAACGGAGCCCCCGACACCACAAAAACAATGGCGCTCACCAGCCAATCGTTGGCCAGTGAGCGCCCAAGTTGCCCCGCTAGGATTCGAACCTAGATAGCCACATCCAAAGTGTGGAGTCCTGCCATTGGACGACGGGGCACTGTTCCCTGGCCAAACTTAGGCGATTCGCTCCGGCGAAACAATTGCCGAAGCGGTAGAAGTGTGCACGACCTGCGCTTTGACGAGCCGGTCGGGCCATTCGGGAGCGAAATCGGGGGGGTGCACCAGAAAGCAGGTAGCTCCACTCCCCGACATGAGCGCCAGCGAGGGCTGGCCAGCGTCTCGCAGCCGACGCGCCTCCGCCTGCAGCCGCGGAAGCCACTCCGCCACTCCGCCGTGAAGTGCCGGTACGGCGCGTTCAAAGTCGTTGGTGGCGATTTCGAGGATGCTCTCCCAGCTGGCGAACGTGCCTGCATCATACGAGCAGGCGCCAGCGATCGAGGCGGCGGTGATGCCCAGCGCTTTATACGCCGCGCCGGTATTGACGCCCTCGCGAAAGGTGATGAGCTGAACAGGCATCGGAGGCAGCGTCGGCAGTGCCAGCAAGCGGTCACCGCGCGCCCAGCCCCAGGCCAGCAGTGCGTCGGACACCAAAAATGGTACGTCGCTGCCAAGCGCACCAGCGAGCTCGAGCAAGGCGCTGCGCGAGAGCGGTTGAGGTGCAATCGCATTCAACGCCCGCAGCACCGCCGCTGCGTCGGCGCTCCCCCCCCCGAGCCCACCACCTACCGGAATGTGCTTCTCAATATTCATGTCGAATCCCGTCGTCCAGCCCGCGCGTTCAGCAAACAGCTCGGCTGCCCGATACGCCAGATTCTGTTCCGGCGCACCCAGTCCCTGCGTGGGCATCATGGGCCCGTTACACGTGAGCGAGCGGTGGGAAACACTGGTATCAATGTCTACGACATCGTGCAGCGCGAGTTTGATGAACAGGGTTTCAATCGCATGGTAACCACTCGCTTCGCGGCCGAGCACACGCAACAGCAGGTTGAGTTTGGCTGGCGCCTGAACTCGGTACTTCATGCGGGTTGTTCTGGTTCGGCCTTCGTCGGGTGCGTGGCGAACGCGGCGCGTGCAGCGGTCACGTCTTCCGTGCGTTCTGCAGCGTTACCGATGTCACGCAGATTGATGCCCAACCGCGCGAGGTACATAAGGCCCATGAGTGTGATGGGAATAAACGACAACACGTGGTAGCCGATGGCCCAACTCACGGCGATGTCGTCAGGCACGCCGTACACCGCCAAACCCGTCACTGCTGCGAGTTCAAAGACACCAACAAACCCCGGCGACGAGGGTAGTGCGACGGCGAAGCCGATCACGCCTTGCAGGAAGAGTGCAGCGCTAAACGGCGCGTCCATGCCGACGGCGCGAAATCCGATCCACAACGCCAGCGCATGCACCAGCCAGTGCACGGTTGCCCACCACAGCACCTCGAGAAAACGACGCGCATCTTTGAGCACCGACAACCCGCCCAGCGCCTGATCGGCGAAGGCCACAACGCGCTCGGCGAACGTGGGGATCAGTCTCGTAGCGATCGAGCGCACAACACCGAGCACGCGCGCGGGCATGAGCACGGCCAGATAACAGATCACGAGCAGCGCGATCACCGCACTGATCCCGCTCATCGCAAACTGCGTAATGGTGAGTCCGGCCAGACGCGCGCCGGTGGGAAACGCGGGTGACAGCATGGCGCCGAACATCAGGGCCAGCAGCACGATGGCGTCGAAGATGCGATCAACCGCCAACGATGCCAGCGACGCCGTGAACGTGAGGCGCGGGACTTCTTTGGTAAGCGCGTATGCGCGTGCGACTTCACCGGCGCGTGCGGGAACCACGTTGTTGACCATCATCCCAATGGCCGTACTGCGCCAAAGCGGACCAAAGGGAATGCGGCCGGCAACGGGTTCGAGAATCGTTTGCCAGCGCCTCGCACGCAGCGGAAAAATGAGCGTGGCCACAATCGTGCACAGCGCAAACAGCCACGGATTGGATGCGCGCAACACGTCCACGACGTTTCCCAAAGGAACGGCGCGCAACGCCAGCCACAGCAGCAATGCACTCAGGCCGAAGCCGAGCGCTGTTTTCCAGTTCAGTCGCACAGCGACAAGCTAGCGAGTGGCGGCGAGGTCGAGGAGATCACTGAGTTCGTCGAGCAACGCGGATGCAGTTGGATCTACCGCCGTGCCGCCCGCCCGCTGCCAGGCCGATCGCAGCTCATTGCGCACGGTACGGGCCCGTTCCAACGCACCTTCCCCACTGAAGAGCAACGATTCGATTGGGACCACAACGGTCGGTGCTTCCAGATTCCTTTCTGCATCCCGTATTTCCCCAGCTCGAAAAGCCGGCGATTCGTCGGGTGCGGCAGCATTGGTATCGGGCCGTACCGGCGACACGGGCGACACGGGTGACACGGGTGACACCGGCGACACGGTTGACACCGGCGGCAGCGACAGCGGCGTGTCTCCGCGCGGCATGTCGGTTCCCGGCCAGGTGGTCGCGTGCTCTCGCACCCGCGTGGCCAGCTCCGCGTCGCCCTGCTCACGATCCATGAGCAGTTGAGCGAACGCCTGCGTGGCGGCTCGCTCCGCCGGTCGATCGAGCGCAGAGCGCGCCATGCGCATGGCCAGGTTGCCAATGGATGTGGCGCCGTAGCTCTCAGCGACATCGGCCAGTCCGAGCAGTGTACGTCGAACGGCGTCGGTGAGCGAGAGCTGTTGCGGACCACGTTCCCCGGCGATCAGGTTGACCGCTTCACGCGCCACACTGTCGGCGGCGGCGGCCATGTCGTTCCGGAAACGCGCGGCCAGCGTGGTTGGCGGATCCTGATTACGGTCCACCAATCCGGGCTTCCCGTCGTCCGGGAACAGCCGTGCGATGGGCACCACGGCGCTGGCCGGAGAAGCGGTTGGGCCCAGAGAGGACAGATAACCGGCCGCCACCGCCGCCAGGGTTACCGATTGTGTACGAGCTTGCCGTTGCTCTGCCTCAGACCACGATTCAGCCTTGGCGATGAGTGCGCGCAACTCCACCAGCGCGCCACGAACGGCAAACTGCAATCGCTGATCCCAACGCAGCTCGCCGTCACGCACACCGGCGGCCACGCGTTCCAGCGTGGACGCCAGCTCCGGAATGCCGCTCAGACGCGTCATCGTGGCCGAGCCCCGCAAGGCTCGCGCGTTCGCCAGAAACGCGGCCCCATCGGGGCTGGCGTCCGACTCGTTGCGCACGATCTGGTCGAGCTGATCGAGATACTCCGAGGCTTCCTGACGAAAAAACGCGAGCAGTGCGGGCGGGGTGTTCATGAGATGGGTGGGCGGGCCAGTGACATGACGTGCCGGACTTCACGCACCGCTTCAGCGAGGCCCACAAAAACGGCGCGACTCACAATAGAATGTCCAATATTCAACTCCTCGATACCATTGATGGCGGCCACAGGTCCCACATTGTACACCGTGAGGCCATGGCCGGCATGCACCGCCAGCCCCAGCGATCGACCGAGGTCGGTGGCGTGAGCCAGAGCAGCCAGCGTGGCCGGATCGTCCGGATGGTGAGCGTAGGTACCGGTGTGCAGTTCGATGGCGTCTGCTCCAAGGTCATGTGCGGCTTGAATCTGCGCCGGATCGGGATCAATAAAAAGACTGCTACGCACCCCGACTCGTTTCAGCCGCGTGACCGCGTTTGCCAGCTCTGTGACGTTGCGCACGACATCCAGTCCTCCCTCTGTGGTTACTTCCATGCGCCGCTCGGGTACCAGAGTAACCTCCTGAGGCCGGATCTGTTCGGCGAGGGAGAGCATTTCGTCGAGCGCGGCGCACTCGAGATTCAGGGCCGTTGTCACGGCGGACGACAGGCGAAGAATGTCGGCGTCCTGAATGTGTCGACGATCCTCGCGGAGGTGAGCGGTGATACCATCAGCGCCAGCGTGTTCGCACAGCCGCGCCGCTTCAATGGGATCGGGCTCGTGTCCGCGGCGAGCTTGCCTGAGGGTGGCCACGTGGTCGATGTTCACAAAGAGTCGCAGTCGCGGTGTCATTTTGCTGGGAAAGTGGAGATCGGGTCAATGGCGGTCACGTGCTGGACGAGGCGTGTACCGGGACGTCTTTCATTCAGGTAATGCAGCGACGGAGGCTGTAGTGCGCAAGCGTAGCATTATGATGGCTTTGTGTGCGGTAACCGTATTTGTGACGGGCTGTGCCAGTGGCGGCGGATCGGGCGCATCGTCCCGACCCTCTCCTAACGCACCAGCGCCACTGACAGGGTCCACGGCCGGCGCCGCCTCGGCGCTGCAATCGGTGGAAGTGTTTATGAAAGCCGTTAAAGCGCAGGATCTCCAGACGATGTCCGCCGTTTGGGGCACTTCGCGCGGTCCGGCACGCGAGCAAATGGACCGCGAACAGCTGGAAAAGCGATTGATCATTATTCAGTGCAAGCTCGATCATGACAACTGGAGCTTTGCCGAAGACCGCCCTCGACTCATGACCGGTGGAAAGCAGGACTTTCGCGTGCGTCTCAAGCAGCGGCAGGCCGAAGCGGTGACCTCGTTTACCACGATCCTCGGCCCCGAAAACCGGTGGTTCGTGGAGATCGTGGACATGGAGCCGTTGCGCGATTTCTGCGCCTGATCGTCGCCGGCGCTCCGCTGTTTCGACAACTCCGCGGGAACTACCGAAGGCTGCCGAGACTAAGTTGGTCGAGTCCGGACGAGTGAGTTTTCGCGATCCGCGGCTGGCATTGGCTAGTATTCTGACAGCTCGATGAGCACACCGCCGGTGGCACCAGGGTGCAGAAACGCGATGCGTTTGCCCTCAGCGCCCAGTCGGGGACTTTCGTCGATGAGGCGTACACCAGCGGCGCGACATTTCTCGAGCGTCGCATCGAGATCGTCAACAGCAAAACAGATGTGATGGATGCCCGGACCTCTTTTGGCGACGAACTTCGCGATGGGTGAGTCGACTGTCCGGGCTTCCAGCAGTTCCACCAGTGACTCGCCGGCTGCGAGTCCTGCGATGGCGGCGCCGTCGGCGTCGTCGAGCGGGACATCGGGCAGGCCGAGCACATCGCGATAGAAGGGCAGTAGTTCGTCGAGGGCGCGTACCGCGATCCCAATGTGGGCAATGCTGGTACCGCGCTGTCTGGATTCGGTCATGGCAGGGTGTCGTGGGTGAGTCTCGTTCATGTTAGATAATCACGATCACACAAGCGGACAGTCGCCCAACGCACTGTTCGGTACCTCACGGAGCAAGAAATGGCAAACGCGCAGGCAGTGACGGATCAGGACTTCGCAACGGAAATCGAGGGCTACGAAGGGCTCGCCATGGTGGACTTCTGGGCCACGTGGTGTGCACCGTGCCGCATGATTGCGCCGATCGTCGAGCAGCTCGCCGCCGATTACGAGGGTAAAGTAAAGGTGGCCAAGCTGGATGTGGATTCCAATCAGCAGACGGCCATGAAGTTCAACGTCCGATCGATCCCGACCATTCTTTTTTTCAAGGGTGGCAAGGTGGTGGATCAGGTGGTCGGTGCGGTGCCACGCACGGCGCTCGAGGCCAAGTTTGCGCAGCACGCTGACTAATCGTTGCGCAGCATTCTGACCAATCGTTGCACCGACGCTGATATCGCGTGACCGACAACCCGGGCGCTGACAGCGCCGCCCTGGCGGCGGCGGATGCGGTGGCCCGTCTGATCCCCGAGGCGGTTGAGCCGGGCGTGCTTTATGTGGTGAGCACCCCGATCGGCCATCTCGGGGACATTTCGTTGCGGGCGCTGCGGGTGCTGCAATCGGTAAACCGCGTGTTGTGCGAAGACACACGCCACGCACATACGCTGCTGTCGCGCTATGGGGTGCGTACGCCCACCGCCTCACTGCACGAGCATAATGAGGCGCAAGCCACGCCACGGGTGCTGGACCAGCTGCGCGGCGGCTCCGCTCTGGCGCTGATCAGCGATGCCGGTACGCCGCTGGTGTCAGATCCAGGCGAACGATTGGTACGCGCCGTAGTGGAGGCCGGATTGCGCGTGGTCCCGGTGCCTGGCGCGTCGGCCGCACTGGCGGCGCTGGTGGGGGCGGGATTGCCGGCGCATCCGTGCTCGATTCTGGGATTTCTGCCGCGCAAGGGCAAAGCGCGAGCGGCGATGCTCAGCTGGGCGTGTACAGCGCCGCACTCCGTGGTGCTCTATGAAGCCCCGGGTCGGGTGGCTGATACGCTGGCCGACTTGGCGGAGGTGGCCGGCGGCGAGCGACCGGTAGTGGTGGCGCGAGAACTCACCAAGCACTTTGAGGAGTTTCGTCGCGGAACGCTGGCGGCACTCGCTACGTATTACACACAAACGCCTCCGCGGGGCGAGATTGTGATTGTGCTATCGGCGGCCCCTGCAGACGTCGCTCCTACCGAAGACTCGTTGCGTGATACCGCCAGAGCGCTGGCGGGCACTGGTTTGTCCGCTCGTGCTGTGCTCACGGCGCTCATGGAACAGCATGGCGCTTCACGCAATCTGGCCTACCGCCTTGCCCATGATACCGCACCTGAAATTGCTCATGATACGTAGTCGCTCGGGCCGTTCCGGTTTCGCTGCCCGCGTACTGAGCGGGGTGGTGACGGCAGCGTTGGCGTGTGGCGTAACCATCGTTTCGGTGCGTGAGGTGCGGGCGTCATCGGAACAGGCGGAGCCAGCGGTTGTTGCGAGTACTGGTATACGTGATGGTTCTCTTACCCACGCACGTGACGTCGTACGTGAGGGTTCACGACTGGCCATTGCGCGTCTGCAATACGAAGGTGGCGGTGATTGGTACGCGAACCCCTCCAGTTTGCCGAATCTGCTCGCGGCGATAGCGGTGCGTACGCAGCTGCCGGTGGAACGCATTGAGGGTCGCGTGCGGCTCACCGATCCGGCGCTGCTCCAGTATCCGTTCGTGCATGCCACGGGTCACGGTGATATCACGCTGTCCGACGCCGAAATCGAGGCGCTGCGCCAGTATCTCGTGCAAGGTGGTTTTCTGCATGTAGACGACAACTACGGCCTGGACGACAGCTTCCGTCGTGAAATCGCACGCGCGTTTCCGGATCGACCGCTCGTGGAAGTGCCGCTTGCACACCCGATTTACAATGTGGTGTACGCAATGCCCGATGGCTTGCCCAAGATTCATGAACACGATGGCGCGCCGGCCAAGGGCTACGGCCTGTTTTTCGGCAATCGACTGGCGCTCTACTACACCGTCTCGAGCGATCTTGGTAACGGGTGGGAAGATGTGGGCACGCATCCCGGTGATCCGCCGGAACTGCATGAGCGCGCGTTGCGCATGGGTGTGAACTTGTTCATGTACGCGATCACCAGTCGGGTTACGCCATGAGTTCGCTCAACGAGCGCTTGCTCTCGCAGCGCGTGGCACGTGAAGGGCAGGCGCTCAAAACACGACAACGGCTTGTGCAGGTTGCTGTGGCTGTGGCCGTAGTGCTCGTGCTGCTTACGGTTGGCGCATTCACGCTCGGCGACGGTCGTTGGCTCACACTCTCGCGAGCGGTTCCGTTTGTGCTGTGGCTGGCACTGCTGGGACTGGGCGCGCTGGCGTTCCGCGTGGTAGGCAAACGAGTTGCGGCACCGGAAACGTTGCCCGAGATCGCGCACGGTATTGAACGCGAGCGTGGGTTGCGTCCCGGTGCGTTGCGCGGCGCGCTCGAAGTGGCTGATACGGGTCCGCTGGGTGCACGAGCGGCGGCCGATGTGGAGCAGTTGCTTGGTGGTGACGAGATCCTGATGCCCGGTCAGCGGCGTCGTTTCACACAGCGCGTGGCCATGGGTACGGTGGCGGCGGCGGTAGCGGGCGCGTTGTTGCTCGTGGCATCGGTTCGGGTAAATGATGGCGTGGCCGCGATGTTGCGCCCGCTCGACGCGTGGCGCGGATTGTTGTTGCCGCCGCTGACGTTTGATTCGCTCCCTGCAGAAATGCCGCGCGGCATGCCGCTCACGGTGCGTGTGCATGCGCCTGGACGCTCACGTGTGGTGATGGCCGTGCGCACGGAGGGCGAAGCGTGGCGGGAAGACACGCTGCCTGTAGACGCGGCCACAGCGCACGCTACATTGGCGCTGGGTCCGGTGCGCTCGCCGCTCACGGTGCGTGTAGACGACGGTCGCGCGCCGGTGCTGGAGGGCCAGGTCGCGGTGGGTGACCGCGGCTGGATTGGCGACGTGCAGGTGGAAGCGGTGTACCCCGGCTATCTGGCCAGGCCTGCCGAAGTGCTGGAGCTGGGCGGTGTGATGCGTGTGCCGCGCGGTACCGCACTGCGCGTGCAGGCGGTGGCGTATTCGGGAGCGCGCGCTGTACGCTTGCGTCGGGGGGGGGACTCGGTTGAGTTCACCAATGTTGGTGCGTCAGCAATTGCGGCGCAACTGTCTGTGAACGCCGACGGCGAATGGCGATGGCTGGCCGACGCCACACAACGCGATGACGGCTCGGCCCTGCCGGTTGAGCTCCCGCCGCCGATTCGTGTGGCGATGATTCCCGACGCCGCGCCGGAAGTGGTGATTCTGGCGCCCCTGATGGACACTACGATCAGCACCAGCGGACGCCTGTCGCTGGCCATCGCGGCGCGCGACGATCACGGGCTGGCCCAGCTGTCGCTCGTGGTGCAGCGGGAACGGGCCGACGGCACACGTGATGCGTCCACGCGCGTGCTCTTGTCGGGCGACGCGCAACCGCTGTGGGATGGTGTGCACGAGCTGAAGCTCGACGGACGATCGCTTGAAGCGGGAGATCGATTGGTGGTGATCGCGCAGGCGGTGGATGGGTCACCGTGGCGGCAAACCACCGACAGCCGTCGGCTTGTGTTACGTGTGCCCTCGGCGGAAGAACAGCGCATTCTGGCGCGCGAGTTGGCCGACTCGCTCATGTCGCGCGCCGCGCAACTCGCTGATGCGGAGAAGGCGTTGCAACGCAGCACCAATGATGCGTCGCGCTCGCGCGAACTGCAGAGCGGTGCTCCCACGTCGAGTGGTGCGTCGCAATCGCAGTCGTCGCCTTCGGGCAACAAGGCGATGTCGTACGAGTCGGCCGAAAAAATGCGTTCCTTGGCGCAGCAGCAGCGTGATCTCGGATCGCGCGTAGACGAACTGCGTGACGGCGCGAAGGAGCTGCAGCAGCGGCTGAACGACGCGGGCGCGATGGACAACGAACTGGCCGCTCGGTTCAACGAGCTGCAGCGCATGCTGCGCGAAGCGATGACACCGGAAATGCAGCAGAAGCTGACGGATCTGGAGCAGGCGTCGGATCGCTTGAGCGGCAATGAAGTGCGTCAGTCTTTGGAACAGTTGGCGGCGCAGCAGCGACAGATGCGCGAGCAGCTCGAGAAGTCCGCCGAGATGCTCAAGCGGGCCGCGCTTGAGGGCGCAATGGAAACGCTGCGCGATGAAGCACAGGATTTGTCGGCGGAAGAGCGGAAGCTGGCCGAATCGTTGTCGAAGCAGCAGGCGGGCAACAAGTCGGGTGAGCAGCAGGGTCAGAAGCAAAGTCAGAAGCAAGGTGAGACGCAGGGCGCGCCGGCTGGTGAGGAAGGCTCGTCGTTGGCCGAAAACGCGTCGAATCAGGCGGATGCGAAACGGCTGGCCGATCGCACCAAGCGTCTGGAGGAGGAGGTGAAGGCGCTGACGGACCGGCTGCGTCGCGAGGGCGCGCAGGCGGGCGCTGATCGTACCGAAGCGGCGCAGCCGCAGGTGAAGTCGGCGACCGAGGCGATGCAGGAAGCCGCGAAACAGCTGGGTGAGCGAAACGCGCAACAGGGCCAACAACAGCAGGGCGGACAACAGGGCCAGCCGCAGCCCGGCCAGCAGGGCCAGCAACAGCAGGGCCAACGCCAGCAGGGACAGCAGCAGCAAGGCGGACAACAGGGCCAGCCGCAGCCCGGCCAGCAAGGCCAGCAACAGGGCCAACAGCCGGGTAGTCCCCAGAGTGCCGCACAACAAGCACAGCAAGCCGCCGACGCCATGGACCAGGCGGCGCAGCAGCTGGCGTCGGCGCGCGAAGCCCAGGTCGATGCGTGGAAGCAGGATTTGTCGCAGCAGCTCGATCAGGCCATCAACGAAACTGCGCAGCTTGCACGGCAGCAGTCACAGCTGGCCGATCGGGCAAAGGACGGCAATGCGCAGGGCATGCAGAGTGAGCAGGGGGCCGTGCAACAGGGTGTGCAGCAAGCCGCCGAACGACTCGAACAAGCCGGACGTGGGTCGGCGCTGCTTTCACAGCGCTCGCAGCGCGCGATGGCCGAAGCGCAGCAAAAGGTGCAACAGGCCACGCAGTCCATGAGCGGCGCCGGCCAGCCGGGGGGGGGAGAGCAGGCGCAGAGTGCCGCCGAGGACGCCGCACAAGCGCTCAATCAGGCGCTTTCGTCTCTCGTGCGCGATCGCGAGCGTGTGAACAACGCCAACTCGGCGTCAGGCTTTGGCGAAATGCTGGAGCAGATGAAAGAGCTGGCCAAACAGCAGGGGTCGCTCAACGGACAGATGCAGGGACTGTCCATGCTTCCCGGAGGGGCGCAGGGACAGCAGGCGCAGCAGCAATCGCGGACGTTGGCCCGTCAGCAGCGTGGTGTGGCCGAAGGGCTGCAGGAAGTGGCCGACCTCGATCCCACGGGCCGCCTCGAAGCGCTGGCGCGCGAAGCGGCGCAGGTGGCGCAGTCTCTCGATCGCGGCGGACCGGACCCGTCCACCGCCGAACGGCAGCAGCAGCTCTATCGCCGGATGCTCGATGCCGGTCGCTTTCTGGAGCAGGATCAGCGTGACGATCAGGGGCCGCGCGAGGCCCGGGCCGGCGACGGTCGCGGGACCACGCGGGCAACCGGTCCAGCCACTGGACGCGATGGTGTGCGCTTCACGCCACCCACGTGGAATGATTTGCGCGGGCTGTCGGCCGATGAACGTCGCCTGGTCTACGAATACTTTCGTCGTCTGAATACCTCGCCGCCGTGATCGCGCGCGCGGTACGTTCACTGTGGGCCGCGGCACTGCTCACTGTGCTTATCCTGCCCACGAGTGTGATGGGCGCGCAGGATCTGGTGAGCGATGCACTGGGCCATGAAGACGCGGGCCGGAACGCGCAGGCCATCGTGGCCTATCGTCAGTTGCTCAATCAAGCCCTGGCGGGCGGTGAGAACACCGATCAGATCGCGCTGGCCTTGCTTGGCCTGGAGCGCGTGTATTTCTCCCTCGCGCAACGCGACTCGGTGCTGCCAGTGGTGCAGCTCGTGTTGCGTCAGCGTCCCGCCGATCCGATCGCGCGTGGCATACAGTTTCGTGCGTTTGCGGCGTCGGCGCAGGATGCAGAAGTGCGCATGGCATTTGACGAATGGCGAAGTGCCGCCGGCGAAGATGCCGCGCCCTGGCGTGAATACATCCGCACGCTCATGGCGATGGGGCGGCCGTTGGCGGCCGATTCAGCGCTGGCCGATGCGCAACGCGCACTGGGGCGGAACGCCGCATTTGCCGGAGAAGCCGCGCAGATTTCGGCCACGCTCGAGCGGTGGACCGACGCGGCGCGCGCTTGGCGACGCACGTTGCCCGACATGCCATGGATGGAAATGGCGGCCGCGTTTTCGTTGCAGGGCGCACCCGTGGCGGCTCGGGATTCGGTGCGCGACGTGTTGCTGGCGCCACCGATTGGGCTGGCGCCGCGTCGGTTGCTGGCCACGGTGGAAACCGGTTGGGGCGACGCTCGGCGTGGGTGGGCGGCGCTGTCGTCGGTGCGCAGCGACGACTCGGCCACGGTCGCCTGGCAGGAGTTTGGTGAACGCGCCGAAGCCATGAACCAGAACTCGGTCGCACGTGATGTGTGGCGAGCGCTCTACGACCGCACGGGTCAGGCGGATGTCGGACGTCGGGCGGCCATCGCTGCGCTGGCATCGGGCGACGCCGCCGAAGCGCTGGCGTTGGCCACAACGATTGGCCCCACGCTGCCGCCGACCGATCGCGTGGCCCAGTGGCTGCTCATTGAGGTGCAGGCGTTGGGCGAACTTGGACGGGCGGCAGAGGCAGCCCGCCGAGTGCAGGAGGCCGACGTGCAGTTGAGCGACGGACTACGCGAAGACGTGTCGCGTGAGTTGGTGAGTGCCTGGTTGCGCTCCGGAGATGTGGAGCGCGCCCGCGCTGCGGCTGAACGCGCCGGCACGCTGGACGATGATCAGGTCGTGGGATGGCTGGCGTTGTATGACGGCGATCTGACGCTCGCTCGACGCCGCCTGGTGCGGGCATCGCAGCGCGATGCTGCGCTGATCGATGCGCTGGCCGTGTTGGCGCGCACGCAAGTGGAGTCGCATCCCGGGCTTGGTCTGGCTTTTCTCGCACTCGCACGGCGCGACACCGCCGACGCGATCGGTCGGTTTGCGCTGGTAGCCGATAGCCTCGGTGATGCCACGCCGGCTCTCCTGGCCACGGCCGCACGTCTGGCCACGCAATCCACCGATAGCACGCGTGCTGTGCGATATTGGGAACGTGTAGTGACGGACTTTGTCTCCTCGCCCGAAGTGCCGGAGGCGTTGCTTGAGCTGGCACGCGCCGCGGCTCGCGGCGGCGAGATGGCGCGTGCAACACATCACTACGAAACGCTCATTATCGATCACCCGGGAAGTGCCATGGTACCACAAGCACGACGCGAACTTGAACGTTTGCGCGGCCACGTGCCGGAGCTGTCATGATACGGCGCTGGCTGACGGCGGCGATGTTGTTGTGTGTGCTGGTCGCAAACAGACCGGTGGGCGCGCAGACGTTACTCGTGCCGATGGATGATGCACAAACCAATCATCTCAAAGCCTACGGCCTGGCGTTTCAGGCGATCAAAACCGTGCGGCGCGCCGAATGGCTACTCAACTATCGCGGCGGTGCGTTTCTGGTGCCCGATGCGCCGGACATGCGCCGTCGCGCGGCGCTGGACGGTATTCGTACGGAGCCAGTGAGCGATGGTGATGTGGCGCGCATCCGTGCAGAAATCGCTGGCGGCAACATGGACGCGGTCGTGCTGGAGCGGGCACCGCGTGTGGCGATTTACCGTCCCAAGGATCAGCCGCCCTGGGACGACGCGGTAACGTTGGCGCTTACCTACGCGGGCATTGACTTCGAATCCATCTGGGATGACGAAGTGCTCAACGGCGAGCTCTCCGAATACGACTGGGTGCATTTGCATCACGAGGATTTCACGGGACAGTTCAACAAGTTGTATCTGGCGTACCGTGATGCACCGTGGTTTATCGCGCAGCGACAGCGTGATGAAGCGACCGCTGCACGGTTCAACCTGTCGAATGTGCCCGCGCTCAAGAAGGCGGTGGCTGACGGTATTCGACAGTTTGTGGAAAAGGGTGGGTTTTTGTTTGCGATGTGCGGGGCCACGGAATCCCTCGATTTGGCGATCGCTGCATTTGCCGTGGATATCACCGGTCCGTTTTCCGACGGTACGCCCATCGATACAGACGCCGACGCACGCATGGACTGGATGCGCACGTTTGCATTCAGGAACGCGCGCATTGAAGCGTCACCATATGTGAATGCGCTGAGCGACATTGATGGGCATCAGGTGAACGTGCCGGCGCGGCGTCAGCCGCTGGGCACATTCACGCTGTTTGATTTTTCCGCCAAACTCGATCCCGTGGCGGCGATGCTGGTGCAGAATCATCGCACCGTGATTCGTGATTTTTTTGGTGTGACCACCAGCTTCAACAAGGCCGTGCTCAAGCCCGGCGTCACTGTGCTCGCGTCGGAACAGGGAGCGCCGTGGGTGAAGTATATTCACGGCGATCTGGGACAGGGATCATGGACGTTTCTGGGCGGCCATGATCCGGAAGATCCGCAACACGCAATTGGCAGCGCGCCCACTGATCTGAGCATGCACCCGAACTCACCGGCGTATCGATTGATCCTCAATAACGTGCTCTTTCCCGCCGCCAAGAAGAAGCCGCGGAAAACGTGATCGGCGAAGACCGAATTGCCCGAAGTGCTGCCGCCGCGATACGTACGGCGATCAAGCTGGCGGGTGGCAACGAAGTGTGTTTTGTGGCGACGCTCGATGCCGACGGCATCGTGTCGTCGGCGCGCGTGGTGGCGCGCGGTGATGTGCGCAGCGTGCTGGCGTTGCCCGGCGTCGCGCAACGCGGTGACATGCTGGTGCACAACCATCCCAGTGGTTTGCTCGAACCCAGTGATGCGGATCTCGAGATTGCCGCGCGCATGCACAGCAATGGCGTGGGCTTCGCCATTGTCGACAATGAGGCCGCGCGACTCTACGTCGTGACGGAAGTGCCGGCGCCTACCAGAGAAGCGCCGCTGGCACTCCCCGTGCTGGATGATCTGCTGGGACCAACCGGACCGATCGCCGAGCAAATGCGCGCGTCGCACGCGTTTGGTTATGAGGATCGCCCCAGTCAGCGGGCCATGGCCGCAGCGGTTGCCCGGGCCTTCAACACCAAGGGCGTGGCGCTGCTCGAAGCGGGTACGGGAGTTGGGAAATCGCTTGGGTATCTCGTGCCCGCATTGCGATGGGCCAAAGCCAATGATGAACGCACCATCGTGAGTACGGCCACCATCACGCTGCAGGAACAGCTGGTGCAAAAGGATCTGCCGTTTTTAGCCAGTGCCTTCACCGATCAGGATGTACAGTTTGCGTTGCTCAAGGGTTGGCGCAACTACGTGTGCTTGCAGCGACTCGAGCAGGCCGCCGCGGCCGGTGCCACGCTGTTCGATGAATCGGGCGCGCGCGAGCTCGACACCATCGTGAAGTGGACCAAGCACACGGCCGACGGCACCATCGCGGATCTGGCCACGCCACCACGTGCTGATGTGTGGGATGAGGTGTCGGCCGAACCGGACCTGTGCGGCCGCCTCAAGTGTCCGCACTATGATGGCTGCTTTTTGTTTGAAGCACGCAAGGCGGCGTCATTGGCTGACGTAGTCGTGGTCAATCATCATTTGCTGCTGGCCGACGTAGCGGTGCGTCGCTCGTCCAACAACTGGGACGATGCGGCCGTGCTGCCGTCGTACAAACGGCTGGTGATCGACGAAGGACATCACCTCGAAGATGCCGCTGCGAGTCACCTGGGGTCGTCGGTGACGCGTCGCGGTATGACGCGCCTCTTTGGCCGCCTTGAACGTCGTGGCGGCAAGGGACTGCTGCCGGTGTTGGCAACGCGACTGGCGGCATCGAGTGATCTGCTCAGCACGGCCAGTCTGGATCTCGTGCGCGAACGTTTGTCACCGGCCACGTCGCGCGCGCGTGAGTTGGCGCAGCGGTTGTTCAATACGTTACAGGAGTTGCTCGAAGGTGAATCGGCTGGTGCGCCTATCCGGTTGGACACGGAGTTTGCGCGTCATCCGGTGTGGGCCAGCGGATTGGACGCGGCACTCACGGATGTGCTGCGCGAGATTGCGTTGATAAACGACGGACTGCGACTGGTGCGTGAACGCATCGAGAGCGACGAAAAGAAGGCCGAAGAACTGTCCACCACGATTGGTGAATTGCGCGGGGTGGGCCGACGGCTGGAGAATGCGGCCGACGCGTTGGTGCAGGCGCTGCGACCGGCGGCTGGTGGCGAGCCGATGGTGCGCTGGCTGGAGTTGAACGGAAAGCCCGGCCCCGACCGCAACGTATCGGCGCACGCGGTACCGCTCGATCTGGCGCCGATTCTGCGTGCGGATCTCTTTGATCGTGTGCACACCGCCATCGTGACCAGCGCCACGCTGGCAACCAATGGTGGCTTTGACTTTTTGCAGGAACGCCTGGGGTTGGGTGAGCCAAAACGTGTGCATACGGAGCTGTTTCCGTCGCCGTTTGACTATCCCAGACAAGCGCTGCTGGTGGTGCCAACCGATCTGCCGGCACCGAATGAAAACGCAGTCGAGCACGCGCGTGCGGTGCATCACCAGCTGCGCGATCTGGTGTCGGCCAGTGATGGTGGTGTGTTTGGACTCTTCACCAGTCACCGGGATGTACGAAACGCCGCCGCGTGGTGGCGCGAGCAGGGACTCGACGGCAGGTGGCCGCTGCTGGTACACGGCGAAGACGAAGCGCGCGATGTTTTATTGCGTCGCTTTCGTGAAGCGGGCCGTGCAGTGCTGCTCGGCACCGCGTCGTTCTGGGAAGGGGTGGATGTGCCGGGCCACGCACTGCGCGCACTGCTCATTGCCAAGTTGCCGTTTCGCGTGCCCAGTGAACCGGTGGTGGCCGCGCAGTGTGAAGCGATTGACGCGCGCGGCGGCAATCCGTTCATGGAATACATGTTGCCCCACGCATCGTTGCGACTCAAGCAGGGCTTTGGTCGGCTGATTCGCACGGCCACGGATCGCGGTGTGGTGGTGCTGAGCGATCCGCGTGTCGTGACCAAGCGCTATGGTCGCAGTTTGCTGGACGCGTTGCCGCCAGCACGTCGCAGCATTGGTGCGTGGCGTGATGGGTACGCGGAGATCACGCAGTTCTTCGCGTCAACGTCAACGTCGGCGTCGACGTTGACCCTGACGTCAGCGTCGGGCAAAGCATTGCCTGTCTCGCTGCCCAAACCTTCCACGCCGGAACCTGTCGGATGATTCGCCCTTCCAAGATTGTGTGTGTCGGCCGAAACTATCGGGCGCATGCGGCCGAACTCGGACACGATGTGCCGACTGTGCCGCTGCTGTTCCTCAAGCCGCCGTCCACACTCATCGCGCACGATGCACCGATCGAGCTGCCGGCGGCTTCGCGACAAGTGGAGTTTGAGGGAGAGATCGGCTTGATCATCGGGGCGCGGTTGCGTGATGCAAGTGAGGACGAGGCGCGCGCTGCGATTTCTGGTGTGCTGGCCGTCAACGATGTCACCGCGCGTGATCTGCAGAAATCCGATGGACAGTGGACGCGGGCCAAGGGATTTGATTCGTTCTGCCCCGTGGGCGACGTTGGCGCGGTCCCGGATGATCTGTCAACGCTGCGCGTGATCACTCGTGTGAACGGGGTAGAGCGTCAGCGCGGGACGGCAGCGGAGATGGTTTTCGACATACCCATGCTACTGCGGTATATTTCACAGATCATGACGCTGGAGGCCGGAGATCTGGTGGCGACCGGCACACCTGCGGGCGTTGGGGCGTTACATCCCGGCGACCGTGTTGAAGTGGAGATCGAGGGCATCAGTCGGGTGTCCAACCCCGTTGTTTCTCGCTGACATGTTTGCGGTCGTTTCGTTTTTGCACCCGAAACGATCGACCTCAAACAGGGTATCTATTGCGCATGCCTGTCCTCCCACCCACCAAATCGCCCGATAGCCCGAACGCTGCCAGCACCGGCGTGTCGTCGGGCGAGCCAGCGAAAACGCGTCGCACACGCGACCGCGCGGCTGTGGGTGGCTTCAAGCCCGATTCGCAGCGCAATCCGCGGGCTTTGGGCGTTGCGGTGGCAGCGCATCTGGTGCTGGGCATTGTCTTGCTGCGTGCCATCACCTTCGAGACCGGCTTCCGGGACTACTTCGGATTTGGGACCGAGCTACCAGCGGTGCAGGAATCACTCACCTACGTGGAAACGCGTGACGATGAGCCACCAGCCCTGCCGGAGCGCGAACCCGAACCTCGGGTGGCCGAGGCTCCCACTGCTCCCGCCGTCGATCGCGGGCCGGTGCTGGGCGACGCTCCTGCGGCCGTTGCGGATGCGCCGCCGAGGTTGGTGGCACCAGGCCGTGACAGTGCCGCCGTCAATCGTTTGCCGGCCAGCGAGGCCGCGTTGGTTGGCATTGTGCCCCGCGCCGACGATCGGCTGTGGACGGTGGCCGACTTGCGAGCCTTGCGTGATGAGGTACGCGCCGCCGCGCTCGTGGAGTCTGGCGGAGTGGCCGGATCGCGCGAGCTCGATAGCGTGATCACGTGGGTGATCGGGTCGGCACGCGATTCACTCGATTCGCTCGCCGTGGTGCAGGGCATGGGTCCGCGCACGGCTAACTGGACCAAAAAGGACAGCAAGGGCGGTACGTGGGGGGTTGATCCATCAGGCATTCGCCTGGGCCGGGTCACCATTCCGAGTGCACTCTTGGCCATGTTGCCGGCCGGAGCACAGCGCGGACTCGGTGGCAATCCCACCGCTTATGAGCGCAACAAGTCGCTGGCGCTGGCGCAATCCGATATCGCACGTTTCCGCAGTGCGGGGCCGGGCAACAACACTTTCAAGATGCTGGTAGAGGAGCTACGGGAACGGCGTGATCGTGAGCGCGCCGCACGCCGAGCGGGTGGTGGAGCAACGGGACCGGTGGTCGCACCCAACGGTCAGAGTGGCGGCGGTCCGGGGAACGGTCGCCCGTAAGCGACCGCACCCGGTTTCCACCTTGATCGCTCCAGCTTAAATCACCGCGTCCTGCTTGAGAAAGCGCACTGCCGACTGCAAGCGATCGAGCGAACGTTCGCGTCCCACGTACAGCAATACGTCAAAAATTCCCGGGCTGGCTGTCGTGCCTGTGAGCGCCACGCGCAGCGGCTGAAAAATCTTGCCGCCCGAGATACCAAGTTCTTCAGCCAGTGCGCGCAGCGCGCTTTCCATGAGCGCTGCATCCCAGGCTGGCAGCTGATCCAAACGCTCACGCACCGCCGAGAGAATCTCGGCCGACGCCGATGGATCGCGCCACTGCTTGCTCACAGCGTCGGACTCGTACGTAATGTCATCACGGAAGTATGGCACCGCCTGACGCGCCATATCGTCAACTGTGCGCGCGCGCACCCGCAGCAGTTCAATCAGCCCGCGAAACCACTCCGGTCGCGCATCAAGTTCAGCGCGCGTCGCAATTTCCAGTCGCTCAAAGGCCGGATAGACGTGCGGCATGACTTCGTCGAGCGGACGTGAGGATAGATGCTGACCGTTCATCCAATCCAGCTTCTGCGTGTCGAAGATCGCGGCCTTTTTCTGTAGCCCGTCCATGGAGAACTTCTCCAGCAACTCGCTCAGCGTCATCACTTCGGTGTCGTCACCGGGAGACCAGCCCAACAACGCGAGAAAGTTGACCATCGTGCTCGGCAGCAAGCCTTCATGCTGGTAGTCGCCCACCGCCGTGGCGCCGTGGCGCTTGCTCAGTTTCTTGCCGTCGGCTCCGTGAATCATCGGTACGTGCGCGAACTCCGGCACCGTGGCACCAAGTGCACGATAGAGCAGAATCTGCTTGGGCGTATTCGAGATGTGATCATCACCGCGCATCACCAGTGTGATGGCCATGGCGATGTCGTCTGATACAACAGCGAGGTTGTACACCGGCGTCCGATCGGAGCGCAGAATGACAAAATCCTCAATGTCCTTGTTGGGGAACGCGATGCGTTCATGCACCGCGTCGTACCACTCGGTGACGCCGTCCGGCACACGAAAACGCACCGCGAACGGTTCACCGGCGTCGAGTTTTTGCTGCACCACATCGGGCGGGAGATCGGCCGTACGGCGATCAAAACGAAAGACGTCTTTCATGGCCGCTGCCGCTTCACGCTGCCGCTCCAAATCGGAGGCCGGTGTGAAGTCCCGGTACGCCGCACCGCTGGCCAGCAGTCGCTCTACGTCCGCCTGATGGCGCTCGAGGTTGCTGCCCTGAAAGACCACGTCTTCGTCGTAATCAAGGCCGAGCCAGGCGAGGCCGTCAAAAATGGCGCGGGTGCTTTCGTCGGTGCTGCGCTGGCGATCGGTGTCTTCGATACGCAGCAGCATCTTGCCGCCGTACTTGCGCGCGTACAGCCAGTTGAACAGGGCCGTTCGGGCGCCGCCGACGTGCAGAAAACCTGTGGGCGACGGGGCAAAGCGAACGCGCGGTGAAACGGCCGGCGGCACGAATGCCGACGCCGCAGAGGGAGCAGAATCAGTCATGAGAACCGGGGGCAAAGCCCGGAGGAAGGCAAAAGTCGGTACGCTCGGTACGCTATAACAGAAAAAACAACGCGGGCCTGCCGTGGTAAGCGGCAGGCCCGCGGAGCGGAGAGGGCGGGATTCGAACCCGCGATAGAGTGTTACCCCTATGCCGGTTTAGCAAACCGGTGCCTTCAGCCTCTCGGCCACCCCTCCTGATCGGTGTTCGACAGCGAAAAGCTGCGAAACCGGCCAACCGTCAATCTGCGGACGCGCGAGGCTGCGGTCAACTGGCGATTGATACGAGTATGACGGAACGACGCCGCGAGTTTTGGCTCAGCGCACACCGATGCCAAAGAACGCGGCCAGTTCCACGCTGGCAAACGCACCGTGCGCGATAATGGCAAGGCCCAGTCCACGTCCACGTTTCCCGCGTACAACAAGTGCGCCCAGCACCAAGCCAAAGAGCGTGCTGAACGCCGCGTGACGCAGCGCCGCACCGGTGTCAACGGCGAGTCCAAGCAGCGACACCGCGCCAAAAGCAACGGCGCAAATCACCACCGCCATGTTAACCGCAACGCCGCGTGATCTGAGCCACTCAATGGCCGCAAAACGAAAGAACAGTTCGAGCAACAGCGGCACAAGCACACAGGAAAACACCACCCACAGCACGATGGCGGCCGTATGCTGTTGCGCGTCCAGAGTGGAAAGCAGCGACGCGATTTCCGGATTGGTGCTGGCCCAGCGCCACGGCCAGAGCCCGTATCTGCCCACGACGACAGCCACGGCCACTGCGGCAAACAACGTCACCCAGGCGGCAATGAGGCTGGGCTCCACCAGTCGCTGATGCGCACGCGGCATCCAGCGCAGTGAGAACGGCACGGACAGCGCAAGCAATCCCAGAATCCATGGGAAAAACCGCGCCAGCACAATGAGCAGCGCGTCCTGCGATGAGAGATTGTCGATGGACTGCGGTAGCCAGGGCGACAGCACGAGCGCGCCGGCATCGAGCAGCGAAGCGACAAACACGAGCCCCGCCGCCATAGCAAGGCTGCGCAGCTCGCGCGCATCCGGGGCTGGCAGGAGCTGAGCAAGCGGCGATGGTGGCCGCGTGACCGACGGCGCTTGAAACGGGGGAGTGGTAGGGGTCGCAGGCATCGCTACAGAATCGGTTCCTGGGCCGGTTTTGGCAACCTCTGTCAGACACGTCGGCTACGCTTCACCCATTCCACTCGTGGTACCATGCACACGGTGTGTGTCAAAACTCTTTCGCCAACTGCAGGTGTGTGGACATGTCATGGGAACTGGTGTTCGGCGGGGTGGTGCTTTCGGTGTTGCTCAACGTGGCCACGCTGGCGTGGCTGTGGACGTCGCGATCACAGCAGCCTCTCTCGGCGCTCGACGCGCGGCTCCGTGAGGTGGAGCGCGCCGTGCTGGGCATGGAGCGTCAGCTCCAAAGCGTGGAGCGAATGGCGCGGGAACTCACGCCGGCGCTGCAGGCCGAAAGTCGTCTGGCGCGCGATGATGCGCGTGCCGGACGCGAAGAGCTGTTGCTGACGTTGCGCGGACAACAACACACGCTCGAAAACCGTCTCACCGGCTTCAGTACCCAGCAGCATGAGCAGCTGGCTGCAGTACGCGAGACGCTCAACAAAAATTTGGAGCAGCTGCGCAAAGACAACGAAGCCAAGCTTGAGCAAATGCGCGTGACCGTTGATGAAAAGCTGCAGGGCACGCTCGAAACGCGCCTTGGTGAATCGTTCAAGCTGGTGAGCGACCGGTTGGAGCTGGTGCACAAGGGACTGGGCGAGATGCAGTCGCTGGCCACCGGCGTGGGTGATCTCAAGCGCGTGCTCACCAACGTGAAGAGTCGCGGTGGTTGGGGTGAAGTGCAGCTTGGCATGTTGCTGGGCGACTTGCTCACGGTGGAACAGTACGGCACCAACGTACGCATCCGACCGGAGTCAGCCGAGGTTGTTGAGTATGCCGTGCGTTTGCCGGGCCGAGAGGAAGGGGTGCCGCTCTACCTGCCCATTGACGCCAAATTTCCGCTCGAAGATTACGAGCGACTTGTGGCAGCGCAGGACAACGCCAACGCCGACGAAGTGGAACGCGCGAGCCAGGCGTTGGAGCGCGCGGTGCGCGTGCAGGCAAAGCTGATCAGCGACAAGTATGTACATCCACCGTACTCCACCGATTTTGCAATCATGTATCTGCCCACCGAAGGTTTGTTTGCCGAAGTGGTGCGCAGGCCGGGACTCGTGCAGGATATTCAATCAACTCATCGTGTTATGCTCACCGGTCCGACCACACTTGCGGCGCTGCTCACCAGTTTGCAGATGGGCTTTCGCACGCTGGCCATTGAGCAGCGTTCGAGCGAAGTGTGGCAGGTGCTGAGTGCCGCGAAAGCGGAGTTTCGAAAGTACGGCGAGGTGTGGAGCAAGCTTGGTAAACAGCTCGATACCGCCAAACGCACCGTGGAAGAAGCCGGGCGCCGTACGCGCATGGTGGAGCGGAAGCTGCGGAATGTGGAGAGTGCGGAGCAGTTGGAACCATCGGAGGCGGAGGTGATTGCTTTGCCTGAGCTGACTGGGTAAGACGACGCGTGTGAGACGTGAACTCAATCGGCCAAGGTCACCTATCGACAGCGCCAACTCACGACCGTAATCCCGGCGGCGTTGGCCGCGCGATCGACGAGGTCGCGCCCGCGGCCCGTCCAGAGCGGAACAGGGTGCGCAGCCACGGAGAGATCGGTGGACAAAACGCGGTCACCAAACAACACGAGAGCCGGCGCCGAAGCGCATCTGGACGACGCGCAAGGGGACATCGGAAAAGAAACGGAAGAGTCATTAAGGCGATGGAGCTGTCGACCAGTCGGTCGCGCGTCAGTGCGCTGCGTCAGACATCGAGCGGCTCGGCCGTCCCTCGTGCTGCGTCGATCACCGCCTCCGGGTCCGTGTCGAGGAGGCGCGCCGGCTGCCGTCCACCGCGCCAGCCCAACGGGGCGGTCCACCACAGCGCGTTGGCCACTTCGTTTTCGCCGGCGAACGGTCGGAGCACCTCGGCGATGGCCGGGCGTGGCTGCCTGGAGTGAGAAGCGTGAGATACACCTCCCTTCTCCGACTATCACGTTGCGGCGCCTGTTTTGGCAACTCCGCGTTGTGGGTGTTCAACCCGACCGCCCAACGGAGTACTGGCAACATGACCACCGATTACTGCCCTGTCGCGGTTCACATACGCGACCCACGTGCACACGCCCTTTATCCATTAGCGCGCTTACACATCCTTAAAACTAACGGCGCGGGTGAGATTCGAACTCACGAGACCCTTTCGGGTCCGCCGGTTTTCAAGACCGGGACTCCGTTGCGCTCGTTCACCGTTCATCTGCATGTAACTGCAACATTGCCAATGTCTTGCGCAACAAGGCGATTTTGG
>JBBRDJ010000033.1:0-31703 GCA_038203945.1 Gemmatimonadales bacterium
CAGGCGCGGCAGAAGCTGCAACCGCTGCAACCGCTGCAACCGCTGCAACCGGCGCAGCTACCGGAGCGGGCGGGGTCGAAGCCGCCACGGCGGCATCAGTCTCGAGCCGAGCCACCACGGTGCCGACCTCGACCGTTTCGCCCTCGCCGACGATGATTTCCAGCAGCACGCCCGACGACGGTGACGGGATCTCGGCGTCTACCTTATCGGTGGAGATCTCAAAAATGGGTTCGTCGCGCTTGATGGTGTCCCCAACGGCTTTGAGCCAGCGGGAGACAGTCCCTTCAGCAATGGATTCGCCCATTTGGGGCATAATGACGTCAACACGTGCCACAGAATAATCCTCGGTCAGCGGTCAGGAGCCGGCGCGTTCACGTCGGCGGAGCCGCGAGAGAGCCAGAAGAGGCAGGGAAATGGCGCCAATGAGCGCCCCCCATCCTGCAAAGATATGCCAGTTGCACGCCGGCAGCCCTTCGAGCGGCTTGCAGCGCGTGAGAAATGTGGCGCCCAGAGCAACCAGCACACCGATCATGGCGCCGCTGATGGTCCCGATGAACAGTGTGAAACAGCCCACCCCGATGCGCGCCATGCGCTTGTCGTCGTCGGGCAGCGGAGCCGCATTGACGCCGGTAGGCGCGAGGTCGGCCGGATGCGTATTGAGAGGTTCGCTACCCGGTGTGTTTTGTGATTCGCTCATGACATCGGAAAAAGTTCAGTAGGCGGCCAGACGCCGCACTGCACGAACGATATCGGATGTCTGCGGCAACACATAGTCCTCAAGCGGCGGCGAGTAAGGCAGCGGCACGTCGGCGGCGGTGACGCGCAGAATCGGCGCATCGAGCCATTCAAAACAGGTTTCGTTTACGCGCGCCGTGATTTCCCCCGCAATACCGCCCGTGCGCGTGTCTTCATGCACGATGAGCAGCTTGTTGGTCTTGCGCACCGTCGCGACAATGGCGTCATCGTCGAGCGGGAGCAGTGAACGCAGATCGATGACCTCCACCGAAATACCGTCTTCGGCGGCCAGCTGTTCGGCGGCTTCGAGGGCGCGCCAGACGGTGGCCGCGTACGTGACGATCGATACATCGGTGCCCTCACGTGCAACACGTGCCTTGCCAATCGGCACGACGTGATCGCCCACCGGCATGATTTCCTTGATGCGACGGTACAGATATTTGTGTTCAAAAAAGAGCACGCAGTCTTCATCTCGGATGGCCGCCTTCATGAGCCCCTTGGCATCGGCAGCGGTAGCCGGATACACAATCTTCAAGCCCGGCGTATGCAGAAATGCCGCTTCCGGATTTTGCGAGTGGAACGGTCCACCGCGCACGTACCCGCCGCTCGGACCGCGCACCACCATTGGACATGGCAAAAACGCGCGGTAGCGCGCCGTGGCCACGTAGTTGGTGAGCATGTCATACGCGCATGAGATAAAATCGATGAACTGCAGCTCAACGATCGGACGCATGCCCATGTGCGCCGCACCAGCGGCTGCACCCACAATGCCCGCTTCCGAAATCGGCGTGTCGATGACGCGTGAATCACCAAAGCGTGCATGTAAGCCATCGGTGACCTTGAACGCTCCGCCAAACGCACCAATATCTTCGCCCAGCAGAAAGACGTTGGGGTCGCGCTCCATCTCTTCAGCCATCGCATCACGAATGGCCTCGAGATAGGTGCGCTCCACGGGCGAGCCGGCGGCCGGCGCGTTCGGCTCCGTGCCATGCTTAGCCATCATACGTCCCCCACCCAGCGGCACGCTCGTTGGCATCAACGGCACTGCGCACCGACTCACGGAACCAGAGCGGCGGAATGATGGGCGGATCGGCGTACACACCCACCAGCGCATCTGTTGGCTCCGGCATCGGTGACGCCTCCGCTGCATCAGTTGCGCTCTCGATCGTTTGCGCGATTTCGGCGTGAATGGCCGCGAATTCCTCGTCAGTTACACCCTGCTCTGCACGCAACACACGCATGTATCGATCAATGGGATCGTTGGCTTCGGCCCAGCGCTCAATCTCATCCACTGGCTGATACGACTGATTGTCGTGTTCAGCGTGCCCCTTGCGGCGATAGGTCATGAGCTCAACGAGTGTCACACCTTCGCCGCGACGGGCGCGGTCAACGGCTTCACGTGTCACGTCGTAGACTGCGAGTACATCATTGCCGTCGGCCTGCACGCCGACAATCCCGTAGCCAATGGCCTTGTCGATGAACTGTTTGGCTGCGGTCTGTTTGTGCGTGGGCGTGGAATACGCGTAGCCGTTGTTCTCCACAATCACCACGAGCGGACAACGCTGTACCGCAGCAAAGTTGATGCCTTCGTGAAATGCACCCGTTGAGGTGGCGCCGTCACCGATGTACACCAGGCCCACGCGATCTTCACCGCGCAGCTTGAACGACAGTGTCACGCCCGCCATAACTGGCACCATGTCGCCCAGATGCGAAATCTGTCCGATGAAGTTGCGCGTGTCCGTGTCGCCAAAATGAATGTTGAGTTCCCGTCCGCGCGTGGGCGAGTTTCCCTTGGCCATGTATTGGCGCAGGACTTCCAGCGGCGTGGCGCCCTTGACCAGCATGGCGCCGAGATTCCGGATCAGCGGCGAGAGTACATCGCGCTGCTCAAGCGCAAACGCACTGCCAACGGCATCGGCTTCCTGCCCGAGGGAGCGAAAGAGTCCACCCACCACTTTGGTTTGCCGATAGAGCGCAACCAACCGCTCTTCGAGCGTACGCGTGAGACGCATGTACCGGTAGAGCGCGAGGCGCTGTTCGCGCGAGAGGGCATCGCTGGGACGTACTGTTGTCCCGCGCACGGCCTTCGATCGCGTCGGCGTTTTCACGGCGCGCGCCATCAGTAGGACGCCTCGACGAGATGACGCGGGTCAGCCAGTCGATGCAATCGTACAAAGAACTTCTTCACGTTCTTGTCAAGACGGCTTTCTCCGACCTGATCAGTGTGTGCTTCGACAAACGTATAGTGGCCGCCTTCCATTCGCACCGAGAGCGCCAACGTGCCGAGCACACCACGGAAATGCCGAGCGCGGCCCGCCACCTGCAGTGGTTCGAGACCCAGCGCCCCAAAGTGCGCGTCAGCCTCCTGCAGGACCAGATCGGGATGCAGCGACGTTCTGTGAAACAGGCGCATGCGTTAGCGCGGCGTCGCCGCGCCCTCGGAGGGGCGAGAGATGGTGGAGTCCCGTCGCACGCTGTCGCGACGGATGGAATCGCGCTGCGCGCTATCCGGCACAAACGAATCGATGGGCGCCGATGAGGGCAGCGTAAAATCACCCGGTTCATCGGCCGAGCGCACGTCCTGCATCCAGTCCTGCGTGCGTTCCAGCACCGATGTGGAATCACGACGGAACTCGAGCGCCATGGCCCATGTACCGGCCGTCACGTAGAACAGCTTCGTGGTGTACGTGCCCACCTGCTCGGTGGGCGCGAATCCGTTGCCGATATTCTTGCCATCGCGGTTGCTCGCGAAAATGCGCCCCTCGCCCGCATCCACTGGTCGGCCGGTTTCGCGGTCGTTCACAACAACCGTCCAACTGATCTGCTCCAGCGCGCGAGGCGGCGCCGGGTCAACTGCTACGCGAATCGTGTACGACTCCGTGACCATACGGAACTCGTTGCCCTTGCGCGGCTCTCCACAGCCACCGGCGACCAGCACCAACACCGTCGCGGCAAACACTCCACGTACCCATCGACCCGGCACCTTGCTCACTGGTAGTACTCCAGGCCCAGATGCGTGATGACGTCCTCACCCATGAGATGACGCAGCGTGTTTTTGAGTTTGGTCTGCTGAATGAACAGGTCATGTTCGGCTTGCAAACCGGGCGCCGTCTGCGGGCTCTTGTAGTAGAACGACAACCATTCCTGGATGCCCTTCATGCCGGCGCGATGTGCGAAATCGCTGAACAGCGCGAGGTCAAGCACAATCGGTGCGGCGAGAATCGAATCACGGCACAGGAAGTTGATCTTGATCTGCATCGGATAGCCCAGCCAGCCCACGATGTCGATATTGTCCCAGCCCTCCTTGTTGTCACCACGCGGCGGATAGTAGTTGATACGCACAACGTGCGAAAAGCCTTCGTACAACTCCGGGTACAACTCGGGCTGCAGAATGGTGTCCAGTACCGAAAGCTTGGACTCTTCCTTGGTCTTGAACGATGCCGGATCGTCAAGCACTTCGCCGTCACGGTTGCCCAGGATGTTGGTGGAATACCAACCTTCCAGGCCCAGCATGCGGGCCTTGATGCCCGGTGCAAGAACCGTCTTCATCCACGTCTGACCGGTCTTGAAGTCCTTGCCCGACACCGGCACGCCACGCGCCACCGCGAGGTCGAGCAGCGCCGGAAAGTCGGCCGACAAATTGGGCGCACCGTTGCAATACGGCACATTTTCCATGATCGCCGCATACGCGTACAGCATCGAAGGCGCGATGGCATCGTCGTTCTCTTCCATCGCCTTCTCAAAAGCCTCGATGGTCTGATGCTGCGGACCGGCCTTGATGTATGTCTCTGTAGAGCCGCACCACACCATGACCGCACGTTCCGCGCCATGCCGGGCCTTTACATCGCGAATGTCCTGGCGCAGCTGTTCGGCCAGATCGCGCTTGTTCGGTCCGGTCTTCACATTCGTGCCGTGCAGGCGCGTGACGTAGCGCGACTCGAAGACGGCCGGCATGGGCGTGATGCCCTTGAGGAAATCGGCGATCGGTTCCAAATCCGACGGCTGCAACACGCCGGCCTTGGTGGCGGCGGTGTACGCATCATCGGGAATCGGATCCCACGCGGCAAACTCGATGTCCTGCAATGCCGCGAGCGGCACAAAATCACGAATGAGCGGGCTGCGCGACTCGGTGCGCTTGCCCAGACGAATCGTGGCCATCTGGGTGAGCGATCCGATGGGGACCGACAGACCGCGGCGAACGCGTTCGACGCCCGCAATGAACGTGGTCGCGACGGCCCCGAGGCCGGGAGTGAAAATAACAAGTTTCCCGGAAGCCGGGGGTATGGAAGCAGGGGTCTCGCTGGTCGTGTCGGACACTCAGGTCATTCTCCCTTGAGGGATGCACCGGGCACTGTGGTCAGCGCCGGAGAAATCGTGGACGAAAGGGTGGGCGCGGCGGAGTCGCTGCGCACCGGTGCAGAAGGTGGGGCAGAAGACGTTGGCGCGCGCCCATCCGTCATGCGGTAGACAAAGGTCATGCGCTGAACGACCGTAATCCAGGCAGTTACACTCAGCAACGTCACGATAGCGGCCAGCACCCAGCCATCAAGTGCCAAACCAAAGAACCCTTGCGGCGCCGCCAGCAGGGTGATGCGCTCCGGACGCTGCAGCAGGCCCACTTTGGCGTCTACGCCCAATCCTTCGGCGCGCGCCCGTGCATACGACGTAACAAACGCCGCGATCAGTCCGAGCAGTGTGATCACCAGCAGCGGCGTGCTGTGGTGCACCGGGTTGATCGCGTAGAACACGGCCAGACCGCCCAGCAGCGCGCCATCGCTCAAGCGATCGAGCGTGGAGTCGTAGAACGCGCCAAATTGCGAGCTCGTCCCCGTGCGACGCGCCACCGTGCCATCGAGCACATCGAACAGCGCCGTGAGCCCAAGAAACCAGCCGGCCGTTCGAATATGGCCCATCGCAAAAATGCCGCCCGCGATCACCGTACAGATCGTACCGATCGTGGTAATCGTATTTGGCTTGACTTTGTGACGCACGAGAAAATCGCCCACGGGTCCAATAACCCGGAGGTATCCTTTCTGAACAGCGTCCCACAATGCGTTCATGCCAACCGGGCGCGAAGTGATCGTGCGGGGCAAGCGCCAACCGACTGACCGGTCAACGCTCGTATCGTGCCGAGCGCAGCGGTCTGGACCATGCGCTCACCGAAACACGACCGAAACAAAGCTAAGACACCGGTCCAGCGAGCGGTATCCGCCCCACGATCGACCCGAAATGATTAGCGATACAAATAGTACTGTCGGACGTATCGCTCGTAGTCCACAATCGACGCCAGCAGCCGGTCCACGACCCGGTCGGGGTCTTGTCCGCTTATCAGGGCTTGGCGCATGCTCGTGGATCCCAATCGTTCATCCAGACGCCGTTCGATGTAGGTGAAGTCTGATCCATGTACCCGGGCCACTCCCCACAGCAGCGCCGCACCAACGCGCGCCACCTGGAACCGATTCCGGTCGAGCACTTCAATGCGAACGCCCGGAATCGTCTGCCCGGCATATTTGGCATCGCCAGGATTGTTGGGTGTAAAGCGCTCCGTCCGAAACCGCACCGCCGGCAGCTCAAGCGTACTGAGGAGCGCCACCAGGCTGTCGGCCTTGAGCCAGGGAGCGCCGAGGCGTTCAAAGGGCTCGTTAGTGCCCCGCCCTACAGACACATTCGTTGCTTCAAACGGCACCAGGGCGGGATAGACCAGTGCGCTGGTGAGCGTGGGCAGATTGGGCGACGGTTTGACCCACGGCAGCTTGGTCTGGTCAAACCACATGTCGCGTTCGTAGCCGGCCACCGGGATCACGAACAATCGACCCTTGATATCAAGCTCGCGATGAAACAGGAGCGCCAGTTCACCCATCGTCAGCCCGTGGCGCAGCGGTACCGGCCAGAGCGCGAAACCGTTTTTCGGTGCGGCCGCCGTGGCCTCCGACGCGTCGGCGATCGATGAATCGAGTACCGCGCCTTCGGCTCGCAGGGCCGTGAGTGGATTGGGACGGTCGAGCACCAGCAGCGTTTTCCCGTTACGATCAGCCGCCTGCATGGCGTACAGCATCACACCCACGTAGGTCCACGTGCGGGTACCAATGTCCTGCAGGTCCACAATCAGGACGTCCACATCGCGCAACGTGCTATCCGGTGGGCCAATGGTGGACCGCTGATACAACGAGTGAATAATCAGCCCCGTTTTGGGATCACGCTCGTTGGGCAGATTGGTACGATCTTCCGTGCCGCGAATACCGTGCTCGGGGGAAAAAAGCGCCGTCAGCTTGACATTGGCAGCCACGACACGCGGATCGCTGTGCAGCAAGTCCACCGTGCTGCGCCCCTCTTCGTCAATACCGGTCTGGTTGGTGATGAGCCCAACGCGCTTGTCCCGAATCAGATGGAGGCTATCACGGATCAATACGGAAATGCCCGGACGTACCTTATCCGGCCCGCGCAGACCAGCCGGCAGCGGCTGACCGGCAGCGTCGGTGCGAGGGGGAGCCGCACACGCACTCGCGAGCGCGGATACGCTCACGGTGAGGAGCAAGGCACGCCACGTTGGGGTAAGATTCCCCAATGATGAGCACCAGCCCACTCGACGTCCGGTCTTCGCAGTCCTCTCCAAGCCCCGCCAATGCGTCACTCGCACGCTGTCCTCGCTTCAACAATCGGTTCCGTTCGCGCTGCCACTGGCATTCGCCAGCGTCAACTCTTGCTGATGCTCACGCTCACTGCAACCGGCGTTGCGTGCATGCCCGGTTCCACATCATCTACATCGGTCGCGGCACCTGAGGCCGCAGCGCTACCCGGTCCGATGTCGCTCGATCCCGCTGTACCGATGCCACCGGCCCATCGCGCCTGGGTGGAATCTACTCTCACGTCACTGTCCCTTCGCGCACGCGTTGCACAAATGGTCATGGTGTGGGTGTTGGGCGATTACACGGGTGCCTACGATCCGGGCTTCGCTGAGATTACCCGACAGGTCACCGAGTTGGGAGTTGGCGGTGTGGTCATGTCACTTGGCTCGCCAATCGAAGTCGCGGCCAAGGTTAATTACCTGCAAGGCCGCTCGCGGATCCCGTTGCTGGTGGCGTCAGACGTGGAGCCTGGACTCGGTCGATTGGAAGGTGGTGTGTTCGCGCCGTCGCTCATGACCGCCGGATCGGCCACCGTCCTGCCCAGCAACATGGCCATCGGCGCAGGCGGGCGTGAGCAAGATGCCGAAGCGGCCGGACGAATCACTGGACGTGAGGCGCGTGCGATTGGCATTCACCTCGCGTTTGCACCAACGGCCGATGTGAACAACAATCCGTCCAACCCGGTCATCAACACACGCTCGTTTGGTGAAGACCCGGCAGCAGTGGGCCGTCTCACGGCCGCGTTCGTACGTGGTGTGCAGGAAGGCGGTGCCGCGGCCACGCTCAAACATTTTCCCGGTCACGGCGATACCGATGTCGACTCGCACCTGGGGCTGCCGGTAATCACCGTGCCGCGCGCCCGACTCGAGGCCGTGGAGCTGGTGCCCTTTCGCGCCGGCATTGCCGCTGGTGCGGCCAGTGTGATGACGGCCCACATCGCGCTGCCTGTTGTGTACGGCGATTCGGTGCCGGCCACGCTGCGTCGCGATGTGATGACGGGCCTCTTGCGCGACACGCTGGGCTTTCGCGGCCTCACGGTGACTGATGCGTTGACCATGGACGGAATTGCGCGCGGCTACGGTGTGGCCGAAAGCGCGGTGCGGGCCGTGCGCGCTGGTGACGACATTCTGCTCATGCCGGCCAACGTGGACGAAGCCATCAATGCCGTGGTGAAAGCCGTAGAATCCGGAGCGATTGCGCGAGAGCAGATCGATGGCGCGGTGCGGCGTATTCTCGAGCTCAAGTTGCGCGCCGGCGCCGTCGCGCGACCAATGGTCTCGCTCGAAGCATTGCGCGAAGTGGTGGGCTTGCCCGAGCATACGGAAACGGCGCGCGAGATTGCGGCGCGCGCGATCACCTTGCTTCGTGATCGCGGCGAACTGGTTCCGCTCGCGCGAAACACGCGCACGTTGCTGGTGGTCTACGCGCCGGAGAACGATCTGTTGGCGGGCAACACATTTGCGGCCACGTTCGCGCGTGCAATGCCCGGCACGCGCACCGTCCGCGTGACCTCGCGATCCGGCGCCGACGAGCTGGATGCACTGGCGCAGACGGCGCGCCAAATGGAGCGCGTATTGGTCTACACCTACACGCGCACTCTTGAGGGCGCCGGTCGGTTCGCCATTGCGCCACGCGTGGCGGAGTTCATTGAGACGCTTGGTCAAACAAGCCGCACGATCGTAGTGGCCGGTGGCAATCCATACGTGATCACGCAGTTCCCCTCGGTATCGAGTTACATCGTGACGTACGGACGTGGCAGCGCGCTCGAAGAAGCGGCGGCGCGTGCGGTAACCGGAGAGCTGTCGATCACCGGTCGCGCGCCGGTATCGCTGCCAGACTTTTTTCGCGCCGGTGATGGACTCACGCGCAATGCCATCGGTCGGCCGTGAGCGCGCGTTGCTCAGGTCTCGCGGAATGCACACTTCGCGCCACCGGGATGCGACGGCTCGTGAAGGCGGCGGCGCTAACGGTTGGCTTGGCCCTGCTGACCTCAGCGTGTCGCACCGCCGCTGCACGCGCGCCATATGATCCACTCGCGGCAGCTCGGCTCACGGCGCTGCGCCAGCGTGTCGTCACCGACACTGTCCGAGAGGTACTCACGCGCGGCCTGCGCGATGCCGCGTATCCCGCCGCCTACGCAGTAATCGGCAGTTCACGCGCCATCTACGCGAGCCTGGGCGTGGGTAATCTGGAACCGCTGATCGGGCCGACGCAGCCAGTCACCGACTCCACCGTCTGGGACATGGCATCGCTCACGAAGGTGATTGCGACCACCTCGGCCGTGTTGCAGCTGGTGGCCGACCGTCGCGTGGAGCTCGACCAGCCCGCGCACCGTTACTTGCCGCGCTGGCTGGCGCCCGGTACCGACTCCATCACGGTACGCCATTTGCTCACGCACACGTCAGGTTTACCAGCGTGGCGACCACTGTACAAGGAAGCGTGGTCGGCTGAAGAAGCCATGGCACAAGTTTATGCGACGCTACCGGACACCGCGCAAGGCGCGCGATACGTGTACAGCGATCTTGGCTTCATCCTGCTCGGCGAGTTGGTCGCGCAGGTGTCCGGCGTTCCGCTCGACAGCTATGTGCTGGCCAACGTCTTTCTACCGCTCGGCATGCGCGAAACACGCTTTCATCCGTCTGCGCTGTGGCGTTCGCGGACAGCGGCCACCGAGATCGATCCGTGGCGTCAACGATGGCTGCGCGGTGAGGTGCATGACGAAAACAGCTTTCAGCTTGGCGCCGTTTCCGGACACGCTGGCCTGTTCTCCACCGCGCGCGATCTGGCCCGACTGGCTCAGGCAATGCTGCTCAGCGGTTGGTCGGACAGCCTGCCGGAAACGCTCACCATGGCCGTGCGCGCTGGCGACCATTCGGTGTTCGATGCCGCCACACTGCGCGCCTTTACCCAACGGCAATCGCTGGTGGCGGGCTCGCATCGAGCGCTCGGCTGGGAAACATCAACCGGTCGCAACTCCGGAGGCAGTCGGCTGAGCCCCAGAGCTTTCGGTCACACTGGATTCACCGGAACGTCCATGTGGATGGATCCGACGCAGGACCTGTTCGTGGTGCTCCTGACCAACCGGGTGAATCCAACGCGAGAGCGATCGGGCATCGGAAGCGTGCGCACCGCCCTGGCGGACGCGGTGGTGGGCGCCCTGGGAGCAGTGGCCAGCCCGTGAATTCGCGTGTAGCGCCTTGCGCGACGCACATGGCGACTGCTAAAAATTGGCATGGTGTAATTTGCCGCAAATGAACTACCCAAGCTAATCTTGAGTAATTCAGTAGGGATTGGTATCTTTCAGAAGGACGGAGTCCGAAAGGGGTGTGCGGAGCTGCACACCATCAGCGGACAAACCCATGCACCGGCCCACGCGGTCGGTCTCGGAGAGAAACAATGAGCACGATGCAGCAGCCGGATGTATTGGTTTCGATCACGGACGCCGCCGTGACGGAAGTTCTCAAGTTCATGGAAGCCGAGGGCGTAACGGCCGAACTCGGTGGCCTGCGCGTGTCGGTGATGCCCGGCGGATGCAGCGGCTTCAAATACGGGCTCGTGATCGAAGACAAGGCGGCGGACGACGATGTCGTGCTCGACCACGGATCGTTCAAGGTGTTCGTCGACCCGTTTTCAGCGCAGTACCTGGGTGGCACAGTCGTTGATTACGTGACGTCCATGCAGGGATCGGGCTTCACCTTCAAGAATCCGAGCTCCACCGGCGGCTGCGGCTGCGGGAGCTCGTTCTCGGCCTAAGATTGGCCGCGACCGCGCTATCGGTCGCGTAGGTTGCTCAGGACCCGTGATTCCATGGAGAATCGCGGGTCTTTGTGTTTCCGCAGTCCACGAGCGTTGCTGCTGTTGCAGATCGTGCCACACGGTGTTCGTTTGTGATCTGCCTTCCCTCCCCTCGCACCCGCCGCGCATGACCGCCACCGGATTCACCGCGTTCGACGGCATTATCGTCGTGCTGTACCTCATTGGAACCACGATGCTCGGCGTGTGGCTGGGCCGAGGCCAGAAGTCAGCGCGCGATTATTTCGTGGTCGGTGACAAGGTGCCCTGGTGGGCCGTGCTGTTTTCGGTGGTCGCGACGGAAACGAGCGCGCTCACGTTCATCTCGATTCCGGGGCTTGCATACATCGGCAACCTTGGTTTTCTGCAGGTGGCAATGGGCTACGTGATTGGTCGCGTCATTGTCTCATTTGTGCTGTTGCCCCGCTATTACCAGGGTGAGCTGGTGACAGCATACGCGTTGCTCGAGACGCGCTTCGGTTCAGCCACGCGTCGTTTCGCGTCCATCACCTTCATGGTCACACGTGTGTTTGGCGATTCGGTGCGACTGTTCGCCACGGCGATTCCTGTGGCCTTGCTTCTTGGACCGCTGGTGGCACCGCAGTACGTGGGGCCGCTGTCGATTCTGATTCTGGGCGCGTGCACCGTTGTGTATACGTATCAAGGCGGCATGAAGGCCGTGATCTGGACCGATGTGATTCAGATTGGTGTGTACACCACGGGTGGACTGGCGGCGTTGTATCTGGTTGGCGCCGATGTGATCGGCGGCTGGTCGCGCATTCTCAGCAACGCCGATGCACGCGGACAGTTACAAGTGTTTGATCTCTACACCGGTTTTGATCGACCACACACGTTGTGGGCCGGCGTGATTGGCGGCGCGTTTCTCTCCATGGCGTCGCACGGTGTCGATCAGATGGTTGTGCAGCGGCTGTTTGCCACCGGTGATCTCAAGCTGGCACGGCGCGCGCTGATTGGCAGCGGGTTGGTGGTATTTGCGCAGTTCACCATGTTTCTGATCATTGGCGTGGGACTGTACGCGTATTACCAGGGCGAAGGGTTTCCGCGACCGGATGCGATCTTCCCTCGCTTTATCGTGGAAGTCATGCCACCGGGGCTTACAGGCATTGTGATTGCCGCGATCCTGGCGGCCGCCATGAGCACCATCTCCAGCTCCATCAACTCGCTCGCCGCCGCGTCGGTGCACGACCTGTATCTGCCCCTTACCGGCAAGCGAGCGGATGACCCGGGACTGCTTCGCACGAGCAAGCGATTCACACTGTTTTGGGCTGCGGTGCTCATTGGTGGTGCGCTGCTTTACAGCGACGAAGGCACGCCGGTGGTCACCATCGCGCTGTCGATCGCGTCGTTCACGTACGGCGGCCTGCTGGGCGCGTTTTTCCTTGGCATCTTCGTGCGGCGTGCAAAGCAGCGCGATGCGCTTCTCGGAATGACCGTTGGGATTTCGGTTATGAGTGTGGTGGTGTTTGCCACGCAACTCAGCACCTGGTTCCCGACAGTGGAGCCGGTGCTGGCCCCGGTGCGCGGGGTAGCCTGGCCGTGGTTCGTCCTCATTGGCACATCGCTTACGTTTGCCACTGGGTTTCTTTCGTCCCTGTTCTCCTCGGCGCCGCCGAGGGTTGCTACCGCTTCGGAGCGTTCTGCATGAGTGTCGGTCCGCTGGATCCTTCTCCTTTGGTTGTAGGTGTCGATGGCGGTGGTACGCGCACGCGCGTGCTGCTGGCCGACATTGATGGACGTGCGTTGGCGCGGGTTGAGGGCGAGGCGACCGCTCTGCGTCCGGGCCAGGAGCGGCAATCGGCCGAAATCATTGCCGCACTGGTGAGAGAGGCGCTGGAGAGCGCTGAGCGCGCCGAAACGCGTCCAGCGACGCTGGTGGTGGGTGTGGCCGGCGGAGGGCAGGAGCGGGCCGCCCAGGCGCTCTGGCAGGCCTTGGCGTCGTCGCGGCTGGCCGATGACGTGAATGTGGTCTCAGACGCTGAAATTGCACTCGACGACGCGTTCGGTGATGCGGCCGGTGTGCTCTTGGTGTCGGGAACGGGTTCGGTGGCGTTTGCGAGGGCTCCGGACAGCCAGATTGAGCGCTGCGGCGGTTGGGGACCGGTAATGGGCGACGAGGGCAGCGGGGCGTGGCTTGGTCGTCGGGCCCTGAGTGTGATCACAGCGGCGCAAGACGGACGGGAGCCGGAGACAACGCTGGTGGGCGCGATCCTGACCGCACTGGAGGCGGACTCACTCGACGCGCTGATTCCTTGGGCGGCAGACGCGTCGCCGGCCGATTTTGCGGCACTGGCGCCAGTGGTGGCTCAGGTGGCGTCGCAGGGTGACTTGCGGGCGAACGCGTTGATCAGCTTAGCGGTGGAAGAGCTTGTGCTGCACGTGCGCACATTGGCGCGACGGTGCTTTGCGGACGAGCGGGCATCGGTGCCGGTGGCTTGCGCAGGTGGGATGCTGACGCGGGGCTCGCTGTTGCGGAAGCGCGTGGAGCAGCGGCTCAAGACGGCGGTTCCGGGGGCGGTGGTGCGGGCGGAGGAGGTGGATGCGGCGCGCGGGGCGGTGAGGCGGGCGCGGCGGTTGATGGGAGTGGGGTGAAAGGGGGACAGCGTATACAGCGTATACAGCGTTTACAGCGTTTGACTGCGTTTACGGTTACGGTGAACGGTTGACCGTTCAGGTTTGACGGCTACCACGGGTACAGCGGTGCGGTAGTTGCGATGGGGACGACGGGGACGACGGGGACGAAGACAACGAATCAGAACGTGTAGTCCAGGTTGTATTTGGCGCGTACGGCTTGGCCGGTGCCGTCGGTGGCGGGACGAAAGCGCGTGGCGGCCAGGATTTCGCGCAACTTGCGATTGTAGCCGGCGTCGCGCGTGGGGGTGAACTCGAAGTCAATGACTTTGCCGGTGGAGTCCACATCAAAAATGATCGTGATCGTTTTGCCTTTGACGCGATCGGGCACCGGGATGGGCGGAATGAACAGCTCGGCCGGCGTGGGTGGGAACACGCGCCCTGTACCGCCGCCAGTTCCAGCACCGACTCCGCTACCGCGCCCAGTGCCGATGCCGGATCCCACACCGCCACCCGAACCCGATCCTGAGCCCGCGCTGCCATCGTTGCCGGAACCGCCTCCCTTACCGGCCACCAATGATGCCGCGTTTGCCGACGGCAAGTCGATGTCTGCTGATACCACCGCCGCAGGCGGTGCGACTTCTACCGGCGTAACCTGGGGTGGCGGCACCACTTCGGGCGGCACCACAACCTCTGGCGGCTTCTCAACCGGGGGCTGAATGAACTCCGTTTCCGTTCTGACCCGCGGTGGCGGAGGTGGTGGGACCACATATTGTACGCGTTCGTTCACCACTCGCCCGCCACCTGTCCCGCCGGAGCCGCCGCCGCCGCCACCGGCCGGTCCCGGACCCCCGGCGCCCAACATTTCCGCGACAAGATCCGAACTGAGAAACGGAAAAATCAGCAGCATCACAACGAGCAGGTGAAGGAGAACGGCCAAGATCGCGCCAGCAGCTCGCCGCTGTTTTTGAATCGGCACGCCAACTGGCGGCCGATAGGAACGGCGCGACGCGCGCGACTCCTTCGCGTCAGGGTCTGGTGCGTTCAATGGTGGTGGAACAGCGGTCATGTCAGCGCAAGAAAAGTGAAAGACACTGCAGGGCGACAGCCTGTCGACATAACGTAGTACGGCGGACGCGCCCAGAGGGTTCGCCCGCCGTACTACACCATAGATGACTCCGGAGAGCCGCGCGTCAGTTCTTGGGAGCTGGGGCTACACCAATCACCTTCACACCCGCACCGCGCGCCTGGTCCATAGCGAAAACCACATCGCCGTAGGTAACCGAGGAGTCAGCCTTGACGAAAATGATCTTATCCGGACGCGTGTCATATACCGATCGAAGCTTGGCGAACAAGCCCTCGCGGGTTACCTCGTCCTGATTGACCTTGAACAACTCGCTGGAGACAACCGACAACACGATCTGATTGGACGCATCGTTGGCCGCCTGCACCTGCGGGTTGGGATCAGGCAGGTTGGCATCGATCGTTTTACGGCTCATGGGAATGATCATCATGAAGATGACCAGCAGCACGAGCATCACGTCGATCATTGGCGTCACGTTGATCTCGTTGGAGTGACCACCGCCGCCACCTGCACCACTGCTCATGCCCATGGTCAGTTGCTCCCTTTAAACATGCGATCGCCCGCCAGAACGGACTCCGAACCGGGCGTCTGCTCGGTGATGAGTGCCGCGACGGCCACTCCGCCACGCGCAACGACGTCGAGCGCTTCGAGCACCTTGTCATACGAGAGGTCCTTGTGCGCCTTCACATACAGAATCTTCTCCTCGCGATCGGGAGTAAAGATGTTTCCCGTCATGGTTTCAAGGTCTTCCTTGCGGATGAGCGCCTTGTTGAACCAGTAGTTGCCGTCGGCATCGATGCCGAGTACCTGATCCGAATCCTCTTCAGGATTGGGCTTGAGATTCTGCCCCTGCGGCGGCGTTGCCTTGAATCCCGCGTTGAGCTGCGGAATGGTGATCATGAAAATGATCAGCAACACGAGCATCACGTCGATCATTGGCGTGACGTTCGGATTTGAGCTCACTCCCTCACTACTTGCCTGCATACCCATGGTGTCTCTCCTCGTTCATCACGACGTGGCGCGTGCCAAAGCAGCCGGCGCCACGTCGTTGGTCAGGGTATGGACTGCTTACTTGGACATCGGGGTCTGGCCGGCGGTGTTGAACTCGCGCGTAAACCGCGACCGTCCGAACTCGCCCGACACACCCTTGATCAGATAGTCAACCATTTCCTTGGACGTGTACGTCATTTCGGCAATGAGATTGTCGATCTTGGTCTGGAAATAGTTGTACGACCACACGGCCGGAATGGCGACGCCGATACCGATAGCGGTGGTGATGAGGGCTTCAGCCACACCGCCGGCGATCGAGGCGATACCGCCCGAACCGGACGACTGCATGGCGGTGAAGGAGTTCACGATTCCCATCGTAGTTCCAACAAGACCCACGAACGGTGCCGTGGCGCCAACCGTGGCCAGCACGCCCAAACCACGCTTGAGCTCAACTACCGTCATGAGCATTTCACGCTCGATCGCGCGCTCCGCCGAGTTGATGTCGGACACCGTCACCGAACCATCCTGAATGAGCGGACGCACTTCGGCCAGCGCACCACCCAACACACGTGCGACGTGCGACTTCTTGTACGACTCGGCCAGGTTGATGGCTTCCGTGAGGTTGTCTTCTTCAAGGAACTGCGAGAACTCAGGCGCAAACTTCTTGGTTTCCGCCTGCGCCTTGCGCATGGCCCACCACTTCTGAATGAGAATCGTGGTGGAGTACGCCGACATGATGAAGAGCAAGTACACAACACCCTTGGCGAACCAGCCCATCTCGTGCCACAGCGACATCAGGTCCATCTGCATAAGTCAAATCTCCGAAGAATGATGTGGGTGGCCGCGTTCAGCGGTTCAAGCTGAACTGAAACGGCTGCTGTACCAACTGCTTCACCTTGCGGCCACCAACTTCGGCCGGCAAGTAACGAATGCGCGGAAGCGCATTTTTCACGGCGTTCGTGAACAACTCATGATCCGAACGCAACACCTTGAACGTGCTCATGTCGGCCTTGCCAGCCGTGTCCACCACAAACGAGGCCAGTACGGTGCCCTCCACCTGCGCCGAGCGCAGCATCTCCGGGTAGGCCATGTTGGCCGCGCCAGCCATGGCAGCCGGCTTCTCTACCTGAAACTCGAAGTAGGGCGTGTCACCCTGCGCGACCTGCGGTGTGCCACCAACGACACCGTCGGCAATACCACCACGCGTACCCTTGCCGGAGAAATCGGCTTCGTTTGTGACCTTTCGAGACAGATCGATGTCAGGAATCTCGAGAGGAATCACATCGGGCGGCTGTAGCGTCTGGAAGCCCTTGGCGATTGGCGGGGCAGCCACCACATCCGGTGGCGGCGGCGCCCGTTCAGGCTCGGGGGGCGGCTCGTCTTTGGTGACTTCAACAAAGTCGACCTTTTCTTGTGTCTCTTCCACGATCGCCTGCCCAGCATTCGCGGTAGCCACCACGAGCCCGATGACAATTGCACCGTGAAGGATTACGGAGACGAGGCCGCCTCCGGTCCGCTTCGTTGCCTTGGCCTCGGATTCAAGCAGATTGTTGAACATGGCGTCGATCCACGAGAGGGGATGCGCGGCGAGCCAGTCTCACCGTCACATCACCAAGGTACGGCGCGGAGATGATCCGGCAATGTCAACAGCATTAGGATTTGATTAAGGCAGGGTTAGCATACGATTTATGCCGCTCCCACTGCATCTGCAGCCGCGCCAATCCGCCCTGATGTGACAGACTCCGGCTTGGCTGGCGATCCCGGATCCACCATGGGCAGCTGCGCCGTAAACGCGCTGCCTCGGCCGAGACGCGACTGCACGCTCAGCGAGCCGCCGTGCGCATGCGCGATCCATTGCGAGATCGCCAGTCCGAGTCCAAACCCACTGCGCTCCACCAAACGCGAGCGCGAACGGTCGGCCCGCCAGAATCGGTCAAATACGTATGGCAGGTCGGCCGCCGCGATACCGATACCGGTATCCTTCACGGTGAAGTGCGCCTGCTCGCCCACCCGGGAAAGCGAAATGGTGACGCGACCACCGCGCGTCGTGTACTTGATGGCGTTGGTCACGAGGTTGAGATACAGCTGACGCAATCGAACCAGATCGCCGCGTGCGTAGGCCCCCTCCACTTGCTCAACATCGATCTGCAAGCCGGCTTCTTCGCCCAACAACCGGGCCGTTTCCACCACCTCGCGCGTGAGCTCGTCGAGCGCGATCAGATCCTGCACCACTTCAAGGCGGCCCTCATCGGCGCGGGCCAGCGTGAGCAGCGAGTTCACCAGTTCAGCCATGCGCGTGACCTGCTCCAGCGCCTCTTCCAGCGCGACCGCGCGCTCATCCTTTCGCGTTGATGGAGACATGGCGCGCTCGACATCGGCACGCAGTACCGTGAGCGGAGTCTTGAGTTCATGACTGGCGTCGGCCGTAAAGCGGCGCAATGCTCCGAAGGAGGTCTCCAGCCGCTCGATCATTTCGTTGAGTGTAACCGCCAGTCGTACGAGTTCGGAGCCAGCCGAACCAATTGCCAGACGGCGATGCAACGAACGACCATCGGCAATGTCTTTGACCTGCGTGACCATGCGATCAATGGGCCGAAACGCACGTCCGGCAATGACGTACGCCCACCACACCGACGCCAGAATAAGCAGCGGTCCGAAAAAGAGCATCGTGCCAATCAGCTTCCGTGGGGCGAGGGTGGCCGGCGCCGAGGACACGCCCACCACCACGCGACCAATGGCCGAGGCGCCCTGCAGTTCACGATCCCGCATGGCCAACACCACTTCGTCCTGAATAAAGCCGAGATAGACCTTGGCCGTTTGCGCTGTGTCCTTCATGGCTTTGGCGGCGGCAATCAGCGTCGCGCGATCTTCAAAACTCATGAGCGCATTCACGCGAGGCGACATATAAAGCTCGTTTCCGTTGGCGTGCAGAATGATGACGTAATCACCCAGCGCATTGAGAATGCGCTCCATGGGCATGGTGACGCCAGGCGCGGCGAGACTGTCTTCTTCCACCTTGGCGAAATCATCACCGGCGCTCCGGGTGCGCTCGATCAGACGGACCGTCTGTTCGACCTCCATCTGCGCGCGTTCGCCAATTTCATCAATGGCCGCATCCCGTCTCGCCAACAGCACGGCTGCGGCAAACACAAATAGCGACACGATGAACGCGCCGGCAAATGCCAAGGTGATGCGTGTGCGAATAGGGCGCATGTGTGGGCCGTTCGGTTACCCGCGGATCATGTAACCCACCCCGCGAACCGTGGAGATGAGCTTCTTGGTGTGCGCCGCGTCAAGCTTCTTCCGCAAATGATTGATCACCACGTCCACAATGTTTGTGCCCGGATCGAAGTGGTACCCCCACGCGTACTCCGTAATCAGCGTGCGCGACATCACCCGCCCCGCATGTCGCATGAGATATTCGAGCACAGCAAACTCCTTGGGCGTGAGCTCTACCAGCTCGTCGCCACGACGCACTTCCCTTGTCCCCTGATCAAGTTCCAGATCAGCCACCCGCAGCACGGGTGACACAAGCGCACGCGGTCGCCGCGACAGTGCTTCAATGCGGGCCAGCAGTTCTTCAAAGGCAAAAGGCTTTGTGACGTAGTCATCCGCACCGGCACGCAACGTCTCCACCTTTGCATCGACGGCATCCTGCGCTGTTAGCACCAGCACCGGGCGATCAAAGGAACGCGCACGCAGCGAACGCAACACATCCAGTCCGTTCTTGCCCGGCAGCCGCATGTCGAGCACCACAAGGTCGTACGGCTGCGACAAGGCCATGGCCTCGCCATCCGGTCCGTTGTCCGACAGGTCCACCTGCCACAGCTGTTCCTCAAGTCCGCGTTTCACGAACTCGCCGACGGTGGGATCATCTTCGATAACCAGAATCTTCATGCGTGTAGCCTCACACGTCGGCGCCCGCCGGACGATCCGGCCGCTGAAATCCAAACTCGCGAATCTTGCGATAGAGCGTCTTGGGCGAAATGCCGAGCAAGTCGGCGGCACGCCCTTGGTGCCAACCCGTGCGCACCAGTATCGATTCAATGTGGCGACGCTCCAACTCGCCCAACGTCAGCAACTGCGTGGGCGTCGCTCGCGCAGCCGCACCGATATCCGCGCCCAGCGGCAAATCGCGCGCTTCGATGAGCCCGTTGCTCGCCAACAGCGAGGCGCGTTCCATCACATTGCGCAACTCACGCACGTTACCGGGCCATCGATAGCGTTCCAGCACCGCCACCGCTTCGCCGGTAAGCCGAGGAGGATTTGCGCCACCAAAGCGGGCCAGAAAATGTTCGGCCAACAGGGGCACGTCGGTGACACGTTCGCGCAGCGTTGGCAGCTGAATCCGAATCGTGTTGATGCGGTGCAGAAAATCTTCGCGCATCGCCCCGCTCACCACTTGGCGACCAAGATCGCGTGTGGTTGCCGCAATGACGCGCACGTCGACATCAACTTTTTGCGAACCACCCACGCGATAGAAGCTGCCCGTTTCCAGCGCGCGCAGCAGTTTGGCCTGCAAGCGCAGGTCGAGGTCCGACACGTTATCAAGATAGAGCGTGCCACCCGAGGCCAACTCCAGCAAACCGAGTCGTCGGCGGTCAGCACCCGGAAACGCGTTCTTCTCCACCCCGAACAGCTCGGCTTCAAGGCCCTGCTCCACCAACGCCGCGCAGTTGAGATCCACAAACGGCGCGTGCGCTCGGCCGGACCAATGATGCAGCAAACGCGCAATCAGGTCTTTCCCCGTGCCCGCATCGCCGCTGATCAACACCGGTGACGTACTCGGCGCCACACGTTCCACCAGCGACAGCACCGCTTTGATCGGAGCAAAACTGGTGACGAACGCGGGCGCACCGTCGCCATGCTCACGACGTGACTGCAGGGTATGCAGCCGTGCGTTGTCCCGCGCCAGTACGCGCTTCTCCCACGCACGCCGCACCAGCACTTCGATCTCCGCCATGCGGTACGGCTTGGACAGAAAATCGTACGCACCAAGTTTCAGCGCGCTGATGGCCGTTTCAATGGTGCCATTGCCGGTAATGATGATGACTTCCGGCGGCGACGGGTCCTGCCTGACCGCACGCAGTACGTCGAGACCATCCATACCTGGCATCACGATATCCAGCAACGCCACATCGAATTGCTCGAGTCGCAGCAGATCGAGCGCACGGTGTCCATCACGCGCCGACGTCACTGCGAAGCCGCGTGCCACCAAAAACTGCTCGAGAATGGTGCCCAGATGCGGTTCATCTTCGGCAATGAGCACGCGAATGGGCACGGTCGATGCCGCGTTTTCAGCAGCGGACGACCGCGAAGTGGATGCGTCCGAGACGGTTGACGACGACGATCCGTCTCGTTCCGGTGGCACAGATGCACTCATGTGGCAGCACTCCCCAAAGGCTCATGGATCAACGCTGGCAGATGCACGTCCCCCACCAGCGGCGGCGCACCAGATGGTGGAAGTAGAATGCGAAACGTGCTTCCGTGCCCGAGACGACTGTCGGCCAACAGCACCCCGCCATGTTCCATGATCAGTCCGTAGCAGATAGATAATCCGAGACCGGTACCGCGACCCAGATCCTTGGTCGTGTAAAACGGTTCAAACACCTTGCTCAGCGATTCGCGCGGGATGCCGTGTCCTTCGTCCACAACATCGATGACATGCGGCAAGCTCTCCCCTGATGAACGCGTACGTATGAGCACGCGCGCACCGTCGGCGCTTGCGTCCAGCGAATTGAGCACCAGCGCCATGAGTACCTGCACGAGACGGTCAGCGTCGCCGCTCACACGCAGCGAAGCGGCAGATTCCAACTCAGTGACCAGCGAGATTCGTTTGCTGCGAGGATGGTGCTGCAACAAAAAAAGCGCCTGCCGCACGACCGCGTTCAGATCGATGTCGTCGGCACGGAACGGCTTCGGACGGCCGAAATCCAGCAGCCCCTGCACGATCTTCTTGCAACGTTGTACTTCGAGATCAATGATGTGCAGCAACTCGCGCGGATCACCGGCCGGTACGCCCGCGCCACGCTCCTCACCGGCATTCTCTCGATCATCGGCCTGCAGCGTGAGCGTCTCCGCCACCGCCGCAATGGTTGCGAGTGGATTGTTGATCTCATGCATGACACCGGTGGCCATCTGACCAAGTGCAGCCAGCTTTTCCGATTGCGCGGTACGATCGAGCGCCGCACGCCAGTCGGTGATGTCTTCACCAATCGTGATGACATGAGTAACGCGCGACGGACGCGCATCATCAAGCCGCATGGGGATCTTGGAAATGCGGAAGCTGCGCACGCTGCCGGTGGCGTCGCTTTCGGACTGAAATTGCTGCAAGCGACCCGAGGCAAAGACCTCGTCAAACTCACGCTTGAGCAGCGCCGCCGGCTGTCGGTGCAGCACGTCAAAAATGGTGCGCCCAATGGCGACCTTGCGCGAAACACCCTGCAGCCCGGTCTCTCGCTTGTGATTCCAGGCCTGAATCCGGTACTCGCGATCCACCACGTACAGGCCAACCGGCAATGAGTCCACGATGCGCTCAATGAACGTGCGCTGCGCTGCGATCTCACTGACACGATCCGACAGTGCCGCTTCAAGTGCAGACCGAACGGTTGCCTCGTGCATCGCTACAGCAATCAACGTCGCTACCGGCGCCCAACGCGAACGATCCATCCGAGATGCATCATCAGCGTGAACCACCAGTGTGCCGAGCGTTGTACCGCCCAACTGCAACTGCAGGCGCAGCTGCTGTCCGCCCGCGGCCTGGTCTGACTCCGATTCGGTCGGCTCCTCATCGGCGCTCAGCGCCTCACGTATGCTCAACGCACGCACACCGCTGGCCTTTGCGGCCGCGTTCAACAGCGCTTCGAGTGTGGCAGCCCATGGCTCGGCCAGCTGTCCACTCCCCAGCACCGCAACCGCAGCCTCCAGTGCGGCCGACGCGCCGGATTTTTCCACACGAGCAGACTGGACAGCGCGGCGAGGTGTCATGGTTTGAAGCTACGCACTAGAGGGTAATCGGACAAGCTGACCGAATCACATTTTTTACAAACTGGCGGCGGGGGTGGATTGCGGCCGACGCTTGACTAGAATAAAGACAGCGGTGTGCTGGTCCCTCCCCCTTCGGCGCCTCCTCGTGTCAGCCAGCGTGATTTCTTCCTCCGATGGTATCATTCGGATTCTCCTCGTCGATAGCGAGGAGCAGGACGCGGCGCGTTCTGCGTTTGCGCTCGGCGATGCGTTCGGTGATCGTATGGCGCTGCTGCACGCGGCCACGCTCGCCGATGCGATCCGGTTGCTCATGGAAGGACCGGTTGACGTGGCGATTCTGGAGCTCGATCTCCCGGACGCTTCGGGTCTGGCCACACTGGCTGGCGTCCGCGGCGCGGCGCCAACCATGCCGATCCTGCTGTACACGCGTACACTCGATGACAACGTTGCGTTTCGCGCGCTCCGCGTCGGTGCGCAAGAGTGCTTGTGCAAAGACACGACGTCGCCAGATCAGGTACCGCGTCTGGTGCGGTTTGCCATGGAACGGCAGCGCCATCTTGCGGCCCTTGAGGCGGCACGCGTTGCCGCCGCACACCGAGCCACACACGATCCGCTCACCGGTCTGGCAAACCGCGGCTTATTTCTCGACCATCTTGACCGCGCGCTGGCGTTCGGCGCCCGATACGGTCGGAAAACCGGTTTGCTCTTCGTTGATCTGGATGGCTTCAAACTTATCAACGACTCACTCGGCCACGCCGTCGGCGATCGTCTGCTGATAGACGTTTCGCAGCGGTTGCTCAGCACGGTGCGTCGCTCTGATGCCGTGGCGCGCCTGGGGGGCGATGAGTTCGTGGTGTTGCTCCCCGATGTGAACAGCCGGCTCGATGTTGCTCACGTACGAGACATGATTCTGGATTGTCTGCGCGAGCCGATTGATTTGGGCGACGGTCGCCATGAGCGGGTTGACGCCAGCGTAGGCGGTGCCATGTCGCCGCTGGACGGTATCACGGCGCAGGAGTTGCTCGATGCGGCGGACGTGGCAATGTATCGCGACAAGTACGCGCGTCGCCGAGGTCGCATGCCAACGCCGGCGTTTGGCGTGCGCGTGCAGGACGAAACCATCGCCCACCAGCGGGAGGAGCGGCTGCGGGCTGCGCTGGACGCCGGAGAGTTGGCCGTTCATTACCAACCGCAGGTCGATGTGACCACGCAGCGCATTGTGGGACTGGAAGCGCTGCTGCGCTGGCACGATCCCGATTTGGGTATGGTGGCGCCGTCGTCCTTTTTACCCTTGGCCGAAGACACGGGATTGATCGTGCCAATCGGCGACCTGGTGTTACGCGAGGCGTGTGCGGCGGCCGTGTCGTGGCGACGCGACCATCCTGACAGCGAGATTCGCGTTGGTGTCAATCTTTCGGCGGTGCAACTGAGAGAAAAGGCGTTTGAGCAGCGGGTCGCGCGTATTCTGGCGGAGACGAACTGTCCGGCCAACGCACTCGTGCTCGAACTCACTGAAAGCTCCACACTGTACGAAGGTGATCAGGCGCTGTTGGCGTTGCGTGCGGTGCATGCGTTGGGCGTGCAACTCATGGTGGACGATTTTGGTGTGGGATTCGCGTCACTCGCGTTTCTGCGGGAAGCACCTCTGGCCGGGCTGAAGATTGACCGTCGATTCGTGAGTCGCATGCTCACCGACGATCGTGATCTCGCAATCGTGACCGCGTTGGCCACGCTTGCGCGCGGACTCGGGCTGCACGTGATTGCCGAAGGTGTGGAAACGGAGGAGCAATCACAACGATTGCTGTTGCTGGGATGCACCGAGCAACAGGGGCATCTCTTCTCACCCGCGGTACCGCTCTCGGCGCTTGGCTCCGTCTTTCGCCTGCATCCGCCCGCTTCCATGGCGCTTCGTCGCACGCGGCTGGCGCAAACGGGGTGAAGCTGCGTTGATGCGCGGCGTTTTATGACGCGTCGCGGTTGTGTTACTTCGCAAAGCAGACTCAGCACTTGACGCATGTGTGACGTACAACGAGAATGACACCGTCGGCACTGCCGTGCCCCGTCAATGCTCCCGCCCCCACTACATGTCGATCGTTCTCGTCGCCCGTCTCGAAGCCGTGGTTCTGCGTGTACGCGATCTGGACCGCGCCATCGATTGGTACTCTACCACACTCGGACTCTCACTCGCGCACCGTGACGATGCGACCGGTATCGCGATCCTGCGGCTGGAGGGCGCGCCGCTGACGTTGTGGCGCATACCTGACGCGATCGCGGGAACGATGGACACAGACCGCACCGGGAACGCGGCGTTTCCCATTTTTGCGGTGCGTGATGCTGAAGCCGCTCACGCGGCGCTGCAGGACGCCGGTGTCACGGTGTCGCCGCTCCACGAGGATTTATCGGTACGGTGGTGCGAGTTCACCGATCTGGACGGCAACCGGCTTGAGGTGTGTGAGTCGGCGGCGTGAGCCCGCGGTGCAGACACGCCGGGTTGAGCACCAAGACATCAGAGACCTTATCGGCCCGCCGCCGCACAGTATTCACGGCGTTGATGAACCGCGATTGCTGCTGGCAAACCGCGACATGGAGCGTATCGGGATCGAACCGATGACCTTCCGCTTGCAAAGCGGACGCTCTCCCAGCTGAGCTAACGCCCCCTCCATGCATACAACATAGCGAAGTGCGTAGGTGCAGTGGAAGGGCCGTAGTGACGTATCAACCACAAGTCTCCGCCACATTTCGCAACAGCGCGCAACGTTGCTCAGGAATACGAAATACGGGCCGATTTCAGATTCGAAATCGGCCCGTATTCGGCAACAAAGAACAGCGGAAGCGGTCGTCGCCTACTCGTGCGCCGGCAGCGGCTCCATCGTGCGTGGATCAACCGGCACCTGCACTTCATCGCGATACGGTGTCGTCATCATGAACACGCGCATTTTCGGGAACGCGTCCATGAAGGCGAAGTAACATGTGAACCACAATCCGATCATGCCAACGGCGATGCCGACTTCCCAGATGCCAAACGGAAGGGAATCAACCACACCATAGATGGACGGATACACTTCGATGTACCGGTGCAGCCAGATCCCAAGAAGGCTGGCCGAAGCAAACAGCACAAACGTGGGGAAATACACCTTGGCCGCTTTGGAAATCAAGCCGCCAAACGGCAGAATGAAGGCAAGAATCGGAATGAGTTGCGTAACGGCCTTCCATGACCCGCTCAATCGCAGATTGTAGAAGTGTGTCTCTTCGGGCAGGTTGCCGTACCAGACCACCAGATACTGACTGAAGCTGATGTAGCCAAAGAATGCGGTGAAGGCAAACGCCAACTTACCCATATCCCACATGTGATTGACCGTGACCAGATCTTCCACTTTCATCTGCTTACGCCACCAGAGGCAGAGCAACGACGAGGACATGATCATACCAAGCCAGCCGGCCATAAGCACAATCCAGCTGTACATCGTCTGCTGCCAGTGCAGTGTGAGCGACATGGAGTAGTCCCACGCCAGCACGCACCAACCAAAGCCGAACACCATTGCGACGGCCACAGCAAGCTTGCCCATCGACTGGTGCGCATCGTGCAACTCTCTGCGTTCTTCGCCGAACCCCTTGCGCATGCGCTGCCGGAGTCCTTCAGCCCACTTCGCACCGGTAAACTTCGGCATGATTGCTACATCCAGCCGCACAGAGCGATACACGAACGCGATCATGAGCGCCATCATCGTTCCAAAAATCAGGATCCCGCGCAGCGCAAACCACGTCGGGTCGAGATACCGCCCCTTCTCCGAGGCCGCCTCGAGTGTTTCACGCCCAGCCCAGGTAAAGATGGCCTCGCGTCCCGGGAAGATAATGAGCAGCAAAATGATGAACGCCACCGGAAGAAACGCAACATACCCTTCGAAGAATCGCAGGATAGGACGCGACCACCGGGCTGTCACGATGCGCTGCACGGCCGCGAACGCGACACCAGCGCACGAGATGGATGCCAGAAAGATCCAATTGAACAGCAACGAGTGCCACGCGCGCTGCTCGCCCATGAAGGCGCCAACAATAAACAATCCCATGCCCAGCACCGCAGCAATGAGAGCCGCCGTCTTCAGTGATTGGGGGACCGTGGAATCACCGATGCGTTTCTGAAACTCCTCGCGCGACGGATAGTGATAATGATGGACGCCGCTCACTCGAACATCTCCTGGGCCGTTTCGGCCTCGTCATGATCATCATCGTGGGCGACGCCGCCGCCCGTCGTGGGTGCGCCATTGGGGAATGACATTTTCACGCGGCCGTCAGTGGCCGCGTTCTTGCCCGAGCTACCGGGCGTCAGCTGCACTGGCGCCGGTACAAAGGGCGACGGCAACTGAGGCGCTGTGGCCGAAGCACGCGGGACCGTTGCACCGTTCTGCCCGGGCATGCCGTGCGGGCCAATGATGGCCGTACCGGCCTGCAGCGCGCGCACATAGTTCACCACATCCCAGCGATCCTTCTCTTCAATGCGTGCGTAGTTGGGCATGATTCCGCGACCGTTGCGTAGCATCCCCCAGATGTACCCATCGCTCCGACCGAGCGCCGATGCGGCGAGCAAGCTGGGCGAGTAACCGTACGCCGGATTGAGCTGCCGCATGGATCCGTTGCCGTCGCCCATCACGCCGTGACACATGGCGCAGTTGATCGAGTAATACATGCGACCGTTGTCGAGCGATGCCTCAGAGACAGGCGTCGGGTTGGGCAAACTCGACATTGAGTCGACGGCAAGCGGCGACGGTGTGTAGGAAATCTCAACACCAGCCACCAGCATGCCCTGCACCGGCACCGACATTTGCGGATTGTACCGCGGCGCTACCATGGTATCGTTCACATTGACCGAGAACGATTCCCACGGCTCCAATCGCGGCTGATTCTTGAAGTCGGTGAACCACGTGCACGCCGTAAAGGCAAACGGCACCACAACGGCCACGCCAACACGCGCCAATCGATGAAACGTTGACATAACTCTCAGTTCAGTCTTCACGACGCACCTCTTCGGCACCGTGCTTCTGCAGCAACGCTTCCACCTGCGGCGCCTTGTCCGCCCCACAGGCGACAAAGATTCCGAAGTGTCCACCACTGAAGCGCGGATCGTACCCAACCGTTGTGGTCAGGCGCGGAATGCGCGCGTTGATGAACATGCCAGCCACCGTGGACAGACAGCCCACCAACACCATTACTTCAAATCCGATAATCGTGTACGGAATCCAGGACGCGATGGCCTTGCCACCTGTGACCAGCGGCCAATAGTCACCGGTCCAGATGGCAATCCAGTATCCGAACGAAACGCCCAACAAACCGCCAACCAACGTGAACCGACGCACTACACTGTTCGGCCCATCGACCGCTTCGTCAATCTCATGCCGAATCGTGGGTGAGAACACGGTGACATTGCCCAGCTTGGCCTGCTTCAGCTCCTTGACGGCGTCTACCGTGGTGTCCAACTCATGAAATGCTCCGAGCACACCTTGCATTAGTGGTGCCCTCCATCAACGGCATGTTTACGCTTGGGAACAACGATTTCCTTGAGCTCCATGATGGCCATGATCGGCATCTGCTTTACAAACAGAAGGAACCACATGAAGAACCAGCCAAACGAGCCGACAAGGAAACTCATGTCCACCCAGCTTGGTGTATAGCTGCCCCACTGCCACGGCGAGAACTCGTGGCTGAGCGACGGCACCACGATCACGAAGCGCTCGTACCACATGCCGATGTTGATGAAAATCGACAGGAACCACAGCCAGGTGGGATTGCGACGCAGCTTCTGCGACCACAGCGACATGGGGAGTGCCATGTTGCACAACAACATGATCCACGCCGCCCACCACCACTGACCAAACACACGGTTCCAGAAAAACTCCTGCTCCGGACGCACGCCGCTGTACCAAGCGATGAAGAACTCGATCATGTAGGCGCAGCCCACTACCAGCGACGTGAACAGCACCACCTTGGCCGTAGCATCGAGGTGGTTGAGCGTGATGTAATGCTCGAGCTTGAACCACTTGCGCATCGGGATCGCAATCGTCCACACCATTGCGAAGCCGGAGAAAATGGCACCGGCCACGAAGTACGGCGGGAAGATGGACGCGTGCCAACCCGGCACCAGCGACATTGCAAAGTCGAAGGAAACCACGGAGTGCACGGACAACACGAGCGGAGTGGAGAACGCCGCCAAAAACAGATACGCCTTGGCAAAGTGACGCCATTCACGGTCACTGTTACGCCAGCCGAGCGATAGAACGCCGTAAACGCGCTTGCGCAGCGGGTTGGTCTCCCGGTCGCGCAACACGGCGAAGTCGGGGATGAGGCCAATGAACAGGAACGTGACCGAAATGGTGAGATACGTGGAGATGGCGAACACGTCCCACACGAGTGGTGACTTGAAGTTCGGCCACAACAAACGCCAGTTCGGATAGGGAATCAACCAGAAGAACTTCCACGGACGCCCGATGTGAATGATCGGGAACAAGCCGGCGGTCATAACGGCGAACACCGTCATCGCTTCTGCCGCTCGGTAAATCGAGGTTCGGAAGCCGGCGCGGAAGAGATACAGAATGGCCGAAATGAGCGTACCGGCGTGACCGATACCGACCCAGAAGACGAACGTGATGATGTACACACCCCACATCACCGGCGGCTCATAGCCCGCCTGTCCGAGTCCCCAATAAATCTGATAGATCCAGGCCGATGCACCCACGAGCATTGCGCACACGGAAATGCTCAGGCCCAGCAACCACTTCTTGGTGAAGCCGAGTGTCGCGATGATCTCGCGGTCGACCTGTTCGTAGCTCTCAACAGCGGGAAGCGGCACGTCGGCCGAAGCAATGTTCGGCCGACGAAGCCCTTCAACCGGTTGCGCGATAGTGCCCATCCGGGTCTCGCCTCCTCAGGCCGTGGCCGACGCCGCAGGCGCCGGGTGGTTGACTTTCTTGAGATAGACCACAGCCGTGTACGTGTTCAACTCTTCAAACACGTGGTAGGCTCGACGGTCATACGCGAGTTTTGCTACACTCCAGTTTTCGTCAGCCGCATCGCCGAACACAATCGCGCGTGACGGACAGGCTTGCGCACACGCTGTCGTGAACTCGTCGGCGTTGAGCTCGCGCTCCTCCGATCGGGCGCGATTCTCGCCTTCGCGAATGCGCTGCACACAAAAGGTGCACTTCTCCATGACGCCCTTGCCACGAACCGTCACGTCCGGATTCAGCAACCAGTGCATCGGCTCCGGCCACGCGTACTGCTTGCGTTCAGGCTCGCCGTAGCCAAACCAGTTGTAGTATCGGACCTTGTAGGGGCAGTTGTTTGAGCAGTAGCGCGTGCCTACGCAACGGTTGTAGACCTGCACGTTGAGGCCGTCGGGCGAGTGGTACGTGGCGTACACCGGGCACACCGGCTCGCACGGCGCATTACCGCAGTGCTGACACATCATCGGAAGAAAGCGCGCCTCGAAGTCGGGCGAGAATTCATTCTCAGTGTTAGTGTTGCCCTCGTAGTAACGCTCGAGTCGAATCCAGGCCATTTCCCGGCCCTTGATGATATTCGCTCCGGGACGCTCGTCCCACGTGACCGGACTGAGCGCACGACCCTGGTACGACGCACCGACGGTGGGGATGTTGTTTTCGCTGTAGCACGCCGTGACACAAGCGGAACAGCCCGTGCAACGCGCCAAATCGATCGTCATGGCCCAACGACGCGCTTCCATCTTGGTTGGATGCTCAGGGTTGTACATCCCCTTGTCCTTGGACTCGGGATTGGCAAACTCACCCTGCGCGTCGGCGGCCACCGGCGACTTGAGTCCCGGCAAAAACTCCTGCGAGACGTGACCCGGAATATCGTGGTGATGTTCCTCGACGTCCGGCGCAGAAATCGCCGCCGCCATCATCACCTGTGCAATACCGCGACCATGCTGACGCGCCGAACCTTCGGTGGTCACCAGCGCGCTGTGCTCTTCCAAACGCGTGACAGTTCCTCGCGACGCAACCAACGACAGATTGCCCGCCGAGTCCCAACCGTTGGGAACGAGCGAATACGCATTCACACCGACGTTCTGCGCAAAGCGGCCGTAGCTGATATGGCCCTGACCGAGCGCCACCGCAACCGTATCAGGACGCACACCCATGTACGGATACGCCGGAGCGGTGATTTCACCCGCCGCAGTACGAACGGTAAGATGATCGCCTTCTTTGACACCCATCGCTTTGGCTGTCATCGGGTGGATTTCAACCCACGACTGCCACGCAATCTTGGTCACAGGATCAGGCAACTCCTGCAGCCAAGGCTTGTTGGCGCCAGCACCGTCGCCCAGTGTGGGGCTCGGATACACCACGACAAACATCGAGCCTTCGCTCGCCGAGAGCGCAGGCGCGGGCGAAGGGCGCGACACCACAGCGACGTTGCCGCGCGAAACAACCGCAGAGCCGCTGAAGGTGGCCTGCGTCAGCGCTGTTGAGAACGCCGACGCACCGCCAGCAAAGTTGGCAATCAACCAGCTCCGATAATCCGACTGCGCAAACTGCGAAGCAATCGCGCCATCTGCACGAGCCGCCGCGATCAAAACATTCGGCGTGCTTCGCGTGTCGAAAATGGTTTCCAGACTGGGCTGCTGCAACGAACGCTGTCCGTCGGCTACCACCGCGTCGCCCCAGCTCTCCAACCAGTGATTGTCCGGCAGGATGAGGTCACACAAATCGCTCGTCTCGTCGGGCATGTTGGAGAACGACACCTTGAATCCAACCTTTGCGAACGCGTCGGCGAAGCCAACACCAACCGGCATGGAGTACGCCGGGTTGACATTGCGCACAAAAGCCACCGACACTGCGCCGGCATTCATGCGCTCAACAGTGTCCGCCAACGCACGGTACGACGACAGC
>JBBRDJ010000034.1:0-31424 GCA_038203945.1 Gemmatimonadales bacterium
CCGGAGTATTACATCGGGTCGGCCGACTGGATGCCGCGCAATCTCGACCGTCGCGTGGAAGTGATGGTGCCGATTGAAGACGTGGCGCTGCATCGGCAGATCCGTGGTGTGCTGGAAGCGTGCCTGCGCGACAACCGGCAATCGTGGGATCTGCAATCCAACGGCACCTATCAGCGGCAAATGCCAGGCAAGGAGCCGGAACGCAGCACCCATGCGTTGCTCATGCGCTCGCCATGGGGCATTGACATTGACGACTCATCCGTTGCGTCCGCCCCATTTCCCGAAAGCGAACCATCGTCGGATGTGCCCGACGGTGGCGGTGGCAACCGTACGCGATCGGGCAAGCGCCGGAAACGCAGCGGCTGACCGGCTACTCGCCCTCATCGTCGGAGCTCTGCACCACTGAGCCGTCGGGCGCGAGCACTTCGACTGTTTGTCCGGTAATCGTTTCGAGTAGTCCACGCTTGCGGCTCGCGCCCCACAACTCCAATCGGACCGACATCACACCCGGTGCAGGCGTGGCGCGTACCCGAATGGTATTATCGGTCCACTGCACGTCCAGATGGCCGACTGCACCCACGTGGCCACGATCAAAGCCGTCGGCAAACCTGAGCAGTGCGGACAGCTTCACGATCCGTGCGCGCAGCACGCGATCGAGCTGGGCAAACCCCCGGTGTTTGCGTTTGGGCACCGCGCCGCGATGATAGCGCGCCACATGTGCAATCGCGATCTGTTCGGCGGGCGTCATGCCCAGCAAATCGGCGTGCGAGATCAAATGGAACGAATGCTTGTGATGCTTTTCATAGTTGATGTGATAGCCCACATCATGCAACAAGGCAGCATCCGAAAGAATCTGTCGGTCCACTGCTGAGAGACGCAGTCGTGGCGCGAGCGCGTCAAAGAGTTGCAGCGAGAGCGTCCGCACCTGCTGCGCGTGCGGCATTTCGTATTGACAGCGTTCAGCAAACTGGCGCACCGAGCGTTCACGCGCGGCACCCGGATCGGCCACCACGGGCAGCACGCGCGCCGCCTCGAGCAGCAGCCCCTCACGAATGCCATAACGCGAGACGAGCAGATCACGCGGGTCAAAGCGAGCCAGTACTTCGGCCGCGACCGCGAGTCCGGCTACGATAATGTCGGAGCGTTCTGGATTGAGCCCCGGCACCGCTGATCGCTCTTCAGGTGCCAGTCGCTGCAGCCAATCCAGCACATGCTCCAGTTCCACGCGGGTGATGCGCGCGCCGTGCGTGGAGCGCGCCGTCATACCTGCGCGCTGCAGTACGATGCCGGCCAGATTGGTGAATGTGCCGCCGCTGCCAATCACTTGTGCACCACGCCAATCTTTCACGGGCATCGCACGACGCAATCGGTCGCGCACATACGCGCGCAACGCGCGTACGTTGCGTGGACGAATCTCTGGTTGAAGGAATCGTTCGGTCATGCGCACGGCACCAAACGGCAACGACGCGACGCGTTCGATGAGGCCATCTTTGGCCAGCACCAGCTCCAGTGATCCGCCGCCGATATCCACCACGAGCGATCGTCCCGACCCCAACTCGAAGTGGGCAAGCGCGCTCCGAAAGCAGAGGAGCGCCTCCTCTGCACCGCTGAGCACGCGTACCGCGATACCCGTTTCTTCGAGAATGCGGGTGGTGAAGTCGGCCCCGTTGGACGCATCGCGCACGGCACTGGTGGCGACAATTTCAATGCGCTGTGCGTCGAGTCGCTTGGCCAGCGCCACCATGCGTTGCACCGCCGCGACACCGGTATCCACGGCGGTCAGCCCCAAGGCGCCAGTGGCCTCGAGTCCTTCGCCCAGACGCGGCATGGCCTTCATCTCGTCCACCGCGCGAATCTGACCGCTGGCGGACACATCGGCCACGATTTGTCGAATGGAGTTCGACCCGATGTCGATCGCGGCAATGCGCTGCGACGGGGCGACAGGATCGGTCATGTGGGTGTGTGCAGCAAACAAGTCGTTGGCATGAGTTCATGATGCCCAACGCGAGGCGCTCGCGCCAGTGGAGCAGGGCGGCCTACGGGTCGCGGCGTTCCGTGAGGCGAGATCGCAGGTGGACCCCTTCCACCAGGAACACGGCGTTTTCGCCAATGTTCGTGGCAAGATCCGCGATCCGTTCCAGATTTCTGGAAACGAGCAGCAGCTCCAGCGAGGCATCCACCGCGCGGGCGTCTTTCATCATGTGCGATCGCAGCCCACGAAAAATCACATCGTGAAACGCATCGATTGCTTCATCTGCGAGCGTGAGCGAGCGTCCAAGCTCGCTGTCGCTGCGGATAAACGCATCCAGGGCGTCGCTGAGCATGCGTCGCGTGCGCCGCGCCATATCAACGAGCGCCGGTGAGGGCGGCACTACAATGGCTCCGTCTACCATGCGCACGGTACACTGCGCAATGTTCACCGCATGGTCCCCGATGCGCTCAACATCGGCGGCGACGCGAATCACGCCGATGACCAGCCGAAGATCACGTGCCACCGGATGCTGCAACGCCAGGAGTGACAGGGCCAACTGCTCCACGTCCATCTCCATGTGATCGATTTCAGGGTCCGCGGCAATGACGGCCTCGGCCTGATCGCGATCCCGCTGCAGCATGGAATCCACCGCCATTTCAACCAGTGTCTCGGCCCGTTCCGCCATTACGAGTAGCCGAGTTTTGAGCGTGGCAATATCACCGTTGAAGTGGCGACCAGACCCGCCGCTGTCGAGAATCACGCGCGCCGTACCGAGCGCGCGGATGCGCAGCGACTGATTCGACAGACGGCACGGAACGCGTGCGATGTGTTGGTGGCCATGACGCTATTTTACACATCAAGCGCGAAGAGACACCGAGTGTGCGGTAACGGGTACGTCACGCTCGACGACCACATGAGAAATCCACACGCGGACTTCACACGCGGGCTTCACACGTGAGCGCACCGCAGTTGGTCAAGCCTTCCCTTAACGCAAGCGCCCGGGCGCGGAGAGCTGTGCTCTCGTGTTTGCCATCACGCGTTCGGCGAGCACGACAGGCAATGGCTCGTATCCCACCTCACGCGCCCACTGCTCTCCGTCGGTGAGCGCCCAATCCACAAAGCGCATGAGCTGTGCGCGCTGCACAGCACTGAGTGCATCGGGCGCGATTACCAGCCACGAAAATGATGCAATGGGATACGACTGCTTGCCGGCGGCATTCACCAGCGACACACGCAGGTCGGCCGGTTCTTCGATGGCATCGAGTACGTTCACCGCAGCGGCTGCAACTTCAAAGGCTGATGGCGCGATAAAGGCCCCGCTGGTGTTTTGTACGCGTGCCACCGGCAGCCGGTTCTGGCGTGCATAGCTGCCTTCCACGTACCCGATTGCCCCCGTGGTTTGTTTGACCTGTGACGCCACGCCTTCATTGCCTTGTCGGCCAATACCTACCGGCCACGTTATGACACGTCCACGCCCGTGCATACTGGCCCACGCGTAGCTGACAGACGAGAGAAAGTCGCTGAGGATGAATGACGTGCCACTGGCATCAGCGCGATGCACCACCAGAATTGTATCGTCGGGCAGGGCCTGGTCGGCGTTGAGCGCACGCAGCTGCTCGTCATTCCAGCGCGTAATGCGGCCAGCATAGATATCGGCAATCACAGAGCCCGACAGGCGGAGCGGACGCGTGAGTCCGTCCAACTGGTACGTGAGTGCGACGGCGCCCAGCACCATGGGCACATGCACCACGCGACCACCCACGGCGCGCGCGATTTCATCATCCCGCAACGGCACATCGGTGGCCGCAAAATCCACGCTGTCGGCCAGCAGACGGGCAATGCCGCTACCGGAGCCAACGGACAGATAGTTGATGCGCACCCCGCTGTCGGACGCGAACTGGTTGAACCAGCGCGCGTAGAGCGGATAGGGAAACGTGGCACCGGCGCCCAATAGGTCTACAGTGGTGTCCGCGCGCGGTTGGTCGCTGCTCGTTTGCGTATCCGCGCTACCGCGGTCGCCTGTGCAAGCCGCGGCGGCAACGAGCGCGGCGCACAACCATACGCGCAACACACGCCAGTGCTTTCTCACAACTCGTTCGAGAAGCTCAGCAGCTTGAACACGCCCGCCCGCTCGACAATGTGCAGCGCAATCCACGTGGTATCACGTCGCGCGTCCAATACACGAATGATGCCGCACGGACCACGCAGCGTGTTGTTCCCCATGACCTGCGTCCGGTCAACACACGTGGTCCCGACGATCGGTTGCGGTTGCACGGCTGCCTTGGCCAACGCGCGTGTGAGACCGCGCCCACTGTTGTTGGAATACAGGAGCCATGACACATGTGGCTGCAGTCCGGTTTCCGCCTCATTGCTCTCGGGGTAATAGAGATACGCAAACTCGGCTTTGCTCACGACGTAAGGCCGCAACGCCAGTGAATCACCGGACTGCAGGATCTCCCAGTACCGACGCAAGAGCTCATCTACCGATCGGGCGCCGTCTGAGAAGGCCGTTACCGGTGCCGCCTCGCCCTGAAAACGTCGCAGTGCTTCCTCCGGTGGAAAGATGCTGTCCACCACATAGCCTGGAGTTGTCACCAGTGAGTCTTGCGACGCGATCAGTACGCCGTCACTTCGCCACTCCACCATATCCGGTTCGATGTTGGCGGGAATGGGTTGACGCACGGCGCCGGAATCAAGCGGTGCGCTGCGACCAGCCACCGCAGCAATCACTTCATCACGGTTGGTATCCGCGCGGCGATCCGTGGTGCATGCACTAGTCGCCATCAGTAGCGCCGCCAACAGCAGCTGAGGCGCATTCACACGACGACAAGTGACATGTCGGCGTGGAAGTGTTTGTGTAAAAGATGCAATGAAAAACATGTGCGTGAAAATCATCGAAAGGAAACAGGGGCCGGACCCGCAACTGCGAGCCCGGCCCCTGCCAACATAATGCCGATCAGTTCAGGTAGTAACGTGTCCAGCCGGCGTACCATTCGGTGGTGGCCGCAGGATCAATCGCACCGATGAATGAGGTGCTCGGCATGGTGCCGCCGAAGAAGTTGGTCACACGCTGCGGGATACGTCCCGGGAACGTTGCACCAGTGCCACCGTCGCGAAGAATGGAACCCGTGGCCGGGCGCCAGTCAAAGTCGAAGTTATTGGTCACCGGCGTTGCCGCCGCCGGTACGTTTGCGAACAGCGTGTGGCCTGCCGCCGTCGTGCTCCGGATGGCATTGTTGGTGAACTTGCTGGCCTGACCGAAGCGATTGTTCGCACCAACGGCGTCGAAGTCACGGTTGTTGTCCGCAAACACCAGGTTCCGGATGTTGAGCGAATCTTCCGTGAGGCGCTGATCCGTTTCCGGATCAAAGAGAGAGATCGCCGATTCCGGCCAGCGTGCGAATACGCCATTTACCCACACGCCACCCGAACCGCGGCGGATGTTGGCACCCAATCCACCATCTCCACCAGCGCGCGCCGGCAGGACCGCAGGCCCCGGACCGACGACGGTAAAGTTGGCGTACACGGGCATGTTGTAGGGCGTGGAGTTGAAGCCCTGCGCACACGATCCCGCCGCCGACCCGCAGCCGTCGTTTTCAAAGCCACTTTGCTCCGACGACAGCGCACCCGGGTTACCCGGACGCGGTTGAATGCGCGGGCCGGTTTGCAACGCGATCATGAACTGGTTGCGACCGCGGTAGCCCTCGGAACCGTCAAAGTGATCATCGCCCGACTCGTACGACACGAGGTATCGTCCGTCCACCGTACCACCGAACCATTCGAACATGTCATCCAGTCCGCGAATGGCCTGCAAGTACTCCATGCGCGTGCCGCTGCCAACCGAGTACATCGAGTACGAGTTGAGTTCGACATTCAACTGCGCGGCAGCGCCGGCAAACTCGACACGCAGGTAACGGTAATCGCCGGAGTTATCGTTGTCGGCGTTGCCGTTGCCCCAACCGATGGTATCGATCGGCGCCGGACCTTCCACGACCACGCGTCCCGTGCGGTTGGAGCGGGCGTTACCAACGATGATCAGGCCGCCCCAGTCGCCGGGGAAGCGGTTACCCTCGGCGGCGGCCGACGTCATGACAATCGGTGCATCTTCGGTGCCTACCGCATTGATACGCGCGCCCCGCAGCACCACCAGTGCCGTCACCGGCGGCGCCTGTCCTTGCGTGATGGCGCCACCGATGATGCGCGTGCCGGGTTGAATTGTGAGCGTGGCACCATTGGCGACCGAGATGATGCGCGTGAGTTGATAGATGTTGTTGGACGTCCACACGGTGTTCTGCGTGACGTCAGCGGCTACCTGGATCGTGTTGGCGGCCAGCGTCCGGATGGTGGTCGCATCGGAAAACGGTCCGGTGGCGGTGTCACGCACGGCACGAACACGGAAACGATAATCCGTGGTAGGCGCGAGTCCGCTGGCGAGGTAGTCTGTACCGGTGACGCGATTCACGGTAGCGAACGCACCCGTGAGCGTGGCCTGCTGGACGTCGTAGGCCGTAGCTGAGTTCACCGGGTTCCACACCACGCGAATCGTGGTGGCAGCAGGCGATGACCCGCCAACGCCGGTGGGAGCCACCAAGGGAACTGGCGTGATGCCCTGCGTACGAACCGTCACGTCACCAGAGAACGGGCCCTGTTCAGCGCCGCGCAAACCGCGCACGCGGAATCGATAATCCGTACTGGGCTGCAGATTTGACGTCGAGAACTCAATACCAGACACCGATCCGACCGTCGCGAAAGCGCCAGATCCCGTGGCCTGTTCCACCGTATAGGCCGTGGCACCGACTGCGGCGGTCCAGGTGATGCGAATCGCGGTCGGCGAAGTGGCTGTACCCGCCAATCCGGTTGGTGCGACCAGCGCTGCGGGCGGAGGTGGTGGTGGTGGCACGATACCGTCTCCATCGTCGTCGCTGCATGCGACAACCGAGATCAGGAGACAGGCCATGGCGCCAAACTTGGGCAACCAGCGTGTCGAGGCAAAGGACATGAGCAACCTGGTGTCTGGAAGTGAAAAGGGGATGAGAGCACGCGCCCCCACCCCCCCAACCTGCCGTCACACTGTCATGCACCGGCGACTTTCATGTCACGAACACGTCACCGACGCCATGCCAGGCCAAGCGCCACGTTACGTCCGAGACGGAACGATTCACGCGTAATCGGTCCCTGCGTGAGCTGGAACGGCGCATCGAGCAGATTGCGCGCATCCATGCGCCACGTCCATCGGTCACCCAAGGGGAAGCGCAGCGACACATCCACCAGATGACGCGGCTGCTCGTACACGTCGGGGAAGGGAATCGTGCCGGCGCTGTAAATGCGCTCTCCAACCGCGCTGTACAGCACCGTTGCCGACGCGCCGTTGGATGTTCCGGTGTACGTCACACCAGCGTTTACCACCCACGGCGCCTGACCCATCATGGGACGATTCGGATTCGTGTTCGACGACGCGTCCGACCCAACTTCAATGTCACTCTGCATGAGCGTGACGTTGCTGAACACCGCCAGCGGTTCGAGGCGCTCGCTCAACCCGCCCAGACCTTTGCGCGCCTCGATTTCAACGCCAACGTTGTTGGCCCCAGCGGCATTGAAGAACGACACCAGCGGCTGTCCACCCGTCGCCACATCGATGCGTTCAATCGGCCGATCAAAGCGCTTCACGAAGGCACCGAGGCTGAGCACTTCACCGGCACCGGGGAAGAACTCGTACTTCGCGTCGTAACTCTGAATAAGCGTGCGCACCAAATCCGCGTTGCCGCGCGTAATCTGTCCACCCACGACTTCGAGGTACTGCACAGGCGAGAGTTCACGATACTCGGGCCGCGCCAGTGTCTGTGACGCCGAGGCCCGGAACTGTCCGCGTTCACTCGTCTTTACATTGAGCACGAGCGCCGGCAGTACATCGGTGTTGTCGAGACCGGAGTTGAACACGTTGTTGTTGCTGAGCGATGTGTTCACGTCGATCACCGCGTTCTCCACACGCGCACCACCAATGATCTTGACGCGACTGCCAAACGGGAACTCGGCCATCAGATAACCGGCCGCCACCTGTTCGCTGGCGTCATACACACCATCTTCGGCCACGTTGATGATGTTGAAGACGTTGTCGTTTGCGCCTGTGAAGCGACCGTCGAACAACTCCTCCGCCGGCCGCGAACGATCGGCTGTGGGCACAAACGTTGAGATGATGCTGAACTGCCGATTGGCCGCCGCACGCGATGTGGTGCGATAGATACCACCGAACTTGATGGTTGGCGCGTCGACACCGCTGGTCAGTGCAAGCTTGTAGTTGCTACCCACACTCCAGTTGTCTTCCTGCAAATCGCCGAACGTGCGACGCGCCACGTCCGGATTGCCATCGCTCCACGCGAAGGGCTGGCCTTCACCGAACTGTGCGTACACAAGATCCGATCGATCCGGTTCCTTGCGCATCACACCGGCGGTGGAAAGCGTCCAGTCGAGCTGCTGGCGGCTGCCGAGCGTGTGTTCACCCTTGAGCTGCGAGCTGCGGATCGAACGCTCTACATAACGCAGTGTCTGGCGTTCGATTGTGGCCAGCGAGAAGTCAAACGACTCACCGGCCGAGCGCCGCGCTTCACTGTCTGCGCTGCGCGTATAGGTGTTGTTGAGCGAGAGGCGTGTGTTGGAGGTAATGAGGCTGCTCAGATTAAACATGCCGCCCCACGACACGCCGCGGGTTGACCCCTGACCGGTCCACGATTCCAGTACCTGCGGCACCCCATCGCGCTGAATCGGGTTGGCCTGGTAGTCATCTTCCCGAATGTCCTGCGTGGCCGAATAGGTGAGCGACGCGAGATAGCCAATGCGCAAACCGAAGAATGGATCCTGGCCACCCACCGACACGCCCAGCGAGCCGTTGGGCAGGCCCGACTGACGCACCGGCGTCCACGTGTTGCGCAGCGAGTTGATGGCGCTGTTGATCTTGGGACGCGTGTCGAGCTGACCCACCGAGTTGGCACTCGCCAACTGCGCGGGCAACGGACGCGAACCCGCGCCAAAACCCAACAGTTCACTGGCCGTGCTCGGCGCGGCATTGATCTGTTGGCCGGTGGCGAGTGTGTTGGCGCCCAGTGACGCGGAGAACGTTACGGCACGTCGCGCTGGAAACTCGCGCGTCAGAATGTCAACTGATGCACCGCTGAAGTCGCCCGAGAGATCGGGCGTGAAGGTCTTGCTTACATTGATGGACTGCAGCAGGGCCGACGGAAACATGTCGAGCGGCACAAACCGCTTTTCCGGCTCTGGGCTGGGCAACCGTGTGCCGTTGAGGTTGGTGACGGTGTAGCGCTCGCCCAAGCCGCGCACAAACACACTGCGGCCGTCCTGCACAGTGACCCCACTGACGCGCTGAATGGCCTTGGCGGCATCGCCGTCGGGACTCTTGGCCATCTGCTCGGCGGTGATGGCGTTGACGATTCCGGTGGCCGTACGCTGCGCATCGAGTGCCGCATTCACGGAGCCGCGTTCGGCATTTGCAGATACGGACACTGCGGTCAACTCGATACCAGCCGAGCTCAGCGTGATGTTTTGCTCAACCGCTCCGCCGGCGGGAAGAATGATGCCGGTGACGGTCTTTGGTCCGTAGCCAATGCGTCGCGCGAGCAGTGTCACGGTGCCCGATGGAACGCGCGGAATGCTGTACGCACCATCCACACCGCTCATGGCGCCAATGGTGGTGCCGACGATGCTTACGCCAACACCCGTAACGCCAAGCCCGCTTTCGGCGTCAATGATGCGGCCGGCAATGCGGCCTGTGGCCGGTGCCTCTTGTGAGTGCAATGTTGCCAACGACCCCGTCGCGATCAAGAGCGCGGACGTGGCCATAAAAATGACGTATGCACGTCCTACCCGCGCGCGCACCGACGTGAAGAACTGCGAAGTCTTGAGCATGATCATATTGATGATCCCGAATAGGGGTACCGAGCCCGCGACGCAGACTCGCTGCGAGACACGGGTAACTTTCGTGACGCAAGTCTCGATTTCCGCACGGAAAGGCAACGATTGTGTCACGGGAGTGCCGATTGGCCGGGTACGGAGGTGAGAACCCGCCACTTGACGCGGACGGTGCAAAGTGTGGATTTTTTTCGTTTCCCCGTTGCGGGACCGACCCGCCCAATGCAGTTTCGCCTGCGATGACCAAACCACCTTCGTCTTTCAAACCGCGTACGGCGGATCCCACACGCGCTCGGCTCGTCAGCCTGGCGGCGCCTACGGCCTCCGTGGCGCCTGAGCTGTCCCCCGATCTGGACGCCGCGCTCACGGCAGCTGCGACCATGCTGCGCTCGTCGGAGGTCGTCACCGTGCTCACGGGGGCGGGCGTATCGGCCGAAAGCGGCATTCCCACCTTTCGTGATGCCCTGACCGGGCTCTGGTCACAGTTCAGTCCGGAAGAGTTGGCGACGCCTGAAGCGTTTGCCGCCGATCCGTCGCGCGTGTGGGGCTGGTACGCCGTGCGTCGTGCGATGGTGCGCCATGCCAAGCCCAATGCCGCGCATGATGCGCTGGCCTATCTGAGTCGGCGGCTCCCGCGCTGCACGCTTGTCACGCAAAACGTGGATGGCCTCCACGAAGCCGCGGGGCACAACGACGTGGTGTCGTTACACGGGAGCCTGTTGCGTGTGCGGTGTAGCGCCGACTGCTCGCCGCCATTCGAAGCGCCCACCAGTATGGATGCGCCGTCGCTGGAGATCGGGCCCGTTGCGCCCCCCCCGTGCGACAAGTGTGGTGCGCCGCTCCGCCCGGATGTGGTGTGGTTTGGCGAGCCGTTGCCGGGCGAGGCGCTGGAGCGGGCACGCACGGCTACGTTTGCCTGCGACGTGTTCCTGTCGGTGGGCACCAGCAACATGGTTGAACCGGCAGCGTCGTTGCCGTGGTTGGCGTCGTCGCACGGATCAACGGTGCTGGTGATCAACCCCACGATGCACGGACAGCGGAGTGGACCGTCCATTGTACCGCTGGTGGGGAGCGCGGCATCGCTGCTGCCGAGGTTAGTGGCGCGGGCGTGGCCGGCGAAAAAGTAGCCGCTGTGTCGCGCTGATCAGGCGAACTCCGCCTCAGCCGGCGCGTACGGAAACAGCGCCGCGATGGTCGTGCCACTGCCCACCGCTGATTCGGCGCGCACCCGTCCGCCATGTGCTTCGGCCAGGTGCCGAACAATAGCCAACCCCAGTCCTGTGCCACCGGCCTCACGCGAGCGCCCTGGATCGGCACGATAGAAGCGCTCAAAGATACGCGGCAGGTGCTCCTCGGGGATGCCCGATCCCGAATCGCGTACACCCAGCCAGATCCCTTCCGGCAACGCATCGGCAAAGAGCGTCACGCTACCAGAGTTCGTATGACGCAGCGCGTTTTCCGTAAGGTTGGACAGGATCTGGCGCGCCGCTGTTGGATCGGCATAGGCGGTGCGCACATCGGCTGCGATATTGACATCCAGCGACAGACCCTTGGCCAGTGCCTGGTCCTTGAGCGGCCCCACAATTTCTGCCATGAGTGAGCGCAGGTCCAGTTCGGCTGGATTGGGCAGCCAGCCGCCCGATTCAATGCGTGAGAGATCAAGCAGATCGTCCACAATGCGTTGCATACGCCGCACGTTTGCCGCAGTCATACCCAGAAACTGCCGACGCAAATCGGGTGGCAGCTCTTCGTCGGCCAGCGTCTCCACAAAACCGCTGATCACGGTGAGCGGCGTACGCAGTTCGTGTGAGACGTTCGCCACGAAATCGCGACGTACGGCCTCGAGTCGGCGGAACGGTGTGAGATCGTAGAGTGCCAGAATCGCACCGCCCTTGGGCAGTGGCCGCGCAGTCAGAGACAGCGTGTGATCATCCACGCGCACCTCAGAGGGCAACGCCTCTTCACCGCGCAGCACGGCCGACAATGCTTCGCGCATGATGCGATCGCGTGGCAGGTAATCGGCGGGAAACGGCACCGGTTCACGCAAGCGCAAGATGCGACGCGCCGTTTCGTTGATGCGCACTACACGCTGTCTGGCGTCTACTGCGACAACACCTTCGTTGAGCGATTCCGTGAGTGCCACCAGCAGCGCTTCTTCGGCGCGCAGCGCATCCATGCGCGTGGACGACTGTTCGGCCAGCTGGCGCAACGCTTCACTCAGGTCGCCCAACTCACCGGTGCCGAGCAGCCGCGGACGTCGCGACATGTCGCCGTCGGCCAGCGAACGGGCCACGTCGCGCAACTCCTGGATGGGCTGCGCGATGGAGCGCGACAGCACCACAGCGGCGCCCAGTCCGATAATTAGCGCGGCAATGCCCGCCACACCGATGTCTATTCGAAGCTTTTGCAACAGCGCATCCGTGTCCACGTCAGCGATGCGGTCGTCACTGCGCAATCGTTCCGTTACACGTCGCTCAACCAACACACCCAACACGAGCACGAGCAGCGTCGCGATGAGAATCGTGTACAGAATGAGGCGTTTGGAAAGTCTCACGTTATGCGACTACGAAACAATCCGCTTCACGCGCCGCGCGCCTGCGGAGAACGCAATCGGTAACCAAAGCCGCGCACCGTTTCAATCAGATCGCCGGCCACGCCGAGTTTCGTACGCAAGCGTTGCACGTGCATGTCTACCGTACGTGTCTGAATGTCGGGTGCCGCTTCCCACACCGTCTCCAGCAAGTGACCTCGACCCTGCACACGTCCGCGACGTTCCGCGAGCGTGAGCAGCAACTTGTACTCGGTGGGTGTGAGTTCAATGGCCTGTTCATCCACCTGTACGGTGAGCGCCGAGCGATCGATCTTGAGCGGACCAAAGACCAACACATCAACGTTGGCCGTTTGCGGTTGCGATACCCGTCGCAGGATTGCGGCCACCCGCAGAACCAGCTCCTGTGGGGAGAATGGTTTGGTGAGGTAATCGTCGGCGCCGAGAGACAGACCGCGAATGCGATCAACTTCTTCGCGCCGCGCGGTGAGCATGAGCACGGCTACGCTACGCGTATTTTCGTCGGAACGCAGCACTTCAAGCACTTCAAAGCCGGACATTCCCGGCAGCATCAGATCGAGTACCACGAGCGCCGGACGCTCGCGTCGGGCGATGTCGATGGCGTCCTGGCCACTGGCTGCGGTAGCGACCCGGTAGCCGGCCTTGGCCAGATGATAGGCCACCAAGGCCACAATTTCCGGCTCGTCATCAACGACCAGCACCCGATCGGCCAGCGGTGGTGGCGGATTCATGTGCGAGCGCCAACGCGTGCGCTCGGCGCGCGCGCGGCCAGCCGTCGCTGGATTTTTGCCACGAGCATCTCAATGGCAATCGTGTTGCTGCCGCCGCGGGGGACGATCACGTCCGCGTAGCGTTTACTCGGTTCGACGAACTGCAAATGCATCGGTTGGACCGTGGACAGATATTGATCGAGGACCGAGTCCAACGATCGTCCACGTGATGCCATGTCGCGCCGGATGCGTCGAATGAGGCGTATATCCGGATCGGCATCCACGTAGACCTTCACATCGCACACCGTTCGTAACCGCTCGTCGGCAAGCAACAGGATTCCGTCAATCACTACGACGTCTGCCGGTTCAACCCGCCGCACCTGAACGCTGCGCGAATGCGTCGCGAACTCGTAGACCGGGACCTCGATGGCCTCGCCGCGTGCCAACGCTCCAAGATGCGAAGCGAGCAGCACAACGTCAAAAGCATCCGGGTGATCCCAGTTCACGTGATGATGCAACTCGTGGCGCGAGAGGTGCGAAAAGTCCCGGTAGTACGAATCCATCTCGATAAACGCAACCGACGCGTCACCCAGTGACTCGGCAACTTTGCGCGCAACAGTGGATTTGCCGGATCCCGTACCACCGGCGATCCCGAAGATCAGCGGTTTCACGGACAACCCTCCACACACAAACACGACACAAAGTACAGGTTGCCTGCGGCCCGTGTCGGATGCGCGACGATTGCGTCACGGTTGCGTATCGGCGCGTGACCTGATTTACCCAAAGCGGGCGTAGCGGAGCGAAAGAGGGCGCGGGGTATTCTCACCGTTGTAAGCTCGTTACGAAGCGAGGGCAGGGCAACGGGGGAGGCGAAGGCGTGCGTGGTACGCTAGAATTTTACATGCAGAATCACCTTGCTCTATTTGTTGTTCGGCGGACCAAGCGCGCCCTCAGGCTGTCTGTCTGGTTTCTCGGTGCGCTACTGACGGCCTCCTGCGTGCGATCTGGGGCCCCCACTGGTGACCGCGACCAGTCGGCCCGACCGGCCACTGCGTTTAATCTCGATATGACGGCCGGCCGCGGACGCGCCGTGGGTGCACCGGACGTACCGGCCGGTGCCCGTGTATTGCGCGTGGTGTCCACGAATGATGTGCATGGCACCCATTCCCCGCGCCCCGATGCACAGGGCGTGCTGCGAGGCGGTGCGATTCCGCTGGCGGCGGCCATCGCTCAGGCTCGGCGCGAGTGTCAGGCCAACTGCGAGGTGCTGCTGCTCGACGGCGGCGACATGTTCACCGGGACACCTGGCTCCGACTGGCAGTATGGCCGGCCGATTGTGGAGCTCATGAACACGCTCGGCTACGCTGGCGCCGCGCTCGGCAACCATGAATTCGACTACGGCCGCGACACGATGTACACGCGATTTCGGGAAATGCGGTTTGCTGTGCTGGGGGCGAACGTGCGAGGCCGCGATGGGCAGCGCCCCGCGTGGGTGAGCGCAGATACGATTGTTGAGCGTGCGGGTGTAAAGGTGGGCATCGTGGGAGCGGCGGGCACGCACACGTCAGGCAGCACCAAGGCCATTCATGTGAACGACCTCACTTTTCTCGATCCCGCGCCGATTGTGAGTGAGCACGTGCGTTCGTTGCGGGCTCGTGGTGCGCAGATTGTTGTGGCGGTCATTCATGATGGTGGTCGTTGCGAGCGCGACGCGCCGGACAACTGTAGCGGTGGTGTCTTCGAGTTTGTTCGAGAGCTCACGGAAAAGCCCGATCTGGTGGTCGCCGGACATTCGCACACCATTTTTGACGCTCGTGTGAATGGCGTGCCCGTGGTGCAGGCTTCATCGAGTGGACGTGCAATTACCGTGACCGACTTGCCGCTCACCGGAAGTGATCGCGTTCCTCGCACGGCGGTGCGCAGTGTGCACGGCGACTCGATTACGGGAGCCGATCCGGCGGTCGCGCGCATCATTGAGCGCTCACTGGCCATCGTGGGTCCGCGATTGCGCGAAGAAGTGGCCACGGTGTCTGTTGATATGCGTCGCGAAGGCAGCGAGTACGGCTTGGGTCGCCTGATTGCTGACGCACTGCGCCTGGTGGGTCGTGGCGATGTCGGAATCTGGAACAACGGTGGTATTCGCGCCAATCTTTCGGCGGGTCTGGCCACCGTGGGCGCACTGCATGAGATCGTGCCGTTTGCCAATCAACTGGTGCGCGTGAAAATCCGAGGACGCGACCTCAAACGTCTGATGGAGAACTCCACTTTCCGGCGCGGTCCGGACTTGCACATCAGCGGGCTGCTCGTGAGTTGGGACGATTCACGCCCCGATGGCGATCTGGTGACGCGTGTGGCGCTGTCCGGCGGAGGTGCGGTCGATCCGGCCGCCGTCTATACTGTGATTATGAATGACTACATGTTTGGTGATCCACGAACTATCGAGGGCGTGCCATTTGTCAGTGGAGAAGTCTTGCCCATTCGAGACATCGACGCGTTGGCCCGGTATCTGCGCTCATTGCCGCAGCCGGTGCAGGCGCCTGGCGACGTACGAGTACGCAAGGAGACACCGTGAGTGACCACACCGTCGAGCCAGGCGAAACGCCGCGCGCCGAGCCGACCATGTTGCGGGCGTACGTCAATGAGCGTGCGGTGACAGTGGCGTTCGGTGCGACTGCGTTGGACGCCGTGCACGCGGCTGATGCCAATGAGGCCGCTGCCGTGACCGCTGGCACGCGGCGTATCGCAGATAGCCGTGGTTTGCCGATTGACGCCACCACGCCAGTGCACGGCGGCGCGATCTTTCGTGTGATGCCGGTGCGCGCGGCGCTCGGTGATGCAGAAGTCGTACGCGGATCAGACGAGGAGCCGGCATGACGCTCAACGCGGCTCAATACGCGCTGTTGCAACGGCTGCCCAAGGCCGAACTGCATGTACATCTGGATGGTTCGTTGCGTCCGGACACACTCAACGCGCTGGCCTTTGAACGCGGCGTGCCGTTGCCCCGCACGGACGTTGATCAGCTCGCGACGTACATGCGGGTGGATGATGCGCGAAACCTCGAAGACTACCTCGCACGGTTTGGTATCACGCTCAGTGTCATGCAGGATGCCGAGGCGCTGGAGCGCATTGCGCATGAGCTGGTGATCGACAGCGCCGAAGACGGCATTCGCTACGTTGAAGTGCGCTATTGTCCGGCGCTGAACATTGAAGGTGGGCTCTCGCTCGATGATGTCGTGCTGGCCGTAGATCGTGGTCTGCGTCGTGGCGAACGGGAAACGGGCACCGTAGCACGCACCATTGTGTGTGCACTGCGCAATCTCGGCGCCACGCACGCCCAGGAGATGGCTGAACTGGCTGTAGCGCACCGTGCAAAGGGTGTGGTGGCATTCGATCTCGCGGGCGCTGAAGCCGGGCACCCAGCGCGAGATTTTGCGAAGGCATTTGGCTACGCACGTGAGCATGATCTGGCCGTGACGGTACACGCCGGCGAAGGAGACGGCGCAGCGTCCATTCGCGAGGCGGTACATCTGTGCGGCGCTGATCGCATCGGTCACGGAACGCGCCTGGGCGAAGATCCATCGTTGCTCGACTATGTGCGAGACCGTGGTATCGCGCTTGAAGTGTGCCCCACCAGCAACGTGCAAACGCGAGTGGCCAACACCTTTGCGGAACATCCACTGCGCATGCAGTTTGAGCGCGGCGTGCGTGTGACCATCAACACCGACAACCGACTCATGAGTGGTGTCACACTCACGGAGGAATATGCGCGGTGCGCCGACCATCTCGGGTTTGATTTGCCAACGCTGGGTGTGATTGCGTCGCACGCATTTGAGGCGGCGTTTCTGCCGCAGCCGGAGCGCGTACTGCTCCATGAAGCGGCACTGCGGGAAACCGAGCGACTGTTGGCCGAAGCGACGGCCGACGATACGTGGGCTCGGTCCGCTCAAGGAACAGCCGCATGAACGCACCGTTTCGGACAGCCAGTATGCCTGTGCCCAACGAGGGGCCGGGTGCGTTTGAAGCCGTACGCGCAGCCGCGGTTGTGCGCGGCCTGCTGGGAGACGCGTATCGAGAGCCGGTGTGTGGCATTGTGCTCGGCAGCGGACTGGGCGGACTGGCCTCGCACATGAGCGATGCGATTCACATTCCGTTTGCCGACGTGCCGGGCTTCCCGCCTACTTCGGTGTCCGGTCACGCGGGGCAGCTCATCAGCGGCCTGCTCGACGGTGCGCCGGTGCTCATGTTGTCCGGCCGGTTGCACATGTACGAAGGGCACCCGCCGGCGGTGGCCGGCTATCCGGTGCGCGTGCTGCACGCGCTGGGAGCAAATGTGTACGTGGCGAGTAATGCGGCGGGCGGCGTGAATCGCAACTTCGTGCCGGGCGATTTGATGCTGCTGGCCGATCACATCAACATGATGTACCGCAACCCGCTGCACGGTGCGCCGCAAAAGGGCGACGAGCGATTCCCCGACATGTCGACGCCGTACGATCGGGAGCTGCGGGAGATGATGCGGGACTCCGCCCGCGAGCACGGTGTGGAGCTCAAGGATGGCGTGTACATGGCGCTGCTCGGCCCCACGTATGAGACGCCGGCCGAAGTGCGCATGCTGGAGAGGTTCGGCGCCGATGCGGTCGGGATGTCCACGGTGCCCGAAGTAATTGTGGCGCGGGCGCTGGGGATGCGTGCAGTGGCGGTCTCGCTGATCACCAACAAGGCGGCGGGGTTGAGCGCAGAAAGCCTCGGTCATGACGAGGTGCTGCAGGTGGGACGCGAGGCGTCGTCCCGATTTGAACGGTTGGTGCGCGGCTTTGTCCGGCGGCTTTGGGAAGCAGGTGGTCGGGCGGAGGCGCCTTAGGTCGCAGACCGCGAGCGATGCTAATGGATTTGCTTAAATCAACGTATTTAGATATGTTGATATATGTCCGCTCTCGCCGCCCCCATTGACCCGACTGTCCTCGCCCGCCGATTCCAGGCACTCTCCGACCCCACTCGGCTCGCGATTCTTGAACTGCTCCGCGACGGTGAGTGCTGTGTGTGCGACCTGCAAAGTGCGCTCGAGGCGGCGCAGTCGCGGCTTTCATTTCACTTGCGGGTACTGAAAGACGCCGGACTGGTCTCGGATCGCAAGGACGGACGTTGGAGCTACTACCAACTTGTGCCCCACGCTATCGACTTCATGCACGAGGCGCTGGACCGGTTCACAGCGAGACATTCCGTGAACTCGCTGGTGCACCCGACGCCCAACAGCGCACCCACGCCACTGTCTCAAGTTCCGACTGACGCCGTGCAAGCCGACGGCTGTTGCGGCTAACGCATTAACAATATTTGATTGGAGGCTTGATCATGTCCGCGTCACCGACACTCCCCACAAACATCGGCACTGCGTCTACACCAACAGCGGCCCCAAACGTCACAACTGAGCTCGGCGCCGACGCCTCGTCCATCACCAGTACGGTGCGCGATCGGTACGCGGCCGCCGCGAGCCGAGTCGCCGCCGGACAGCGCGCTTCGTGTTGCGGTCCCGTGGATCTGCAGGCCATCGGTGCCGCGGCCGGTGCCACGAGCGCCGGATGTTGCGGCACCGCAGTGCCCGGTTCGTCTACCGGCGTCGATCCTATCACCGACAATCTCTACGACGGAACACAAACGGCCGTCCTGCCGGAAGGCGCGGTGCTGGCGTCACTCGGCTGCGGCAACCCCACCGCGCTGGCCGAACTCAAAGCCGGTGAGATCGTGCTCGATCTGGGCTCCGGCGGCGGTATCGATGTGTTGCTCTCGGCGCGACGCGTCGGTCCCACCGGCCATGCATACGGATTGGATATGACCGATCAGATGCTCGACCTCGCGCGTCGCAATCAGGCCGAATCCGGTGTGCGCAATGTGGAGTTCCTCAAGGGACACATTGAGAACATTCCTCTTCCCGATGCGTCGGTAAACGTGATCATCTCCAACTGCGTGATCAATCTTTCGTCGGACAAACGCGCCGTGCTGCAGGAAGCCTTTCGCGTGCTCAAGCCTGGTGGACGTCTGGCGGTGAGCGACGTGCTCTCGCGCGGCGAAATCCCGCCGGGCATTCGATCAAGTATGGAAGCGTGGGTTGGGTGCATTGCCGGCGCCATAGATGAAGACGAGTTTTTGGCTTTGGTGCATGACGTGGGCTTTACCGACGCGAGCATTGAACCAACGCGCGAGTACGCGCCGAGTGATGCGCGTTCGTTCTTGCAGCTGGCTGGATTGCCGACCGATGCACTGCTCGATCAAGTCACGGGACGATTCTTCGCCGGCTTTGTACGCGCAACGAAACCGGTCTGAGCAATGCGATCGGAGCGCTACGCGATCGGCGCGTTACGCCCAGTGATTTAGTGGACCGTGCCCGCTACCAAGCGCGGGCGCGGTCAGGATCGCGCGGTACACATATTCGAGCGAACTACGTACGGCTTCGCGCAGTGAATTGCCACGCGCCAGATGTGCGGCGATTGAAGCGCTGAGCGTGCAGCCCGTACCGTGCAAGCTGGTGGTGTGAATGCGTGGATGACGAAAGTGCTCCACCACGCCTTCGTGAAACAGCACGTCCACCATTTCCAGTCCGGGCAGGTGACCACCTTTCACCAGCGCTGCGGTCGCACCATGCTGCTCCACGAGCATTCGTGCGGCGCGCTCCATCCCGGCCACGTCCTCGACGGGTTGCCCAAGCAGAACCTGTGCTTCATCGAGATTGGGCGTGACCAACGTGGCCATTGGCACGAGCTGCTCGCGTATGGCCTGTATCGCACCCTCGTCTATCAGCAGGTCACCCGATGTTGCCACCATCACGGGATCGAGCACGTATGGTGTGAGCTTGTGGGCTGACAGGCCGCTAGCCACGGCACGCACAATCTCAACGCTGGCCAGCATGCCACTCTTCACAGCCATCGGTCGCAGGTCCTCCACGACCGCGTCGAGCTGGGCGCGCACCAAAGCCACCGACACCGGCTCCCAGGCATTAACGCCCATTGTGTTCTGCGCGGTGATCGCGCACACCACTGATGTACCAAACACCTGAAAGCGTTGAAACACTTTCAGGTCGGCCTGGATACCCGCTCCACCGCCGGAATCAGAGCCGGCAATGGTCAGTGCAATGGGTGTGACTGCTGATAGAGATGATAACGTCACCGCTGGACAGGCGACGGTGGGAGCGATTTGAGACGTGCCTTGAACTGCTGAAACGCCCGCGTGTCGGTGGTGAGCGACTTCAGAATAACGGGATCGATTTGCGCGATCATCGCCTCAGCTTCCTCCACGCGATCCTCGGCCAACGGATGGGTAGAAAACATGCCTTCGAGCGCGCCCGGACGACTGTTGCGCTCAGCCAGCAGTGTGCGAAACATTGCGGGTATGCCACGCGGATCTATGCCTGCGCGGACTACAAATTCTACGCCAACCCGATCGGCTTCACGCTCATCGTCTCGCGAAAATTTCGCGAACACACCACCCGCTCCCAACTGAATCGCCGTTGAGCCGACGCCGCTGTTACAGACCTGCGGCGCCAGAATGCAAGCAATGCCGAGTCCCAGATTTGCCTGCTGTGACTTGGCCATTTGCTCCATGGAATGACGCTCGGTCACGTGACCGATTTCGTGGCCGATCACGCCGGCCAATTCAGACAGTGTTTCTGAGCGTTCAATGAGTCCGCGATTGATGTAGATGTAGCCACCGGGCACGGCGAACGCGTTGACTTCCTGCTGATCGACCACGTAAAAATGCCAGTCGAGGTTGCGCTGATCGGCGACCCGGGCAATGGAGTCGCCCAGCACCCTGATATAGCTGGCAACCTGCGGGTCGGTGATGATGGGCAATTGCCGATTGATTTCGGCCGCGTACTGGCTTCCCATCGCCACTTCTTGCTGCGTGGATGCGATGCAACCCGCCGCTCCCGCCGCAACGATGCTGACCGCCAGGCCCAGTGAAAGGGCGCGCGTGCGGCGCATTCCGCGGGCGGCACTGCTGCTATGCCTGTTGTGTCTGATCTGATTTTGGCGCATATCCTTCTGCCTGCTCCTGTGCGAGCGCAATGATCGGTGACCTGTATGAACTCAACCCCTGCCTGTCAGGATTATCCTGTTTCCGGAGCCACTGTGAAGTTGCTGTCTCTCGCTCGTGACCTCAAGCGCCGCAAGGCACGTGAACGTCATGGGCTCTTTGTTGCCGAAGGCGTGCGAACGGTTGAAGCGCTGCTCGACAGCCCGCTGGTGTTGCGCGGTGCGCTTATACAACGTGACGCAGATCACGAACCGCGTATTGCGCAGTTGAAACAACAGCTGATCACCCGCCAGACACCCATGGAGACCGTGGACGAACGCGCGTTTTCTGACGCCGCCGACACCGACTCTCCGCAGGGTGTACTGGTTATTGCAGAAATACCCCGAACTGCTCCGGAAGGTTGGCCCACATTGCGATTGGCGTTGCGATCCGTGTTGTTGCTCGACGCGGTGCAGGACCCGGGCAACGTAGGCACGATCATTCGTTCGGCGCACGCGTTGGGCGCGGCTGTGACGGTGAGCCTGCCGGGCACGGTTGACCTCTGGAACGCCAAGGTCGTCCGTAGCGCAATGGGTGCATCGTTCACGCACCCGGTGGTGGCGTGGACGTGGGAGGAAACGGCAGCGTGGTTGGCGCGGGAGCAGGTGGCCCTGTGGGTGGCTGCAGCCGACGGCCTGCCGTTGGCGCAGGCCGCACGTGAGCGTCCCGAACGACTGGCCATTGTTGTTGCCAACGAGGGGGGCGGTGTGTCGTCACACGTGGCCGCGTTGGCCCATACGCGGGTGGCCATTCCTATGGTAGCGGGCGCCGAGTCGCTGAATGTGGCCGTGGCTACCGGCATCCTGTTGTATGTGTTGAACACTGAACCTTCCTGACTTCGAGGCGTCGTGCTGGCAGAGTTTCCGATTGCGCTGTTCTGGCCGATCTATCTCGGCGTGTTTGTTGTGGGTGCGTGTTTTGGTTCGTTCCTCAACGTGTGTGTGGGACGGTGGCCGGCCGAGATGAGCGTGATCTCGCCGCCCTCGCGCTGTCCGCACTGCGAGCGCCCCATCAAATGGCATGAGAACGTGCCAATTTTCGGTTGGCTGCGGCTTGCTGGTGCCTGCGCCGGCTGCAAGGCGCGCATCTCAGCGCAGTATCCGTTGATTGAGCTTCTGGTGGCACTGATCTGGCTGGCATCAGCCGTGATTTGGGGATTGTCGTTTGAAGCACTGCGCGTGGCGGTGTTTACCACAATCCTGCTTGGCATCGCCCTCACCGACGCGCAGCACTATCTCATTCCCGATGGATTCACGATCACCGGCTTGTTCTTCACGCTGGCGGCATCGGTGGTGGCGCTGCTATACGTAAGTGATACGTCCATGTTTGTTGGTCCGTGGGACGCGATTCTGGGTGCGTGCGTGGGTGCCGGTGCCATTCGAATTATCGGATGGCTGGGAGAGGTTGCGCTCAAAAAGGAAGCGATGGGGTTTGGCGATGAAACACTCATGGCCTTTGTGGGTGCGGCGCTGGGGCCACCTCGCACGTTTCTCACAATTGTTGGCGGCGCGTTTTTGGGCGCGACACTCTTTCTGCTGATCGTGGGACCGATTGTGTGGGTGCGTGCTCGCCGACGTGGAGAGGAGTTCGCGTTTCCCGACGTGCCGTTTGGTGTCTTCCTTGCGCCTGCAGCGCTCCTCGCCTTGCTTTGGGGAGATCCGTTAATCGCCTGGTACCTCGAGCGCACTCTGGGATTGTGATGGCTTTTGTGAACAAATCACGTGTAACATTCGGCGCCGGCCTGCGCGTGTGCCTTGGCGCCGCCATGCTTGTACTGAGTTCGGCCTGCGACAGTGCGCCCGCTGTTGGCGACGGTCCGTACGCAAAAACGCTGGGTCGAGCCATACCGAAAGTGGAAGAGGCCACCGGTCTCAAGTTCAAGACCACACCGGTCCTTGAAACGCGTTCAAAGGAAGAGGTGCGCGAGTTTGTGCTCAAGCAGCTCACCAGTGAACGGGCGCAGACATTGCTTGCTGGTCAGGAGGGTGTGTACAAGCGACTCGGCTTGATTCCTGATTCCGTGAACATTGGCGATTTGCTGCAGCGCCTGCTCGAAGAGCAGATCGTGGGCTACTACGATCCCAAAACCAAGGTGCTGTACGTGGTGGAAGGTGGACGTCCGGAACTGGTGGACATCACCATCACGCACGAACTCGTGCATGCGCTGCAAGATCAGTATGTGAACATCGACTCCATTCAGGGCTCGGTAGACAACGCCGATCGACAGGTTACCGCGCAAGCCATTCTGGAAGGACAAGCAGTGTACGCGCAGCTGGTGGCGTCACTGGGGGCAACCGGTATGCGCCTTGGCGGTTGGGAACGGGCCCGACTGGCCATGCGCGACGGACAGAGTGGTATGCCGGTTTTTTCCACTGCACCCATGATTATCCGCGAGTCGCTGCTGTTTCCGTACACTGGTGGTGCAGATTTCGTCCATCGTTTTTCCAACCGTCGGCCCGGCGAAGAGTTGCTCACCGATATTCCCGTGTCCACGCGACAGCTGTTAAACGACGCAGCCTACTTTGGACCGGATGAAGATTCGTTGATGGTCGCCAGTGAGCGACCCGTGCCGGTGGTTGTCGCACTGCCCGAACCCACGCGTGGTACCGTCGTGTTTTCCAATGTGTTTGGCGAGTTTGAAACGCGACTTATTCTCTACGAGTACGTCCGCAACGAAGTGCAGGCTGCTCGAGCGGCCCGCGGTCTCGCTGGAGATCGCTATGCGTACATCACGCTGCCCGCGGGCAACGCGCTGGTGTGGGCCAGTGTGTGGGACAACACCGTGGAAGCGGCGGAGTTTGTGACCGCATTCAACGGCTGGCTCAAGAAGCGCTATCCGAAAATTGGCACGCGCGACGAAGACGATGCGGAGCTCGTGCGCTGGGGTGTTGCCGCAGACACACTGCGTGGCGCGTTTGACGCACGTAGCGTACTGGTGCGTGTGGAACAGCGCGACGGACGTACGCTGGTGCTGATTGTGGATGCGCCGTTGGGGCAGGCGGATGGGCTCGTTGATGCGTCGCGCATCACGCTCGGCTACTGACGCGCCACGCATGACACCGGACGTGCCCAACAGCGCGGACGACACGCCAGAGCGCGCAACACTGGCGGACTCGACACCGGCAAGCGCGACACCGGCAGACGACACGCTGCCGCCAGCGCTCCGCATTACCGCCGACGACGAGATCAAACGACAACGGCTCTCGTCCATGAAACGCGTGGCCACTGGCATGCTCGTGCTCGTGGCGGCACTGTTTGGTGTGTCGGCGTATTTCGAGTCGCAGTACCCGTGGCTCGGGTGGGTGCGTGCCTTCTCCGAAGCCGCCATGGTAGGCGGCATTGCTGACTGGTTTGCGGTAACCGCGCTGTTCCGTCATCCGTTGGGCATTCCAATCCCGCACACGGCGATTGTTGCGTCGCGCAAGGACCGCATTGGCACCGCGCTCGGCAACTTTGTGCAGCGCAACTTTCTGCAACGGGACGTGGTGGAGAAAAAGCTCGCCGCCATGAAACTCGGCGATCGGGCAGCGCAGTGGCTGGCCGAACCGGAGAACTCCAAACGCCTGGCGCGTCACGTCGCCACCGGTCTCTCCGGTGCGGTGAACGTGCTCAAAGATGATGATGTTCAGGCCGTGGCCGATCGTGCGGTGGTGAGCCGTTTGCGCACCATGCAGGTGGCACCGCTGCTGGCGCGCGGGTTTGAGCTGCTCACCGTGGGCGGACGTCATCAGGGACTGTTGGATGACGCACTGCGACTGGCGGCACGATTCGTAGCCGAAAACGAAGAAACCATTCGGGAACGCATCAAGGCCGAAAGTCCGTGGTGGGTGCCGGGGATGGTGGAGAACAAACTCCACGACCGTATTGTCACTGGTGTTGAAAACACGCTGTCTGATGTGGCGGCCGATCCGGATCATCCGCTGCGTATTCGCTACGACGAGGCGGTGCAGCGTTTTGTGGAGTCGTTGCGCTCGTCACCCGAAGTGATCGCGCGCGCCGAAGAGCTCAAGCTGGAGTTACTCGAGCATCCGTCGGTGTCAGACTTTTCGCGTGATGTGTGGACCGATGTGAAGGGCCGCATCACGCGCTATGCGGAGCGTGTGGCCGAAGACGAGCAGTCGGAGCCTGACGCCATTGAGCGTTGGGTGAGCGGACTTGGCCGTTCCGTGCTCAATGATCCCGTACTCAGCGAAAAGGTGAACCGGTGGATCGTGGAGCTGGTCACGTACGCCGTGGAACACGCGCGAGGTGAAGTGGCACAGCTCATTGCTACAACTGTCGCGCAGTGGGACGCCGACGCCACCTCCAGAAAGATTGAACTGCAGATTGGTCGTGATCTGCAGTTCATCCGGATTAACGGAACCGTGGTGGGTGGTCTGGTGGGTTTGCTACTTCACGCGCTCGCGACGGCGTTCTGACCCGCTTCGCGAGCGCGGTGCCGCCGGTTCAGGAAGCGGTACATCGTCGAGGGACAGCGGCAGCGTATTATCGGCACGATCGGCTGGCACGTGGGTGGCATTGCTGAGCAGCGCCAGATGAAATACCTCGTCCATTGTGGCGGCAAACGTAAAGGCCATATTCGTGCGTACTTCTTCCGGTATGTCGCGCAGATCCTTTTCGTTGGCTTTGGGCAGAATCACTTCGCGCAGTCCGGCCCGATACGCAGCCAATACTTTTTCCTTGACGCCACCAATCTCCAGCACGCGCCCGCGCAGCGTGACCTCACCCGTGAGCGCGACATCACGTCGCACCGGACGACGCGACAGCGCACTCGCCAACGCCAGCGTGACGGCGATGCCGGCGGACGGACCGTCTTTGGGAATCGAACCGGCAGGGAAGTGCAGGTGCAGATCCGACTCGCGAAACTCCACCTCCTCAATGCCCAGATTGATCGCGCGTGACCGCACAAACGAGTATGCCGCATCAACGGATTCGCGCATGACGCCGCCCAGCTGGCCGGTCACCGTGAGCTTGCCGTTACCAGGCATGCGCAGCGCTTCGATTGTCATGAGTTCACCACCGGTGCTGGTCCAGGCCAGGCCGGTGACGGCACCAATCTCGGGCTCTTTTTCGGCTTCTTCCATGCTGTAGCGCGGTGCGCCGAGTATGGTCTCGACACGCGACGTATCAATGATCCATGTGCTTTCGTCGCCATCGGCCTTGGCGCGTGCGCGCTTGCGCATGATCGACGCAATGCTGCGCTCAAACGTGCGCAATCCGGCTTCACGCGAATAGCGCGATGTGATGTGGCCGAGCACTGCGTCCGGAATCACCAGGTCAATCGGATTGAGGCCGTGATCCTCCAGCAAACGCGGCAGCAAATAGCGCTCGGCGATTTCCACCTTCTCTTCAATCGTGTAGCCGGCAATCCGGATCACTTCCATGCGGTCGCGAAGCGCCGGCGGAATGTCGTAGAGATTGTTGGCGGTGCAAATAAAGAGCACGGACGACAGATCAAACGGCAAGTTGAGATAGTGATCCACAAAGGAATCGTTTTGCGCCGGATCAAGCACTTCGAGCATGGCAGCCGTTGGGTCGCCACTCGCGCCACCGTTGCCCATCTTGTCGATCTCGTCAATCATGATCACGGGATCACGCACCTGCACGCGACGCAGCGCCTGCAGCAACATGCCGGGCATGGCGCCTACGTAGGTGCGACGATGACCGCGAATCTCGGCTTCATCGCGCACACCGCCCACGGAAATGCGATAGAACGCACGTCCGATGCTGTTGGCAATCGCTTCGCCGAGTGATGTCTTGCCGGTGCCTGGTGGTCCGACAAAACAGAGAATCGGACCATTGGGGTCTCCACCGCGCAGTTTGCGTACGGCCAGATACTCCACGATGCGTTCCTTGGCTTCGTCCAATCCGTAGTGCCGATCTTCGAGCGCTTCTTCCACTTTGGCGAGCGCGATGTCGGAATCGTTGGCGGAGCGCTCGTGCCAGGGCAGGGCGAGCAACGTGTCGAGATAGGTGCGCAGCACCTGGTATTCGCTGCTGGCCGGCGAGAGTTGGCGCAGGCGCTCGGTCTCACGGCGGGCTTCGCTGGCCACCTTTTCCGGCAGCTGCGCTTCGTCAATACGACGCCGCAGGTCAACCGATTCTTTCTCGTTGGGATCGGTTTCGCCGAGCTCCGATTGAATAGCGCGCAACTGCTGGCGCAGATAGAACTCGCGCTGGTGTTCTTCGATTTTCACTTCGGTTTGTTTCTTCACATCTTCCATCACGCGGGCGCGCGCAACCTCGCGCTCCAGTCGTGAAAGAATGAAGCGGATGCGCTGTCCGATATCGAGCCGCTGCAGGACTTCGTCCTTGTCGGCGATGCGCAGATTCATGTTGGTAGCCGCCAGATCCGCAAACCGACCCGGATCGGAGACATTCATCTTGAGAATCTGCGGGACTTCAGCCGGAATGCGTTCAATGAGTTCGGCCAGCGTTTCGGCGGCCGACACCGTGCGCGCGACGAGTTCGTCGAGTTCGGTAGGATCGGCCGGTGTTTCGCGTGCACCCTGCACATTGGCAATGGCAAACGGCTGTACCTGCGCAATGTTGTCGAGCGTAATGCGACGCAATCCCTGCAGCGTGATCTGCACCGTATCACCGGGCAGATTGATACGTTCGTGCACGCGTGCCGCCACCGCCACTTTGCCAATGAAGCTGTGCGGATCGATGGGGTCTTCCTGCTCCGAACCCGCGACCACCAGCGCCACGATCAGTCCCGATTCCTCGTGGGCGCGCAAGAGCGCGAGGTTTTCGGGCGCGCCCATTTGCACCGCGATCGTGCCCAGTGGAAACACGATCGTGGAGCGCAGCGCCATGAGCGGCAGCGTGGGCGGCAACTCCGATCGGAGAATCTCTTCCTTCTTCTGACCGCGCGGCATGGGGAGCGCGGGGAATCGCGAGGCGGATGAAGACACGTCAGGACGGGAGGGGGAGTCCGTCTGACGCGCCGGGCGCCAAACGGCGTTTCGGTGAGCGTGGCAGTGGCGCCACGCCGCACATTACAAAGAGTTTCGGCTCGGTGTCACAGAATGATGAGCCCCAAGGGAATGTATGGTTGGGAGGCGGGCATGCAAATCGGGTGTGCTCGTAAATCGGCCTTTTTCGGTTGAGACGCATTGAGTGACGAAGTCTCTCCGGGCCATGATTCTCGCTGAGCCTGGCCCGAGATGGCTACCAGTCGGTGGGGCGATAGTCTTTGAGGAACTGCCCCCACACATGTGAACCGGTCTGCGTGCCGGAAATGATCGGATCCACAATGCGCGCGGCCCCGTCGATGATATCCAGCGGTGGATGAAAGCGGTGATTCACCACCTTGCGCGCGGCAAGCTCGGCGGCGTCCTCATCGGTGACCCAACCGGTGTCCACGCTGTTCATGTGAATGCCATCCTGCGCGTAGTCGGTGGCGGAGGTGCGCGTCATCATGTTGAGCGCGGCCTTGGCCATGTTGGTGTGCGGATGGCGCGTGGTTTTGCTGTTGCGATAAAACTGCCCTTCCATCGCGGAGACGTTCACGATGTGCTTGTCGCGATTAGTTGTGCGCAACATGAGCGGTTTGAGTCGCGCGTTGATGATGAACGGCGCAACTGCGTTGACCAGCTGCACTTCAAGCAGCTCCACGCTTGGCACCTCATGTAAGAGCAAGCGCCAGGAGTTGCGTTCGCGCAGGTCAATTTGCTGCCTGTCCTGATCGAGCTGGCCGTCGGGAAAGAGGGTGTGGCTCACGAGCAGGTCGTCGGGCAACAGCGAGACTTGTGAGAGCGCTGCGGCTTGCGTGAGTCCAACGTGATCGGCTGTCGCGGCCGACGCCGACGGATTGGACGATGATCTTGAGCCGTCGGTGAGCTGCCGTTGATTGCGCCACGATTCGTACGTGCCGAGCAGTTGCTGTGCACTGGCGGGGATTTCGTGCAGCGACGCCGCTTCACGTTCCATCATGTGCGCGTAAAACGCGGGCGGCCTGCGCACCGTCTGGCAGGCGTTGTTGATGATGTAGTCGAGTCGGGTTTCCTGCTCGAGCAGTGTGTGACAAAAGGCCTCCACGCTGGGCGTGTGGCGCAAGTCGAGTCCGAATACTTCCAGCCGATCGGACCAGTCGTCGAAGTCCGGTTCGGCTGCGTATCGCATCGCTGAATCACGTGGAAAACGCGTGGTGACGAGCAATCGCGCACCGCAGCGCAGCAGCTTGAGCCCGGCCTGATATCCGATTTTCACGCGACCGCCGGTGAGCAGCGCGGTACGTCCGCTCAAATCAACCAGTTGTGTGCGTTTGGCGAAGTTCAGGTCACCACAGGGCACACACATCTGGTCGTAGAAGTGGTGCACGGTGGTGAACTTCTGTTTGCAGATGTAGCAGTGCTGCGGGACGGCTGCTTCGCGCTGCGCTGTGGACGGGTCGTGATCGGGCGATGGATCGGTCGCCGCCGCGTCGCGCGGATCGTTGAGCCGATAGACATTGGGCGTGGTGAACACCGGCTGGCGCCGCAGCGCGCGAATGCCGGTTTCATGCAACACCTGATCGTCCCGTTGGGCCGCTGCTTTTTTGCGTTCGCGCGCCGACGCCTTGACCATGGCGCGTCGGGAGCGCGCGTCGGGATTGAAGACCTGAGCCACCGCGTCAAGAAAACGGTGGCGTTCCTCCGGTGGCACCAACACCAGCAATCCGCGGTCCTGGTTCAGGCGTGAGAGCAGCGCGGTGGCAGCGTTCACGTCATGCAGCAGCTGTTGCGGGTCAGCCGCTGATGTTGGGTCTGGGTTGTTTGCAGAGTTGGTAGTTGTCACTGTACATAAAGCCGGAAACAGAGCGCCCGGGTGGTGCGTGAGGGGAGCACGAGCGCAGAAGCTTTGAAAACTAGTCATGCTTTGCGGGGGCGTGCTGGAGTGTGGAATTGGAACGGCTATAGCGGCATCCGTTGGGCAACTGGCGAGTATTGCTCACGAGGGAGGTGAGTGGTTTGTACCGAATGCATTGCTCACGGGCGATACTCGGCTCATGGGGAGGCTTGGGGAACCGCCGTTTGACTGCGTCTACGGTTACGGTGGACGGTGAACGGTGAACGGTGGGTGGTAAAAACCCAAACCGTGAACCGTTGACTGTGACTGTCAACGCAGTCAAACGGCAGTTGCTGTTTGTCGTTGGTGAACGAGGGATGGTCGCCAACGCGCAAAACGTCCATAGCGGTGACGGCGATTGCGGCAACGGCCTTCACCGCAGAGCCACAGAGGACACGGCAACAACAACAGCAGCTGTTGGGAAATGGTACGAATCGCGTGGCGCGTGGGTAGCTTTTCGCCCATTCATTGCTGTTACCGTCTGCGTCTCTGCGGTAAATGCAGTTCACCGTTCCTCAGGGCATTGCCGCGGCGGCAATGGCTTCACCGCAGAGCCACAGAGGACATTGCAACAACAACGGCAACTGTTGGGAATGGTACGAATCGCGTCGCCCGTGCGTAGTTGTTTCCCATTTCACTGCTGTTCCCCTCTGCGTCTCTGCGGTAAATGCCGTTCACCGTTCCTCAGGGCATTGCCGCGGCGGCAATGGGCTTCACCGCAGAGCCACAGAGGACACGGCAACAACAACGGCAACTGTTGGGAATGGTACGAATCGCGTCGCCCGTGCGTAGCTGTTACCCAATTCACTGCTGTTCCCAACTCCGTATCTGCTCTAAAGGCAGAAAACCGTTCCACAGTGCAATGCCCCGTCGCCAAGGGGCAACACCCCACACCCCCCGGGGAACAGCACTGAAATGGCCAACAACTACGCACGGGCGACGCGATTCGTACCATTCCCAACAGTTGACGTTGTTGTTGCAATTTCCTCTGTGGCTCTGCGGTTATGCCATTGCCGCCGCGGCAATGCCCTGAGGGACGGTGAACGGCATTTACCGCAGAGACGCAGAAACGCAGAGGGAACAGCAATGAATGGGAGAAGATCTACGCACGGGCGACGCTTTTCGTACCATTCCCAAGAGTTGCCGTTGTTGTTGCCGTGTCCTCTGTGGCTCTGCGGTGAAGCCCATTGCCGCCGCGGCAATGCCCTGAGGAACGGTGAACGGCATTTACCGCAGAGACGCAGACGGTAACAGCAATGAATGGGCGAAAAGCTACCCACGCGCGACACGATTCGTACCATTTCCCAACAGCTGCTGTTGTTGTTGCCGTGTCCTCTGTGGCTCTGCGGTGAAGGCCGTT
>JBBRDJ010000035.1:0-31373 GCA_038203945.1 Gemmatimonadales bacterium
CAGTCGATAACCAAAAACGAAGCTGCCGTGCGCGCCGTGCTCGATAGCGTATCAAGCGAGACGGGCACCCGTTTTGACATGCGCGCCATCTCGCAAACGGCGGGCGGACAGATCGCTGGTGCCGACACGTCGCGCTTGGTGCGTTCAGCCGCACGACACGCGCGCGCGCTTGGCGTCACGCCATCATTGGGCAACGCGGGCTCGTCAAATCTCAACGTGGCGATCGCAGGTGGTACACTGGCCATCGGTCTGGGCGGTGAACGTGGCGGTGCCCGCGCCGAGCCTGGAGAGTTCGCGGACATTCCGGCCATGGTGCGCACGGCCAAGCTGGTGGCGCGACTGGCGGCTGAGATGGGCGTGGCGCGCTAAGAAGCCGCTGCGCACTACGCGAGCCGGCATGCCGTGCCGGTGCTTCCATCCAGCATCGGCGCCGGCCGCAGCGGTGCAGGCGATCTCTCGGAGCGCGCTGAATCGCTGCTCGAAGGCATGGGCAAACGCGAGTGATCGTCGCGGATACCGGTGCCATTATCGCGCTCATCGATAGAGACGATAAACATTACGCCGCAATGGTTGCGCTGTTTGAAAGCGACCCGTCGGCGTGGGTATTACTGTGGGCGATTTTTTCCGAACTCGGCCTGATAGGTAGCGTGGTTGCGGCTATCGCCGAGCGGTTGCGCGCCACGGTGATTGCGACGGTGGATTTGCGAGACTTTGGAGCTTTGGAGCTGGTGGGGCACCCCAAGCTCTTCCCGCGCGATAGCTGAGCGAACGACAGTCAGCATTTCCAATACAGAAGTGACCATGGTCGTTGACCATGATCTGAAACTTGAATATATTGCGCTATGTTCAAGAAGACACCTCAGACCATCGCCATCTCCGAGTTCAAGGCGACCTGCCTCGCTGTGCTGGAGCAGGTGCGCCTCACCGGCACTTCGGTAATCGTGACCCGTCGAGGAAAGCCGATCGCGGAAGTTGTGCCGCCGTCGCTCGCCACCAGTGGCGATAGTTGGCTCGGCTCAATGCAGGGCACGGCCACGATTACGGGGGATCTTGTTGCGCCGGCATCCGAGCCCGGCGAGTGGGAAGTGCTGCGTCCGTGAAACTGCTGCTCGACACGCACATCTGGCTATGGGCAATGCTTGAGCCCGACCGTCTCTCAGCTAGCGTGCATCAGGCACTCAGCTCGCCGGAAAACGAGCTTTGGCTTTCGCCGATCAGTGTGTGGGAGGCGATGATGCTGGTCGAACGCGGCCGCCTCAAGGTTGAGAGCTCTGCCGCCGATTGGGTGGAAAAAATGGTGCAGGCGCTGCCCCGACGGGAAGCGCCGCTCACGCACAAGATTGCGGTCGTCAGTCGTCAGCTTGCTCTGCAACATCAGGACCCGGTAGACCGATTCCTCGCCGCAACCGCGCACGTTATGGGATTGACGCTCGTAACAGCAGATGAGCGGCTTGTCGCTTCAGACGAGTATGATGTCTTGGCGAACCGATAACTCAGACTTTGTGGTACCCAACCTTCGCCGCCTCACGCCGGTCATCCGCCTGATACACCTCAAAGTCATCAAAAAACGCCGGCGCTTCTGCTTGCATCACGCGCATTACCGCAATCGCCAAACGACGAATCTCCATCTCGGCACCTTCGCTTGACCGCAGTTCAAGCATCGTGCGCCAAGCCCGCGCATTGCCCGTTACGACAATCTTCGTTTCCGTGCTGTTGGGTAGCACACCGCGCGCCGCTTCGCGCGCCATCTTGCGACGGTGCACCTTGTCGTCTACCCACGCGTAGCGCGTCATGAGCTCGCTTACCAGCGCAATGTACGAGTCGAGCGCGCTGCCCATCTGCGCAATCCACGCCGCTTCGAGCGCACTGTCGCCAATGATGGCCGGCGGCATCACAAACTGCGCGTCGCTTTCGTCCACGTAGCGCTGTGACAGCTGCGAGTAGGCAAAGCCCGCGCGATGACGCACCAGTTCGTGAGTGAGTGAACGACTCACGCCCTCAAAGAGCAGCGAATAGTTGGCGTGTTCCAGCACGCTGCCATGGCCCTGCTTTTTGATGTTGCCCAGATAAGCGCGTGTATCACGATTTGCCGGGTTCTTCTGGCTCATGTAGCACAACCGCCCCGCAAACTCGGCCAGTCGCTCCCCATCAGTGCTCTCGCCCATCCACTGCACCGGCAGATGCGACGGTTCGGTGAACACGGGGCGGGACAGCACAGTGACGCGCGGCTCGCGCAGAATGGCGGAATCAACGAGGGGCATGGCAGCGGGGAAGACGGTGTGCAGAGAGTGCGTTCGTGACGCGACACGCTCGAAACTAACACCCTCCACCGATACGGGCTTATGGTGCGAGACCATCCGGTGGGGGCTGCGTCGGACGAACAGAGCCTCCAGTCCCGCCCCAACCCTCATCAAGGCCGCCCAAAGACGCATAGCCGGGCGGTCTCCGACGGTTACGTGCAGCTATCTTGCACCCATGACCACCATCTCCCAAAGCGACTTCATCACGTCCATCGCCGACGCGCTCCAGCACATTTCGTACTATCACCCGCTGGACTACATTCACGCCCTCGGCGCGGCCTACGAACGCGAGCAGAGCCCGGCCGCCAAGGACGCGATCGCGCAGATTCTCACCAACTCGCGCATGTGCGCCGAAGGACATCGGCCCATCTGTCAGGACACCGGCATTGTGGTGGTGTTCTTGAAAGTCGGCATGGACGTGCGCTGGGACGCGACCATGTCCGTACAGGAGATGGTAAACGAGGGCGTGCGCCAAGCGTATTTGCATCCGGATAACGTGCTTCGTGCGTCAATCGTGGCCGACCCGGCGTTCACGCGAAAAAACACGCGTGACAACACACCGGCCGTGGTGCACTGCGAGATTGTGCCGGGCAATACGGTGGAAGTGAAGCTCGCGGCCAAGGGCGGCGGATCGGAGAACAAGTCCAAGTTTGCCATGCTCAATCCGGGCGACAATATCGTGGATTGGGTCATGAAAACGGTTCCGCAAATGGGCGCTGGCTGGTGTCCCCCCGGCATGCTCGGCATTGGCATTGGTGGCACAGCCGAAAAGGCGATGCTCATGGCGAAAGAATCGCTCATGGAACACATCGATATGGCGCAGCTCAAGGAGCGCGGTCCACAAAACAAGATCGAAGAACTGCGCATAGAACTCTGCGACAAGATCAACGCGCTGGGCATTGGTGCGCAGGGACTGGGTGGACTGTCAACCGTGCTCGACGTAAAAGTGTTTGACTTCCCAACACACGCAGCGTCCAAGCCGATTGCCATGATCCCCAATTGTGCCGCCACGCGACACGCGCACTTCACACTTGATGGCAGCGGTGCGGTGTCCTTGCCGGTGCCAAGTTTGTCGGATTGGCCCGATGTCACGTGGCGTCCCGACGTGAACGCCAAACATGTAGACCTCGATACACTCACGCCCGCCATAGTCGCGTCGTGGCAGGCAGGTGATCGACTGTTGCTCAACGGCAAACTGCTCACCGGCCGGGATGCGGCGCACAAGCGCATTGCCGGACTGTTTGCCAGCGGTGAGTCGCTGCCGGAGAACGTAGACTTCACCAACCGCGTGATTTATTACGTAGGCCCGGTGGATCCAGTGCGTGATGAAGCGGTGGGGCCGGCTGGTCCAACTACCGCCACGCGCATGGACGGCTTTACCGAGATGATGCTCGACAAAACGGGACTGATTGCGATGATTGGCAAAGCCGAACGCGGACCCACTGGCGTAGAAGCGATTCGCAAGCACAAGGCCGCGTACTTGATGGCGGTAGGTGGTGCGGCCTATCTCGTGTCCAAAGCGATCAGATCGTCACGCGTAGTGGCGTTCGAAGATCTGGGCATGGAAGCGATTTACGAGTTTGAAGTGCACGATATGCCGGTCACGGTGGCAGTGGACGCACGTGGTGAAAACGTGCACGAAACCGGTCCGCGTGAGTGGCAGGCAAAGATTCGCAGTTTGCCGGTGCTCGCGTAGTTGCTGCGGAGTTGCGCTGCGCGTGCGTGGCGAAGGGCGTGGAGTTTATCTCGCCAGCGTTTCACGCAGCGCGCGCATGAAGGCATCTGGCCGTTCCTCGTGGCCAGTGGCCGGCGTCTTCAAACGACTGCACTCTGGCATGGGACAGCAGCAGCTGCCAGCGCTTTTGGGCCGGGAGGCCGAAGGTTGAATCGCGCATCCCCCACATGATTGCCGAGGGAATGCGCGAGAGCGTGCATGCCGTCGGTCACCAGCAGTGGACGAGGTGTCCAGGGCCACACATTGTGATCGAGCCAGTGCGGAGTGTGCCTAAGAGCAAAATGGTAGACCTTCAAACACGTGTTCGTCAAGAGTGCTGGCGGCTAACCGGCTACCAGATACGAGATATGCCGAACGCATCGAAGAGCTGCTCGTTGGAGACAAGCGCCATCTTTTCCTCGCGCGCTTGAGCAATCAGCATGCGGTCGAACGGGTCGCGGTACGCTCCGCTAAGTGCTCCGGCTACCTGAGCATGTTCAAGTGAGATCGGTAGTGCTACAAAGCCCTGGCGCACGATCTCACGCGAGAAGTCTACCGCGAGTGGGCCAGCAGCCGGCAACTTGCCAAGGCGATGCTTGGTAGTCACTTCCCATGCTGACGCCGCGCTTACATGCACATCATTGACACAATCTGCGATCATGCTGCGTGCCGATTCGCTGAGACGCGAGTCGCCCGCTAGCCACCAGAGAAGAGCGTGTGTGTCGAGCAGCAGTCGCACGCGACTACTGCTCCCAACCCGCGAGTTCGTCTTCAGGCAGTGCTTCGAAAAACGCGTCCGTGACCGCGACTTTTCCAGCCAGTGCGCCAAACTTGCGCACTGGCACAGGGTCGCCGATTGCAACGAGTCGCACGACAGGCTCCCTGTCGCGCATGATGATGACCTCCTCTCCGGCTTCGACGGCTGCGATCAGCTGCGAAAGAGTGGTCTTGGCTTTGTGAACGGTGACGGTTTTCAAGGCAACAAGGTCAGGGGCAGACGAGACCACGAACAAGAGCATCTACCTTTAGTTAGCTAACGGTATAGCTAGTGTCAATCGCCGCTCTTATGATGACCGATTTCGTTCAGAGCTGCGGGCCTGGGTCTGCACCGAAAAGGAATCGCCGCTATCTCTGCGTTGGGCTCGGAGCTTTCGCCTCCCCACGCCGCCGCACCACCCCGTACAGCTGAATCCCAATCCCCAGCAACACCGTAAGCCCTGCAGCCACCAGCGCGCCAAACACCAATCCCACGCTGTCCCGCAGCACGGCATACGTCACGATGAGCACGAGCGCGATGGTGGGTACTTCGTTCATGATGCGAAAGCGATCGCTGGTCATAACATGATCACCGCACGCCAGTTTGCGCACCACCCCTGACATCCAGCCGTGATAGCCGGAGAGCGCCAGCAACAACACGAGCTTGACAATGAACCAGCGCTGCGACAGCAGGCCGGTGTTTAGTCCAACCATGGTGAGTCCGCCCAGCCAGGTCATCAACATGGCCGGCGTGGTGATGATGCGGAGCAGGCGTTGCTGCATGATGGTGTACTGCGCGGTGAGGATATCACGTGTGCTGTCGGTGCGCTGTTGCGCTTCGGCGTGATACACGAACAGGCGCGGCAAATAAAACAAGCCGGCCATCCATGAGACCATACCTACGAGATGAAAAATCTTGGCGTAGAGATACACGCTTTCAAGATGTGCGACGGGGGCGTGGTAGGCCAGCCGTGCGGGTCACTTCGCGCCGCACGGCGCGGTCGGCTCGCGGCGAGAGCCTGTAGTTCCCATTTTCACCTTTCAGCGGTTCTGAAGTATGCGAACTGATTTGAGGAGACGTGGCGTGTCCGTGCGCACTGGTTCACAAGCCGTAATCAGCGGCTCGCTCTTTGTGTCGGTCGTCGTGTGTACCGCATGCAAGGCTCCTGAGGGGAAACCGCCATCCGTCAGTTGACCGTTCTCAACTGTTCACACACCGCGAAACACCACGACTGATTGCGACTCCAGACGCCTGGCGAACTCACCATTGGGCGCAAAAAGCGACGCCCGCTGCGCACCCGACACCGCCAGCGTGTCGCTCGACAACACGGCCCAATCGGTGATGCTGCGATACTCCGTCGGGCGAGCCTCCCAGACTGCTACCCCCGATCGTTCAACAACGCCAACCGAAACCGGTGCCACGCGCGCTCCCGCTCGATCGTATCAAGCGCCGTTCGCGCCGAAACACTCAGCGGCGTTGTAGCCGGATCGTGACGGAGCTGCGCCAGCGGGTCGGCGTGCTCGATCGGCACCTTGGCACCTGTGTTGAGTACACCGTGCGGGTCGGCGGCCTGCTTGACTACGCGAAACGCCGTGCGTGCGCTCTCGCTCCACACATGCGGCAACAGCGATGCGCGCAGTCGGCCGTCACCATGTTCGCCAGCCAACGTGCCACCGAGTTTGGCCGTGAGTGAACAGACGTCTTCCAACACGCCACGCACGCGATCCTGCCATCCACTGCGCGTGACATCCACCAGCGGATTCACGTGCACATGCGCGTCGCCGGCGTGTCCAAAGATCACACCTTCACATTCAGCGCGCTTGAGTGCGTCACGTACACCGCGCACATACGCGGGCAATGCATTGGGCGGTACGCAGCCATCTTCAATAAACTGCATGGAGCGCAAGCGCGGCGCGAGCTGTGACAATATCGGACTGGCCGCATGTCGCAGCGACCAGAGCGTGCGTTCGGCCGCGGGATGCGTAGCTGTCGTTACTTCAAACGCACCAGCGCGAGTGAACGCGCGTCCCAACAAAATTGCTGCGTCACGCGCGGCCGACGCCGATGAACCCTCCACCTCGGCCAGCAACACGGCCTCCGCGTTACGCGGCAACCCGTGTGCGTTACCGCGTGCGGCCACATTGAGAAACGTGCGGTCGAGCAACTCGCACGCCGACGCACCGGCCTTGCGGGCCTGCAGCGCCGCTTCAGTGGCCGCTTCGAGCGACGAAAAGCTGCTCAGCACCGTTGCTGTCTCACGGGCTGCGGGTGCGAGTCGCAGCTCAATCGCTGTAAACACCGCCAGCGTACCTTCGCTGCCTACCAGCAATGCCAGCAGCGCTTCACCGGTGGCCGAAGGATCGCGTGCAAGCACGTTGAGCGCGTGCGAAATCGCGTACCCCGATGATTCCTTGCGCACACCGGCGTGCGTGAGGTCGGCGGGTGGCACGTGCTTGCGCGCGGCTTCGATGGCGTCGAGCATGGCGCGCACCGGCGCGATACTAACCGGCGCTGGTTCGTCCCGTCGTATCCACGCGCGCGTACCGTTGGCAAACACGCACTCCACGCCGTGTACCCATGCACGCGTAGCACCAAACCGCAGCGATCGCGCACCGGCCGCGTTGGTGGCCACCATGCCACCGATCGTGCAAAAGGCCCCACTTGACGGATCCACCGGAAAGCGCAGGCCATACGTGCGTGCCACCGTGTCTACCGCCCCACGCAGCGCGCCGGGCTCTACACGAATGCGGCGGTTTTCCGTGTCCACATCACCAATGCGCTGCATGCGCGACAGATCGAGCACCACACCCGGACCCACCGCTCCGGCGGCCATTCCGCTGCCCGAGCCGCGCGGCATGAGGAACCATCCATCCCGCTTAGCCGCCACCACGAGTGCCGCCACATCGTCGGCGTCGGCGGGCACAGCCACAGCACTCGGCACGCAGCGCGCGATGCCCGCCCCCTCCGCATACATCTCGCGGGCCGCCAGATCCTGTCGCCACACCCCACGAAAGCCCGAGGGCGTCGCTCCGCCCGGCGGCTCCGCAGAGCCGGAATTGTCGGGAGTCATGGTGGCGAGGTTGTGCGCTGCGGAGGAAAAGGCCATCCTGCAGTCTGACCTCTCACCCGCCGCAGGACAAGGCTGGGCCTGACCTCAAGCCGTCGTCCTCGTATGTTTCCGATACCCTCGCGACAACGCTGTCCGGCTGACGCACCGTCTGACCTGTGATCCGCTCCCCACGTGGCCCTCGACTCCTCGCTTGATCCGCGCATTGCCACCGCCGTCGCCAATCGCGACGCGGCCCGCTTTTGCGAATCGATTCTGCCGGCGGTCTCGCGCACCTTTGCGCTGGGCATTCGCGTACTGCCGGGATATCTGGGACAGGCCGTGCTCGACGCCTATTTGCTGTGCCGCATGGCCGATACGGTGGAAGACGCACCGGGCATCGCGCCAGATGCCAAGTCGGAGCTTTTTCGCGAGATGCTGGCCGGCTTCAATGATCAGACCGCCGCTGCACGGTTCATTGCCGGCGTGCAATCGCTGCCCGGTGAACCAGCGCATTTGGCGCTCGTGCATCATGCAGACCTGGTGTACGCACACTTTGCCAAGCTGCCGAAGAAAACGCGCGATGTCGTGCTCAAGTGGGTGACTGAAATGGTGGTGGGGATGGACAAGTTTGTGCATCGCTACCCTGACGGCATTCGCATCCAGACGCTCGATGAATACAAGGAGTACTGCTACTACGTGGCGGGCACGGTGGGCTACATGCTCACCGATCTCTGGTTCGAGCACGCTCCGAGCATCGGGAAGGAGCGCTACGCGATTCTGCGTGAGCGGTGCCGCGCGTTTGCCGAAGCGTTGCAGACGGTGAACATCCTCAAGGACGTTGCAATGGACGCCGAGAAGGAGAACTCCATTTATGTGCCCGAGGAGTTGCTGCGCGCGCACGGCAGCACGCAGGGGCGCATTCTGGCACCGGACTTGTTGCTCAAGAACCGCGAAGCGCTCGGTCGATTGATCGATCTCGCCTGGCACGATCTCGAGGAAGCACGCACGTACCTGCTGCTCATTCCGCGTCGCGCGGTGTCGATTCGTTTGTTCTGTCTGTTGCCGCTGCTGTTTGCCTACGCCACGATGCGCGATTTGGTGCAGAGCACGGCCATGCTCAAGCCCGGCGGCACGGTCAAGATTTCGCGGCGCGAGGTGAAGTCGCTGCTGATGGCCGGCCCGATGCTGGTGATGAGCAACGCCGGAGTGCGACGGCTGGTGGAGCGAGTGCGGCGGAAGGCGTTTCGACTTGACTTTGCGTAGCATCGCACAGCCTGAAGTGAGCAGGTAAATTTAGAGGTCATGGTCGCTGTTCAGGAGACCATTTGGAACCTGCTACGTGTATCAGCACTTCGTTAAAGCTTATTGTCGGCGGGCAGTAGCGTCAAAAAAAGAAAACATATTGACTTGTAACATTTTCACATTGAACAGGAATGTTAACACGTGTTTTCGATATGTAGGTGTATAAATCGCGCGTGCGTCCTAGCCATCCTTTTCGTTGTTGCGTCGTGCGACAGCCGAAAATTGGTTGACCCGCAAACTGATCTTACACCACGCCAAGAGTTGGAGGGGATCGACTGCAGATTTGAGCCGGCGTATTGCCAGATGATCAGTCAACGGATTTCGGCTCTTGAGTCAAGTAGCAATTACACATGTCAGACTGAAGGCTGGCAGGCGCGAGCTCGATTCGAGGCGTTCGGATATGGATTCCGACCAGGCAGCGGACCGACAAACCCCTCTACAGCGCCATTTGATATGTACACCCTGCCAAGCCTGCCGGGCGCGCCTGTTGCGACTGATAGAAATACTTATGTGAACGCCAACTGGTTCGCGCTAGATCCAAGTCAGCAAAAAGGCTTGATCGCCCATGAAGAGGTTCACCATCGTGATGAAGATGATGAGTTTCATTCGCTCGATATCGCTTACCCACGGCAAAGATTATGCGCAAGCTCGTAATGCACTCACTCGCTACCGTCGCGCTAATGTTATCCGCCAGCGCGGTATTCCCAGTTCCGGCCCACGCCCAAGATCAGCGCGCAGCTAGATTCATGGATGATATTCTCCAAAGCTTACAAGAGTTCAAACGAGCAGACGGGAAAGGATTAACGCGCGCTGGCAGGGAAATCGCAGTCGATCTCGCGGGATTGGACACTGCGCTCAGAACTTTGTCGTTCGCAGGCGAATATGAGGTCGCGGATTTGCGACGCAAGCACGGTTCCATTCGCATGGCCAGCTATCGCGCCGTTGCTGCATGTCGCACCGAGTCATACGGCGAGCGATGTGAATTCCCCGTGGGTGTGCAGACGGTTCGTTTCTTTGAACCGAAGCGTCTTGGACGCGACTCAGTATCGTTCCTAATGGGAGTGTACGAACGTAATCCGGCCAACTCTAAGTTCTATCCCGGAACGGGAGGTGTCGTGTTCGACGTGGTCGTTACTAGGAACACTGCTGGGTGGCGCATTTCATCGGCCCGCGTGCGGGCTACGGGGTAGCAGTACGGACCAATGCGTCGCACCGTGCGGTCATGACGCTCCCGGGGATCAGGCTATCGTGGCGGCAACAACGTCTGCCGCAGCTGCTCCAGCAACGACGGCGGTGAACCCGTATCACCGTGTTCCAACGCATCGAGCAGTTGCTCCAGACGCAGCTGTGTACGTTCCACGGCCTGCCGGAACGAGTTCTTGATCCCACGCCACACGAGTGTGGTGATGCCCGCCTGAATACCCACGCCAACCATCGCCACGAATGCAGCAGGTGCGACTGAGATGTCGGCGCTTGAGAAGGCGGTGAGCACGGCGAGCGGTGTAATCCAGGCAGCGGCTACAACGCCGTTTACAACGCTGAGCACCACCACACTGTCGCGCTGCGACTTGCGATGGAGACGCATGTCGGCATCAAGACGCACCAAGGCACGCGCACCGTCAACCGGTGTAACCACGGCACTTACTTCGTCGGCTTTGGTGAGATCACCGTTCTTGCCGCTCAGCCCGCGCGAGATGCTGGCAAAGGCGTTGCGCGGCTTTTCCCACGACATGCGCAGACCGAAGCGACGCTTCACCGCAAACTGTTCCTCACGCTGCATCCACCGGTCGAGTGTGGCCAGCACCTTGTCTGGCGAACCGGTGACCGTGCGCTGTGCACCGACCTGGGCATCGCCCAGCGCCAGTGCAATGCGACCTGGTTCATCGGGCAGCATTGGTGAACGACCGCGCTCTTCGGCGATGGCCACGCGCAGATGATTGGGATCAATGCCGACTTCACGTCCAATCTCCAGCAGTCGTTCTTCGCTGATGACTTCCGGAGAGTCGGACGTCTGCGTTTGCAGTTCGGCCGCACGCGAATGGCACTACGCAGGAACGCATCCTCGCGCCCGACCTGTTGGTCAAGAATCGTGAAGCGCTGGGGCGCTTGATTGATCTGTCCTGGCACGATCTTGAAGAAGCGCGCACGAATCTTCTGCTCATTCCGCGGCGTGCGGTATCGATTCGCTTGTTCTGTTAGTTGCCGCTGCTGATGGCCGGGCCGATGCTGGTGATGAGCAACGCGGGTGTGCGGCGATTGGTGGAGCGGGTGCGGCGGCAGGCGTTCGAGTTAGCGATTGCGTAGCGACGTGAGAAAGGTGTCTGAAAGCGCTGGTCGGTTCTGTGCAACCCTTGGCCTTGCTTCTATGTCAGGTTGACGAACCGTTCGGTCGGCACGAGGATGGCCGAGGATGGGAAAAACGCGCCGGGCAGGAGCGGACCGGCGTCGTATTTCTGCCGCAAGTTCGGTCTTCCGCACCGACTCGGCTCATGTTACTGTCAAAGTTCGATGGTTAGACGTAATCCTGCGAGAAACAGGACTATTGTGACGTAGCGATCGTTGCGCACGGTGCTCAACGCAGGCATGCTTCTCCCCAGAATCGTTAACCACTTAAGCGGGGGGGACGATGACACGAGCTACAGGGATTTTACGAGTCGTGTTTGTGGCGTTGGCATTCATCGTGTTTCAGCACGAACCGGCATTGGCGGACGGGTGCACGGAGTTTAATGAATGCGTGGACCACTGCCCGTTCGACCTAGACGGGGCCTGCGAGGCAGAGCGGCCGGGCTGTGACCCGCGCGCAGAGTCAGAGTGCACAACCTGGTTCGACACGTGCTTCGGCGACTTCGACTCCCGAATGAAGTGCTACTACAACCCAGGCGGCGCCGGAGGCCCGAACTAGAGAGCTGCCTCGGAACCGATGCCGCCTCTCGGGGCGGCATCGGTTCTGCGGTCCCCTATTCATTAGTCACCTTGGCACAACCTTTGTCCATCCTTTCAAGTCAGAATAACTATTGCGAGGACTTATGAGGGTATCGCGACATCTGTGGGGCACCTGCCTGCTAGCTAGCCTGCTCTTGCTGTCGTGCGACACGCGGCAACCCGACAATCCGCTGCCGGTCGAGACCATCGCTGGACTCAAGTTGCTCTCTCCCGCAGGTGACTCGGTACGAGTGCTGGGCGGAGACCAGCCGTTCACGTTTGTATTCGCCACGGCCTTCAGTGCGGGCATTACAAGGGAAGAACTGCCTAAGCTTGAGAGAATCATGACGTTAGTGCCTGATTCACTACTTCGTTTGGTGGTAATTGTACTGGATCCGAGAGAGGGACTTCCGAAGCTTGACTTGCTCGCTCCGTCCACATTGGAAAGAGCGGTGGTGCTGCTCGATCCGCTCGCGGAGCGACGCTACATTCGAGCGATGAATGGTTCAGGGTTTCCGGTTTGGCAGCTGTTTGACCACGAAGGTGCCCTGCTCCATCGGCGAGCTGATCAGCTGAGCACTGTGCAACGCATCGTTTTGGGCACTACCTCCGACAGCGTTCCTGAAGGGCCGGACTAAGCTTGTAGCTGCCATCGGCAGGCTCAACGTAGAGTTCACAGTCTTGAGCAATGCGATTCGTCGCGACGCGATAGCACAGGAAGTATCGGACGCAGCAGATCGACAAACGGAGCGGGGAGCAATGCTGAACTCGCCATCGATGTTACAAGTGCGGACGATCCTCGACCAGGGCACACGTAGTACGTTCGATTCAATCCTCGGATCATCGTGTTCTTCCTTACCGGGGGGGGAGATTGGAGGCGCTGGTTCGGCGAGTGTGGCGCCCAGCGTAGACGGGGAATGCGGCGCTTCACTCGCCGCGATCTATCGGAACTACCCGTATGGTGCCCACGCGGTACTGATAATACAGTGGGCCTATCTGATAGGGAGTTGTCAGGCACGCTGCCGCGACGCGACGATCGAGCGCTGTTTGGATGTGCTCGGCGGATGGGATGCAGCGCTTTTGGTCGTGTGCGATCGCGAAAGAGCGCTCTTACGCACGGTATGTGAAAGTCGGCTTGCACCTCGGCTTGGCACAGTACGACTGCCGCTCAACGCGGAAGAGACGATGCTGCAGCTCCGGCGAGTGATCGCGGTAAGTGCGCAACTTGCACCACCTCATGCAAAGCTCTCCAAACTCCAAATGTGGCAGCTCCTTTCGCTTCCGCAGCAATGGCAATGGGCCGTGTGCTCAATGATGCGAGAACCATTCCGTTGGAACGTTGATCGGCTTTGCAAATCGCTGGCAGCAGACAGGAGGACCATTGAAAGAGCGTTCCGGAAAGTGGGCTTGCCTGCGCCCGGCCGAGTGATTCGGAACGCGTCGCTCAGATGTTCTACTCTTGAATAATGGGAGCGAAAATGAAGCTCAAATTCGGAGATGCCCTGAACGTGCTTACTGCACTGTGCGTAGTCGTACTGACGGTGATTGTAGTCAATCGGGCTCGTGGCACGGTGAGCGACAGAGGGGAGTCTCAAAGGGGGAATATCGTTACGCTGAGCTCGGATGTTTGGAGCGAACTGCGCGACTCGCGGCTCAGCTTTGGCTCCAGTAGTGGTATTGAAATCGTCGAATTCTCGGACTTCGAGTGTCCGGCGTGTCGCGGGTTTTCAGAAAGAGTGCTTGCTCGCCTGAAGGAAGACTCTACGCTCGACGTGCGCTTCACGTTTCGACACTATCCACTGAGCTATCATCGTTTCGCCATGCCCGCTGCTCGCGCCGCTGAATGTGCCAAAGAGCAGAACCGCTTCTGGCAGATGCATGACGAGCTGTTTCAATCGGCCGACTCGTTGGGTCTGAAGACCTTCGAGGACTTCGCAAGCGATGCGGGCGTCCCCGACATCTCCCGCTTTTCTGCATGTCTTGTCTCCGACAGGACTGACAGCCTTATTCAACAAGACATTGCATTGGGCAGAAGGCTCCCTGTCCAGAAAACTCCTACAGTGATTGTGGATGGTCAGATATTGCCGTCCACGCCCACATTGGAAGAGCTGCTTGCTCGCATTGCGTCTCACCGACGCGCCCAAGGGGAAAGGTAGGCATATGCGTCGCGCTCCCGCTCGTCTAACCTTATTTCTGGTCTCGCTTCTGGCCTGCGTCACGTCGTGCCGCGAAGCAACCAGATCCGCCGAGGGGTTTGCACGCCCGACCTGCGAGTCGTGTGCTGTTCGAGCTGATACGATAATGCGGGTGAGCATAGATTCCGGCCAGCAGCTGCCGTCAGAGCTCTCCAGCTTTGTTGCATGGCAGGACAAGTACGTGGTGGCAAGCGCGGATCAATCGCATCTGTTGGTTGTTAATGCAGCTACCGGCAAGCTGGCGTCCGTGGTTGGCAATCCTGGCCGCGGTCCAGGGGAGCTCAATAGCGTAGCGCGGCTGACCGCAGTTGGCGAGGAATATCTGTTGGTGGCGCAGGAAGGCGGCGATGATCTGCTGTTCAATAAACAGTTGCAATACGTGGCCACGCTCCCCAAAGGACTCCGCTGCGGTTACCCCGTGGGAACGGCGCATATCATGTGCTTCAAACGGTCTGTTCGGAGTGGAGAAAAGCCCTTCGCTCTCCTTCATTTGGACTCGCTGCGAGGCAATGCGTTTGGCCCACCGCTGGATACCGCGTACCGTGATCGCGCTGCCAGCTGTCCCTTGTGCGAAGCAAGCCTCGTTGCCGGTTCCTCGGATTCGGAGATGTCCAATCCCACCGTCACACTCGCCGCTTCCACTCACCGCCTCTTGCAACGATGGAGGCTTGATGGTTCGTCATCTGCGGCGATCCACTATCTGCTCCCGTCGTCAATGCGCAATGATTCGCTCCGAACAGCGCGCGCAGATGCATATCCCTTGCAGACCAGGACCTACGGTGGCTGGCAGGATGACGAGGGCGGATACTGGTTGGTGCTTTCAGCGAAGTCACGCGAAAGTTCTGTTAAACTGGCTACCCAAGGGGGCGAGCCCGTTCCAGGCGCCTTGGAAACTATGACCTCGGGACGTGAGTCGATTATCGCAGCGTATGATTCCGTCGGCCACTTTCTGGCAGAGTTGGTATTCCCGGGCACGATTGTGATGCCACTGTCCGAGGGCAGAGTGGTGGCGAGGAATTATTCGCCGGAAGGCTTTGTAGAATACCAGATCATTGCGGTCTCGCTGCTGAAAAAAGTTGATCAATGAGCGCAATCGGGAAGGTGTGCCCGTCACCTTCGCCTCGTAGAAACCCACCACCGACACGTCGCCGCCGGAGACGGCCGCATGGACGGCGACCGGCTTGAGCCAACCCGCCGCCACGACGCCCTGACTCTTTCCCGCTTCGGCGCAGTTCTTCTGTGCCTCAGTGTCTCTGCGGTAACTGTGTTTCGCTGACAAGTCGCAGTGAGAAACCTACCGCTTGTTGATCGGCGGCAACAAAGTTTGCCGCAGCTGCTCCAGCAATGACGGCGGCGAACCGGAATCGCCGTGCTCCAGCGCGTCAAGCAACTGCTCAAGGCGCAGATGGGTGCGCGACACAGCCGAACGAAATGAACTCTTGATGCTGCGCCAAATCAGCGTGCTGATGCCCGCCTGAACGCCTGCCCCAACCATGGCCATGGCGGCGAATGGAACCACCGACACATCGCCGCCGGAAACTGCGGCAAGTACGGCCACCGGCGTGAGCCAACCCGCAGCCACCACGCCGTTTACCACGCCCAGTACAATCACACCATCGCGCTGCGATTTGCGATAAAGTCGCATGTCGGCGTCCAGACGAACCAGCGCCCGCGCGCCGTCCACGGGTGTGACGACTGCACTGATTTCGTCGGCCTTGGTGAGGTCGGCGTTTTTGCCGCTCAACCCGCGCGAGATCGAGGCAAACGCGTTACGCGGCTTTTCCCACGACATGCGCAACCCGAAACGACGCTTCACGGTGAACTGCTCCTCGCGCTGCATCCATTTATCGAGGGCCGACAACACCTGATCGGGCGACCCGGCGACCGTACGCTGCGCGCCCACGTGCGCTTCGCCGAGTGCCAGGGCAATGCGACCAGGCTCATCGGGCAGCATCGGCGAGCGACCGCGTTCTTCCGCAATCGCCAGACGCAAATGGTTGGGGTCGATGCCCACCTCGCGTCCGATTTCCAGCAAGCGATCTTCGCTGATCACTTCGGGCGAATCAGACGTCTGCGTTTGCAGCTCGGCGGCGCGCGCCAGCACGCGCTCCAGCGCCGCGCGCGGGATCAAACGCTCGCGTTCAGTTTGCTGGGCCGGAACGGGCGGCGATTGCGATGGTGTGGAATCACTCATACTCAATCCTACGCAAGAATCTGTCTGAACGTGTCGCGGGGCACGTCAGATGCCGCCCAGGGCGATCTCAATTTGCCGCTTCATCCCGTCCACAATGGCGACGGGCAGCGGATACGCCGTGGCCAGTGCAGCGGCCAGCTGCGCGTCGGTGGCTCCCGACGGCACGCGATGTCCGCCCTGCGCGAGATAGTACCGCACGTACGGCGCCACGAGCTCGGGCGCCACCTCCTGCAACAAAGCCAAGCCGCCGCGCACCTGAGCAAAGGCCACGTAGCCGGCCGATGCGCCGGAACGGTTTTCGGCGGGTGTCGTGTTGTCGGCGACTGCAACACCCGCGGTCGACCCAACGATTTCGTGGGCAAAAACAGCAATGGCCTCCCGTGCGTCTTCCACGCGAGCGGGCAGCGGCACGGCGACGAGCGTCTGTCCCTGTGCTCCACCCGCCGCGCGGCCCTCCGGACCCAACGGAAGCGACGGAATCATCTCGCCGTTGCGCTGCCTCGTGTTGTTGAGAAAGCGCTGGAAGCGGGCTTGGTACTGCTGCTCCCACAAGTTCGTAATCGCCGTGAGCACCGGCACGCGGTCACGCTGCGTGTTGGTCCAGTAGCCCTCATAAAACGCGTTGCGTTCGTCGGCCGCGCCATCAAAAAACCGACGCAACCAGGTGCGGTCGGCCGGCGTGGGAAACTGCGCCGCCAGAAACTGAATCACCGCCGCCGAACCCTCGTCACTGGCCCGCTGCGGATTGCCCTCGGCCTTGAGAAACACATCAACGGCCGATGCGAGCTGATCCCACGAGCCAAACGAGAACACCAGAAACTGCGCGTTCACCAAGGCCGGCGATCGCGAGAGCTGCGCCGACAGTTCGGCCCGGTTGGCGTCGAGCGTGGTAAAGGCGTTGACTCTGTTCTTGATCACGATCATCGAGTCGCGATAGCCGCGTCGGAACAGCGGCACGGGCGTGGTATCGTTGGTGATCATGGCAAACGCGTGCAACCAGGCGTCCACGTGGGGCTGCGTCTTTACCGGCCAGCGTGCGGAAGTAGAGCCGCCGCCGCCCGGAAGAGGCTCAGGAGTGCCGCCGGACGGCACACAGGCGGCGATCGAGGCCAGAAGAAGGGCTAACCCTGCACAGAGGGCTGCGGAGCGCGAGAAAAGGCGTGGGCGTGGCATGCAGCAAGATACCCGCGAGCGCCCGTAATGGGCCCCGCGTCAGGCTTCGTGAATAAGTGGCGACGTGCGCAGGTGACGCACCACGTAGTCGGTCACGGCGCCGCTCGTTGCTCTCCCACCCAGATCGGCGGTGGTGACTTGGGCGTTGAGGGAGGCGTGTACGGCCGCGTCTACCATCTGCGCGGCGCCCACGTGACCGCACGTGTCGAGCAGCAACGCGACGGCACGAATGGCCGCCAGCGGGTTGGCGCGGCCTGTGCCCACCAAGTCCGGCGCGCTGCCATGCACCGGCTCAAACAGTGAACAGCGCCCCGGATGCAAATTGCCGCTGGCCGCGAGCCCCAGTCCGCCCACGAGGCCAGCGGTGAGATCACTCAGGATCTCGCCAAACAAGTTGGTGGTCACCAGCACATCGAGACGCTCCGGCGCTCGCACGAGGTCGTGCGCGACGGTATCGACAAAACGCACGTCATGTGCCATTTCCGGATACGACATGGCCACGTTGTTGAACGCGTGGCGCCACAACCGGTGGGCGGGCACAAGGTTGGTCATGTCTACCAGCGTGACGCGCTTACGACCGCGCAACCGCGCCCACGCAAAAGCGAACCGGATCAGACGTGCCACGAGATGTGGGGTGTGCCACTCTTCGGTGACGTGTGCGTCTTCGTCGTCGTTTACCCGGACGCGTCTGTCCCGATCAGCATTGAACCCTTCAAGGTTTTCGCTGATCACAACAAGATCAATTTTCGCTTTGCCGCTCTGCACGCGAGCGAGCGGCGAGAGCGATGGCAGCAGCAGCTGAGCCGGCCGCAAATTCGCGTACAGATCCAGCTCGTGAAAGAGCGCGTGACGAATCAGTCGCACATGTTCGTGATTCTTGATGCGCGGATCACCCAGTGCGCCGCCGAGAATGGCGTCGAATGACCGTGCGAGTCGCTGCGGTTCGCCCGAAGGCATGGCCTGACCGGTGGCCAGAAACCAGGTGGCGCCATACGGCAATGCTTCAAGCTGCAGCGGGATGTCGTACCGATCGCACACCGTGCGCAGCGCCGCGACGGCCGAGTGTGTGACTTCGGGACCGATGCCGTCTCCGGCGAGTGTGGCGACGCGCAACGGTGGGCGACTCACGTGCGATGCCGCTGCACGTCGGGCGATGCCGTCACGCCGCCGCTGTTGACGGCGGAAGCATCGACCGCTGTGGCGTGGAGTTCGGCCGAGAGATGTGTATCGTCGATGCCATCCTCGGCCTGTCGTCCGCAGGTCACACAGAATCTCCATGTACGTTCCAACTCCGTGCTGCACGCCGGACAGTGACGTACAGTGAGATTCAAACCACAGTGCGGACAATACGTGAGGTTGCGTCCCGCTGGCAAAGCTCCGCCACAAAAGTGACACGCGCACGTTGTGTTCGGTTCCGCAGGGGACGGACGCTGCTCGGGCGTGGCTCTCACGGGCGCGAGAAACGGCTGAGTGTCGGCGTGTTCAGCGCGCACACTCAGTGTGTTGCCGATTGCACCGGAGTGGTGAACACTGGCCGTGCCGGTCGACATGCGTTCACCGCCAAGTGTGAGGGCGGTACCGCGCAGCGTGAGCGTGCTGCCGGCCCACGTGCGCACGATCGACATGGTGGGCGATGGCATTTGCAACGCGCGCTTGCAGGCGTCCTGCAGCCCCGGTTCGGCCGACAGGTATCCGCGTTCGCCGGTGAGCAGTCGCAGCACCGTTTGTTCGTAACCGTCCGGACCACCCGAGGCCATTTCGCGCCGCGTTTCAGCAAACGGTGCCAGTCGCTCTTCGAGGTCGGAGAGCGTGAAGCCGCGTTCGAGCAAATGCGGATAGATGGTGCGGACGGTCCGTGCTACCCGGAACGCCAGCCGGTCGAGGTCATCCATGACGGGTGCGAAGACGGGTGCGAACGGAAACCGTCAGCGCCCTTCGGATTTGGCCATGCGCGAATCGACGTCGTTACTGACCAGGTCGCGGTTACTGCCGCCCACCCGGTCCACGATGCGCTCGTACACGGCCTTGTCGTGAACCTGGGCGTCCTTCCAGCCATAGCTGTAGCCAATGGCAACACCAACGGCGAGGATGAGGAGAATCTTGAGCATGGAGGTGTGGGGTAGAGCGACGACGTCTTGTTGCCGGTTCACATGCTCATCAGACGCCGCGCTTACGGCTCACGTCACGACGGGTACCGATTGGGGGCGTCACGGGAGCGCCACGGATGGTTACAGGGGCACCGCCGCGCGCTCGCTTACAGTGGGGGCGCCGCGCGAAACGATGCAGCCGTCGGAAACGGGTCCGGCGCGCCGGTGCTGCCGACCTTTTGCGCGGCCATCCACTCGTCAAACGCCGACGCGACCAGCCCGTTGGACTGGTTTTGGCTGGCCGCGGCGCGCGTGGCCAGGTGGTTGGCGTATTCGTTCTGCGCGTGACCGGCGTGACCGCGCACCCACCGCCATTCGACTTCGTGCGCGCGCAGCGATGCCACGGCAGCCTGCCAGAGCTCCACGTTCTCCACCGCACCGGCTTTCCGCTTCCAGCCCCGCTCGCGCCAGCTGCGTACCCATTGGGTCATGCCGTCCACGATGTAGCGCGAGTCGGTGGTAAAGCGGATGCTCAACGTGCTGCCCTTGCGCGAAATCGCATCGAACGTGTCGGATACAGACCGCAGCGCCATGCGATTGTTGGTGGTGTTGGCCTCCGACAACCACAGGTCAAATCGCCGCAGCGTGCCATCGCCGAGCTGATACTCCAGCAGCGCGCCCGCACCACCGGGTGTGTTGCCGGCCTTACCGTTGCCCAAGCACGATTCGTCGGCGTACACTGCGACCAGCGCATGGTTGGCCGTCATCGGAGCGCCTCGAGTGCATCCAGTTCGTCGAGCTGGAACACCAGGCGATCACCCGTGGTGGGATGACGCGTGATGAGCTGTTCTCGGCTGCCTTCGTACGTGATGCGTTCGGGTACCACGACGTATTCGTGCTGACGACGCCGCACCATCACACGGTCACCGCGATCGATCGCGCGTTCGAGAATGTCGTATTGGGCGACGGTCAGTCGGGGCATGCGCGTCCCCAGTTGGCACACACGGTTTCGAGTACATCGGCGGCGGCGAGCAGTTCGTGCTCGTCTATCCACTCTTCGGCGCCGTGTGCGCGCGCAATGTCACCCGGACCAAAGCAGACGGCGGGAATACCGGCGGCGGTGAGCAGGGCGGCGTCGGTCCAGCAGGAGAGTCCGGTCACGGGTGCGCCCCACGCGTGTTTTTGCAGTGCCTGCGTCAGTGCACGCACCACTGGTGAAGTGAGTGCGACATCGTTGGGTGGTTGCACGGTGTGCTGCGTCACGGTTGCGCGGAACGCGGGATGACGTGCGGCAATTCGTGCGCAGAGTTCCTGGAGTTCCGACAATGTCTGTTCAACAGATTCACCAGGCACGGTGCGGCGCTCAACTTGCAAATGGCACTGCTCGGGATAGGTGGACCATCCGGTCCCACCGGCAATGGTAGACGCATGCATGGACGCAGACCCAAGCAACGGGTGCGTGCGTGCACACAGCGATGACTGCTCGTATTCGACCATGGCGGCCAGCAACAACCCCGCATGCGCGATCGCATCAACGCCGACATCAGGACAGCTGCCGTGCGCCGCGTGTCCCTGCACGTGCACATCAAACCACGTGAATCCCTTGTGCGCCGGACAGATGGCCATGCGCGTTGGTTCGGTGACAATGGCACCGGTGGCGTGCAGTCCGTTCGCAAGAAGCGCGGCGGTGCCAATGCTGCGATACTCCTCGTCGCACACGGCCGTAATGATCATCTCGCTGGCCAGTGCACCGCGCACGGACGCACGCGCAGCGGCTACACACATCGCGGCCACGCCACCCTTCATGTCGTTTGCGCCTCGTCCGTACAGGCGACCGTCGCGCCGCGTGGGCTCAAACGGCGGGTGGCTCATGCCCTCGGTCCCTACCACGTCCAGGTGGCCGTTCAGCACCAGCGGTGTGACCCCGGTGGGTCCGATACGCGCAATCACATTGGGACGGCCCGGCGTCACATCGGACACGGACACGGCAAATCCCCACCCGGACAGAATGTCGGCGAGCCGATTGGCCACGGCGCCCTCGCCCGGACCGTCGGCCACAAGGTCGGGGTTGCGCGAGTCAATGGACACAAGCGCTTCGGTGAGCGCGACAGGATCGAGGGGGAAACGCGAAGACATGGATTGCTAGCGGGAAAGACGAACACCTTGCAAAGCGATCCGAAAGTCTAGCAGCGTGCCCAGTCCATCGGCGGCATCGCGCACGTCATCAATTCGGTTTTCAGGCGCGATGAGCAGCACGCAGCCACCGCCGGACGCGCCCAGCGGCTTTGCGCCGAGTGCGCCGGCGGAGAGCGCCCGCGCAATCAGGGTGTCAATGCGCTCGGTGGCAATCGCCGGATGCAGCGCCCGCTGATGTATCCAGTGTTCGCCGACCAGCGCGCCCAGCGAGTCAATGTCACCGTGTTCGAGTGCAGTGGCCATGAGCCGCGCCAAGGTGGCCATGCGGTCGAGCGCGAAAACGATCTCCGGGCGACCTGCTGCATAGGCGCTGAGCACACCCTGAATGGTGTCGCCCGAGATGCGCGCTTCGCCGGTGTAGACTACCAGGCAGCGGGTCTCGAGGGCGCTGATCGTGGGCGTAGTGAGCGCAATGGGGGTGACCAACACGTCGTGCCGGAACTCCAGCGCGAGTGCGCCACCGTAGGCTGCGGCATAGTGGTCTTGTCGTCCGCCGGCGATGCCAAGCTGCTCGACTTCAACCTGTCGGCTCCATTCGGCCAGCTGCTCGGGCGAGGGCGCGCGTTGTTGCCAGGCGGCGATGGCCGCCGCGAGCGCCACGCCGGCGGCTGAGGAACCGCCGAGTCCGGCGCCGATGGGGAAGTCGCTTTCGATGGCCACGGCCACGTCGCTGAGTCCGGCCTGACGACGGGCGGCGTCGGCGAGCTGGGAGCGCTGGGGAAGCTGGGGGCGCTGGGAGGCGTTTGGCGTGAGCGGGCGGAGCGTCACGGTGGCGCGCCGTTCGATGGCGATATTACAAACGAAACCGCCTCGCTCTTCAGGATAGGGCGGGACATCAGTCCAGCCACCCCCGAAGTCGAGGCGGGTTGGCGCGCTCGCCGTGAGCGTCGCAGCGTTCGTCATGCGGTGCTACTTCTTTTTCGAGGCTTTTTTGGCCGGGGTTTTTGCGGCTTTGGCAGGGGCCTTGGCGGCGGATTTGCTGGCAGACTTCGGGGCGGGCTTGGCGGGTGCTTTGGCCGCAGGTTTCGCGGCCTTGGCGGCTTTGGCGGGCTTGACCGGGGCTTTGACGGCTTTGGGGGCGGGAGCCGACTTGGCCGCCGGTGCTTTGGCGGCTTTTGTGGGCTTGGCGGGCGCAGACTTGGGCGCGGCGGCCTTCTCCGGTGCCTTGGCCGCCGGCTTCTTCGCTGGCGGGGTGGGCTCCGGTTCCGGATCGGGTTCAGGCGCCGCAACTGGCGCCGGCGCCGGCTTGGGTGCGGCCGCAGGCTGCGGCGGGCGCACGTTCAACGGCTGGGGCTTGGGCGCGGGCTTTGGCGGCTCCGGCTTGGGCAGGGCGCCATGCTTTTCGATGTAGGCGGCTTCGGCCTCAGCAATGAGTGCATCCGCTTCGTCGGCGTTCATCTGCCCGCGTCGCACCATGTAATGGATGAGCTCGCGTGCGCTTTCAATGGCGAAGGCGGTGAGGCCAGCGGCGGATCGAATGACCGCCGTCATCGAGGCGGACATACGGCTGCCGGCCTCGAGACTGATCTCGTGGGCTCGGCGGGCCATTTCAGCGGCGGTATCGCTGGCGTCGGCGCCGCGATGTCCCGGTCCGCGTCGCGGCGGTGGCGACGCTGGTGCCGGTGTTTCGGCTTCTGCTGACGAATCGCTATCCAGCGAACTATCGGCCATGGACAATGGATCTCCTGCCACCGGTACTCGGTCGGGAACGTAGACCAATCGGGGCAATCAGGGGCTTCGCAGCCCCGGTGTGAAAGCACGGGAGCACGCCGGCTCGGCGCCCGAGGGGCAGCCAGCGCCGGAGTGAGTCGAACGTGAACGCTGTAACTATATGATTTCTGGTCATCTACGCAAGGTATGCTGAGGTACTCTGACAGGGTTTGTACAGACTATTTTTCGGTGGCGGGCGTCGGGCGCCTTCAAGAAATCTGATAGATATTAAGTATTTTTAGAGACACAATAAAGTCACTATAAGGTTATCATAATGTCACTGCCACTTAAAAACGTGAAAATAGTCGATTTGTCACGCGTGCTCGCCGGGCCACTGTGCACCATGATGCTGGCCGACTTGGGCGCCGATGTTATTAAAGTGGAGCGTCCTGATTCGGGAGACGACACGCGCGGCTGGGGGCCGCCATTCGCCGAAAACGGCCAAAGTGCTTACTTCCGGAGCGTGAATCGCAACAAACTCAGCGTTGCGGTGGACTTTGATCGGGCTGAGGATCGGGCGTGGTTGCGCACCCTGATGGTTGACGCCGATGTGGTGGTCGACAACTTCCTGCCCGGCCGGCTGGCCCGAAAAGGAATGAACGCTGCGTCGATACTGGCCGATGCGCCGCAGTTGGTGTGGTGCACCATTTCCGGATTTGGCCCGGAGAGCCAGCGACCGGGCTACGATTTTGTGGTGCAGGCTGAATCAGGCTGGATGTCGATTACCGGACCAATCGACGGCGCGCCGCACAAAGTGGGCGTGGCGCTGGCCGACGTGATCGCCGGCAAGGACGCGGCGGTGGCTATTCTGGCCGCGCTGGTCGCGCGTGGGCAGGGGCCGAGTCCGGTGAGTGAACGCCATGTGCAGATCGCGCTCCGCGATTCGGCCACGGCGGCGCTGATCAACGTGGCCCAGAATACGTTGGTCACCGGCCACAGTCCCAGGCGCTGGGGCAATGCGCACCCGAACCTGGTGCCGTACGAGCTGTTTCAGGCGCGCGATCGAGCGATCGTTGTAGCCGTGGGCACCGACCGGCAGTGGGCGGCGTGTGCACAGGTGTTCGGGCTTGTAATGTCTGAGGCCGGCGTCCCGTGGCCAACCAACGCCCTTCGGGTGGCACATCGTCCCGCGCTGGTCGCCCAGCTTGCCGCTACGATCGCTACTAACAATGCGTCGGAATGGATTCGACAACTGAATGCGGTAGGGGTGCCCTGCGGTGTCGTGCGCACCGTCCCCGAAGCACTGGCCGACGTGGCCTGCGATGAAATCTCGGGCGTGGCGCCGGCGACGGGTGGCACGGTCAGGCGTCCGCCGCCGCAGTTAAACGAGCATGGCGATGCCCTGCGGCAGCACGGTTGGCAGCTCTTTGCGCGGCACGATCTCTGACGCTGTGACAGTGGCCGCTCGCGAAAGAACGTCGGCTGTCACACGCTGAGCACGGCGGTATTGAGCTCTGGCAGGGGGAAGCCCCCTATGCTGTCATACCAGCGTGATGTGGTGCCAACGTCACGTAAACGTCGCCTAAACTGCTTTGGTGACGCGAGTTACAGCTCGTCAAGGTGTGTTACGCCGAAGCTGTCGGCTCGTCTTTCCAACGTGACGACCGCCGCGATTCTTTTTTCGATTCCTGCTTCCGAAGTATTGTCCCGGAGTTCGCTCCGGGGTTATCCTAGCGCCGTGACCAATATTGACGCGGTGGTATCGACGGAAGTCGATTCGGATCAGGATATCATTTCTCGGGTGATTGCGGGCGACCGCGATGCATTCGCGATTTTGATCGGTCGGTACAGCGACGCGCTGTATCGTCACGCCCTCGGCATGACCGGTTCGCCGGACGTCGCCGAAGACATTCTGCAGACATCGTTTATCAAAGCGTATCACCATTTGGGTGAAGTGCGCGGACGATTCGATGCCTGGCTGTTCCGGATCGTGGCCAACGGCTGCAAAGACTGGCTGAAGAACATTCGGCGGTCGCATCTGAGCTACGACGAGGACGATCAACCGTCCAACTTTACCACGCCCGACCAAGATCTCGATCGCACGGAGTTGCGTCAGGATCTCGACGGTGCGCTGACAGAGTTGGCGCCGTCACTCCGCGAGGCTTTCGTCATGAAGCATGTCGAAGGCCGGTCTTATGAGGAGATGGCGGATCTACTCGGTACCACCGTGGGCGCTCTGAAGATGCGCGTGCATAGGGCACGTGAAGCATTACAGGCGCTCCTTGAGGAGAAATACGCCTGATGCTTGAGCCCAATAATACCAACGAAGGCACGGAACTTCCGAGCCAGAGCCGCGAAGCCGCCCGCCCCGTCAGCGGCGCACCGTTGGCCGATCGTGAAGTTCCGTTGCCGGGGAGCGAGGCGTTCGGATCGACACCGGCCGCTGTGCATGCCTGGTTGGACGGCGAGGCCAGCGAAGCGGACGCCCGTGCGGCTGACGCCAAGCAAGTGGCCATGTGGAGTCGTATCGCAGACGAAACAACCGCTCGCCGTCGCATGACCACGCCGTCGTATGTGCAGCAGCGCATCATGGACGCGCTGCCGGACGCACGACCGGCCATGGCGACCGCCACGAGTGTCGCGGCCGGAACAACGGCCACGATCAATCGCATTGTCTTCACGCCAATCACAGCGATGATGGCGGCAGCGGGCTTCATCGCCCTCGGCTTCCTGCTCGCCAACCTGCTCGCGTAACGCACGGGGAGTCGCGGTTCGGCCGCACAAGCGCCGGTCTTCGCTTTTGGCGGGGACCGGCGTTTGTGCGTTTCGATGCAGGGAGCGCCGTGAAGGCCACGGCCCGGCGCGTCAACTGCCGCGGGCGGCAAATACGCGCCGGCCCGCAGCCCTCGCACGTCTGCCGCCGGTGGAGCGGAAACGACGTTCCCCAGCTCCTCAAGCCGCGTCGATACGCGCGCTCTGCACACAAATCCCCCCCCGCCAGCCCGGGGGCTCGGGTCTCCCCGGGCCGAGCACCAAATCCTACATGTGCAGCACGCGCCCAATCGCCGCCAGCGCCGCCTCTTTGGTGGTCTCGGAAAGCGTCGGATGCGAATGCACCGTGATCGCGATGTCTTCGGCCGAGCCGCGGTATTCCATGCACAGCACCACTTCCGCCATCAGATCACCCACGCTGGGCCCGATCATGTGGCACCCCAGGATCTCGTCCGTCTCCGCGTCCACCACAAACTTCACGAAGCCCGATGTTTCGCCCATCGTGCGCGCGCGACCGTTGGCACTGAACGGAAACTTGCCCGTGCGATACGCGCGACCGCTGGCTTTGACTTCCGATTCGGTATGACCAACCGTGGCGATTTCGGGCCAGGTGTACACCACGCCGGGCACCGTGTGCTGATGCATGTGCACCGGTTTGCCAGCAATCACTTCGGCTGCGACCACACCCTCTTCTTCGGCTTTGTGCGCGAGCAACTTGCCGCCCGTCACATCACCAATGGCAAAGACGTTGGGCAGGTTGGTACGCTGCTGATCGTCCACCACAATTTCACCGCGCGCGCCAAGTGTCAGTCCAAGCGCCGCTGCGTCCAGTCCGCGCAGCGCAGGCTTGCGACCCACCGACACGAGCACATGATCGGCGTCCATCGACAGGCGTTCGCCGTTTTTCTCGCAGTGTATGGTTACGCCGTCTTCACGAACGTCAGCACCCACCACTTTGGTACCGACGTGAATGTCGAGCCCCTGTTTGCGGAAGATTTTGTCGGCTTCGCGAATTACCTCGTCGTCGTTGCCCACCAGAATGGTTGGGGCAAACTCCACCACGGTGACTTTGGCTCCGAGTCGGCGCCAAACCGATCCCAGTTCGAGTCCGATCACACCACCGCCAATCACGATCAGATGCTTGGGCACTTCGCTGATCTGCAACGCGCCCACGTTTGAGTGCACGTGCCGTTCGTCGAATGGCAGAAACGGAAGCTGAACGGGCACCGAGCCGGTGGCGAGAATCAGATGTGTCCCGTGCACCGACGTTATCGTGTCGTCGGTGGCGCGCACCTCGATGAGGTTGTCGGGCTTGAGGGTGCCGTATCCTTTGATCCACGTGATCTTGTTCTTGCGAAACAAAAACTCCACGCCTTTGGTGTTCTGCGCGACCACGTCGGTTTTTCGTGCTTGCATGGCGGTCACGTCCACGCGCACGTTATCCACGTGAATACCGTGTTCTGCGGCGTGCAATCGCAGCCATTCCACGTGTTCGGAAGACGCCAGGAGTGCCTTGGACGGGATGCAGCCCACGTTCACGCACGTACCGCCGAGTGTGGCGTCACCTTCCACGCAGGCCACCGAGAAGCCAAGCTGCGCGGCGCGAATGCAGGCGACGTAGCCGCCCGGTCCGCCGCCGAGTACGACGACGTCGAATTGTTGGGGAGAAGTCATGTGCGCAAGATAACGCCGCGCTCCAATGTCACGACACGGCCAGAATCGTGTCTATTGTGCCCTGGGCTACTGGCGCGCCGCGTTACGCGAGTTACGTTCGAACGTCAGATAGGCAGAACACGGCAACACTGTGGATCACTGCCGAAAGATCCGCCCAACGCGCAGCCCGTCTTCGTACGGTAACGCCAGTAAGCGGTTAAGACGTCCTGTACGCTCGCGCGTGCAGGACGTCTGTTTTTTTTGCTGATTGTGAAGGCAGTTGGTTGGTGGGGTGGGGGGGCAACAGCGCGTTTGACGGCGTTCACGGTGGGGGTGGACGGTGGACGGTGGGGGTACAACGGCGCGTTTGACAGCGTTCACGGTGGGGGTGGACGGTGGACGGTTTAAGTTCGTGAGTCCGGAAAAAGCGCGGCGATCGCAATAGGCGATCGCCGCGCTCGTCCAATGATGTTCTGGCAACCGTAAACGCCGTCCAACGGCTGTTCAAACCCGCACCGTCCACCGTCTACCCTCACCGTCAACGCCGTCCAACGGCCGTTCAAACCCGCACCGTTAACCGTCCACCCTCACCGTCAACCGCGCTGTTGCCCCCCCACGTCACCGCCGTCCGCCGGCCGTTTCTTTACCGTCGTTTCAGTACAACAACATCGCCGCCGGATCCTCCATCAACTCCTTGACCCGCACCAAAAACAGCACCGCCTGCTGTCCATCAATAATCTGATGGTCATACGACAGCGCGATGTACATCATGGGCCGAATCACCACCTGCCCATTCTCCGCGACCGGCCGGTCCTGCATTTTGTGCAAGCCGAGAATCCCCACCTGCGGATAGTTGATAATCGGCGTTGAGAGCAGCGACCCGAACACGCCGCCGTTCGTGATCGTGAACGTGCCACCCACCAGGTCGTCCATGCCCAGCTTGCCGTCACGGGCCTTCTTGGCCACCGCACCAATGTCCTGACCGAGCTCGATGATGGATCGCGCGTGCGCGTCTTTCACATTGGGCACCACCAAACCCGCCTCGCTGGCCACGGCAATGCCGAGGTTCACGTAGTGGTGATAGACAAAGTGATCGTTGTCGATCTTGGCGTTCACCGTGGGATACGCGTCGAGCGCGAGACACGCCGCCTTGGCAAAGAAGGGCATGTACGACAGCCGCAGTCCGTGCTGCTTCTCCACCTTGTCGCGCATGCGATCGCGCAACGCCGACACGGCCGTCATGTCGATTTCGTTGAACGTCGTGAGATGTGCGGTGTTTTGCTGCGAGCCAAGCAGATTTTCCGCAATGCGCTTGCGCCGCGTCGACATTTTTTCGCGCGTTTCACGCGGCCCGTCGTTGGCACTGGTGCGGGACATGGCGGGCATGGCAGCCGCGACTGGTGCCTTGGGCGCTGCGGCGGCCGCTGGTGCCGAGGCAGGGGCCTTACCGGCCGCCACGACGTCGGCCTTGCTCACTACGCCGCCGCGACCGCTGCCGGCCACCTGCGAGAGGTTGGTACCCTGCTCCGTGGCCAGTCGGCGGGCCGCCGGCGACGCCTTGGGGTCTGGTCCCGCCAGCGACGCCTTGGGATCCGGTCCCGCCGGCGACCCCTTGGGGTCTGGTCCCGCTGGCACACTCGGCGTGGCCGATGGAGCTGATGCCGCTGCCGCAGGGGCGGTGGACGCGGGCTTGACTTCGCCCGTTGGCGCAGTCGGCGCAGACGGCGCGGCACCGCTGGCACCGGGAGTCAGATCACCCAGCACGTCGCCAACATTCACCACATCGCCTTCGCCCACGTTGTGCGCGGCGAGTGTGCCGGACTCTGGCGCTGGTACCTCCACGGTAATCTTGTCGGTTTCAAGTTCCACGAGCGTTTCGCCCGCAGTGACGGCGTCGCCAACCTGTTTGAGCCAGCGGGAGACAGTTGCTTCAACGATCGATTCGCCGAGCGGCGGGACTTGGAATGACGCCATGATGACAGCGGAACGGGTAAGGAGTTGGGGAGCGCGCGACGCGCGGCGGCTGTGTGTGAATATAGGTCACGGGACCTGTGGAAGGCCTGCCGGCCGCACGTGTTCAGAGCTCCCCTTGGCCTGGATGGCAACCAGCTGTCTCTCCCTCACGGGCCCTCGGTTCGTTAGTCTGACCGTATGACCTCATCCTCGTCCACATGTCAATCGCACATGCGAGCGCTCACGATCTCTGCACACGGTGATCTCTCGCAGCTCCACTGCAAGGAGGTGCCGGTCCCCGAACTCATGCACCCCAGCGACGTGCGGGTGAACATTCGTGCGGCCGCGCTCAATCGACTGGATCTATGGGTGCTTGGCGGGATTCCGGGTATCAACATCACGCCGGATTGGGTGGTCGGGTCTGACGGCGCGGGGGTTATTGACGCGATCGGCGCCAACGTTACCAATCTGCGTGTGGGTGACCGTGTGATCATCAATCCGGGCGTAATCGATCGCGCGTGCCAGTGTGAGTATTGCCGCGACGGCGATCAGCCGCTCTGCCTCACCTACGGGGTGCTGGGCGAACATCGCCACGGTACGATGGCCGAGTATGTGGTGGTGCCGCAGGAGAATGTGCAGGTGATTGGTAACGCCATTTCGTTTGAGACGGCGGCCGCGTTTCCGTTGGCCACCCTCACGGCGTGGCGCATGGTCGTGACGCGTGCGCAGGTGAAGGCCGGCGACGATGTACTGATTTGGGGCATTGGCGGTGGTGTTGCACTGGCTGCGCTGCAGATCTGCAAACGGTTGGGTGCCACTGTCTGGGTAACGTCGGGCAGTGACGAGAAGCTCGCGCGCGCCAGTGCACTCGGCGCCGATCATGTGCTCAATCATCGCGGGGGCGACGCCGGCAAACAGGCGCGACTGGCCACGAACAAACGCGGCATGGATGTGGTGATTGACAGTGTCGGCGAAGCCACGTGGACACAGTCGCTGGTGGCGTTGGGCAAACGTGGCCGCTTGGTGACGTGTGGCGGTACGTCTGGACCGATGGTGCAAACGGATGTCCGTCGCATGTTCTGGAATCAGTGGACGCTGATGGGCTCAACGATGGGGAGTGACGCCGAGTTTGCGGCGATTGCCGAACAGTTTCGTGCGGGGCGACTGCAGCCTCCTGTTGATTCGGTGTACACGCTGGAGCAGGGGCGCGAGGCCTACATGCGACTGATGTCCGGCGAGCAGTTCGGCAAAGTGGTGGTACGCGTCTCGGATGACAGCGCGTGACGGAATCGGCATCGTATTCGACGGCGGAAGAAAAAGAAATTCGCGCGTCGCATGCGCGTGGTGAAACGCCGCAGTGTCCGCGTTGTCACGTGGCGCTCACTCATCGGGCGATCGGGGGCGGATCGTTTGGTCTCGGGTATTCACGCCGTCGCGAGTGGCTGCTCTGCCCCTC
>JBBRDJ010000036.1:0-31207 GCA_038203945.1 Gemmatimonadales bacterium
ACGCGCTCCACCGTCTCTGTCTGCACGCTGACCACGGCCGGCGACACGCGCTCCACGGCAGTGGTGATCGCGGTGCGACGTGACTGACTGATGGACTGGGCCGGCACCGGGCCCGGTGGAGCTGATCTCACTGGAGGAGTGACCGATCCCTGCGCCAACGAGTCCGACGGATTCGCGCCTTCACATCCGGCCAGGATGCACGCGGCCATGATCATCGCCGAGAGACGGGTCACGATCATGTATCCCCCGCGCGCAGCCGTGGTCCGCTGAGTGGACGTCGCTGCGCGTCGGCCTGCGCCTGATCGGTGAAGGGGTAGGCCAGCATCGCGCGCAATGTGGCGGCGCCAACCACGGCCGCATCGGCGCCCGCTACACCACAGGCGGTCATGCTGGCCGAGTTGGCCGGGAACAGCGCCACGACCTCCGCTTCAAGGTGCGCGGCGTCGAACAGGTTGCGCGCGTCGGCAATCACCTCGGCGCCCGCACCACCCATGGCATCCAGTCGATCTACATCAATGAGCACAAACGCAGCCCCGGCCTTGGCCGCAAACAGCGCCTGTGAGGCCGTGGCAATGAATGTGGCGGCGACGCGAATGCCGCTCGCGGAAAGCGCCCGCATCACGGCCGCATTGTCAGCGGTGAAGGGCACTTGCAGCACGACGTTTTCGGCCGCACGACCCAGCGCCCGCGCTTGCTCGCTGCCCTGTGATGAGTGCGCTACCTCAGCAAGGGCGCCGGCGGCGTCAACCAGCACCGGAATGGACACCGCGCGCGCAAAACCGGCCAGCCACGACACCGCAGCTTCCGGGGTGGCAGCGGCGCTGAGCGCTGCGTCCGGGAGAACTACGCCGTCGCACCAGCCGCGGGCGTCGGCCCACTGTACGTCGTCGAGCGCGTCGGTAGCAAGGAAAAGCTTCACGTAGCAGAAAGGTAAAGGGTCGCGGGGTAACTCACCTGCTCCAGGAACAATCCCTGCGGCGGAGCGGGCGCTGCGGTTTGTCGGTTGTCGCTGGCGGCGAGCAGCTCGGCCACCGTACCGGGCGGCCGTCTACCGGTGGCCACAGCGACCATGGTGCCCACCAGAAAGCGCACCATGTGGTGCAAAAACCGATTGGCTTCAATGTCAAACACCACCCCGCCATCCCGGTTACGCCACCGGGCCAATGTCAGCTCGCAAACATGGTTATCCTCGGGGGGGGCGGTGCCCTGAATCGCGAATGCCCGGAAGGCGTGTATTCCGGGTAATGATGAGGCCTCCGCGTTCAGCAGATCGAGATCCAGCGCACGTGCCAGCGGCCATTCCATTTGGCGGCGGAAGGGGGACATGGCCCCCTGGTCGGTGCCTACGAAATACGCGTATCGGCGGCGCGCGGCGCTGAATCGTGCGTGAAACTCCGGTTGCATCGCGAACGATTTGGCCACCCAGACATCGCGCGGCAGTTTGGAGTTCATGGCGTGCCGAATGCTTTGTGCGGTCCACCGCTTGGGTACTCGCACCCCCACCGCCTGGCCCCGCGCATGCACCCCGGCGTCTGTCCGTCCTGAACCGAGCGCTGTCACCGGTGTGCCACAGAGCGCGGCCAGCACCGCTTCCATCTCGCCTTGCACGGTGCGCGCATCGCGTTGTCGCTGCCATCCAGAAAAGGCACCACCGTCGTAGTGGGTGACCAAAAGAAAGGAGGCGAGATCGGGTGATTCCATGAGCCGTGCAAGATACGCGCTCCGCGTGGTGGCTTCAAGCGATCCAACCCGGTTCTGCGCCCACATTTCAACGCGCAACGATCCGGGCCGCGATGCGTCTGTTTGACAAGTGGCACACATCGTTTCCACATTGCGCGGTTTCGCTGGTCGTTCGAACCCGATTCCCAAATCATGGCGCCACGCTCGCTCGCTTCGCTCGCTCATGCTCTGGGCGCCACGTCGGATCTCGACGGTGCGCTAGTCGCGCTGTCGGAATGTGTCGCGGAAATGGACCGGGGCGCCTCGATTGCGCTGCTGCGCTACGACGGGCGCCGGGAAATGCTGCGTGAACGACTCACACCCATGCTCGGACGTGTTGAGCGGCAGCCGGTGGAGACGACCTTCGATCATCTGCCGGCTCCGGTGCAAATGAAGGTGGCGGCCGGCGGACAGTTCGTGGACATGGCCGAACGCTCGGCCGAATACGCGCGCCTGTTTGGCTTTACGCACTCACTCGACGGTGGTGCGCTGGCGCTGCGCGGACTGCGGGTAGAAGGCTATCTGGCCGCCGTGCTGGTGTTGTACGAACCACGCAAGATTTTCGGAACGCGCACCACGGAACGCCTCTCACCGGCGCTGGCGCTGTTTGATCTCGCGTTCAGTCGGCTGTCGGAACGCGAAGCGCGTGAGGAGGCGGTGCGAACGCTCGAGGACGTGACGCAGCGAGTGCACGGCGAGTACATGCGTAAGCTGCGCGCGCTGGAATCAGAGCTGCGCGCGGTGCGCAACATAACGCCCGAGGGCGTGCCCACGATTTCCCCCGCCGAAGCCGTGGCGCTTCAAGCGGAGTCCGCTCGAACCGAGGAAGAGGCGCGTCGCGCGCTGCGCAAGGCGGACCTGGCGGAACAACAGCTGATGTCGGCAGTTGGTCAGTTGGAACAGTCACATGTGGAGCTGCATCGACGCAGCGAAGCGCTCCGACAGCGTACGCGTACGCTCTATCTCATTGACCGGGTCATGACACTGGACGCCGGTACCGAAGATCCTCGCGAACTGGCCGACGGCCTCTTGGCGCTGGTGGGCGATGACATGCAAGCGCAGCGCTGCTCCCTGATGCTGGCCGCGCCGGAACCGGAGTACGTGTATCTGGCCGCCGCCCGTGGACTGGCACCGCACATCACGCTGGGCATGCGGATTCAGCACGGCGAGGGTGTGGCCGGACGGGTGGCTGCGGCGCGCGAACCACTGCTCGTGCAGGACGTCGCGCAAGCCGATCGACATCCGCTGCTGCGCGATCAGTACTTTACCACCGGCAGTTTTATCAGTTTCCCGCTGGTGTATCACAATACGCTGGTTGGCGTTGTGAACCTAACCAATCGCGCCCGGTCGGGCGTGTACTCGGACGAAGACGTGGAACGTGTACGCATATTGGCACTCGTGATTTCGTTGGTCGCGTACAACGCCCGCCTGTCGGAGCGATTGCTGGCGGCGATTGATGTCGGCTGAGGGGAGCGGAGCCGAGCCGCTGCGTCAGTCGATCCGGCGTCTGGCGGCCGGTGAATCACTGAGCGCCGACGACGTGTCGGACGCGTTTGATGTGATCATGCGCGGTGAAGGAACGCCAGCGCAGGTGGCCGCGCTGCTCATGGCGCTGCGCGTGAAAGGGGAGACGGTGCAGGAGGTGACTGGCGTGGCACGCGCGCTCCGCCGAGCCATGGTCACGATCGATGCACCGCAGAGTGACGTGATCGTGGATACGTGCGGAACCGGCGGCGGCACGCTCACCACATTCAATATCTCAACGGCTGCAGCATTGCTGGCGGCCGGTGCGGGTGTGCGAATTGCCAAACATGGCAATCGCTCGTTTACGTCACGTTCAGGCAGCGCCGACGTACTCGAAGCGCTGGGTGTTGCGGTTGACAGCACGCCGGATGTCATGCTGCGTGCGCTCAATGACGCGGGCATCACGTTCATGTTTGCGCCGCTCATGCACCCGGCGATGCGTCATGTTGGACCAGTGCGTCGCGAGTTGGCCATTCCCACGGTCATGAACATTGTGGGGCCGTTGGCCAATCCGGCACGCGCGGGACGTCAGGTGGTGGGTGTGGCCGATGCTGGGCGACTCATGCTCATTGCCGGTGCCCTGGCCGCGCTGGGCAGCGAGCGGGCGCTGGTGGTGCATGGCGAGCCGGGAATGGACGAAATCTCACCGATTGGGGCCACTACGGTGATTGAAGTGAGAGACGGGACGCTCTCGGAGTGGACTGTGAATCCGGCCTGGGCCGGCGTGGAAGGTGTACGGGCCGAAGATCTCGCGGGCGGCGAGCCGACGGACAATGCGCGGGTTATTACCGATGTGCTTAGTGGTGGCGGCACGCCGGCAGCGGTAGCCGCCGTGCTGTTGAATGCTGCGGCCGCGATCTATGTAAGCGGCGCCACGACCGCGTATCGGGAAGCCATTACGGTAGCCCGCCACGCGCTGGACAACGGGGCAGGGCTGGCCGCGCTGGAGCGACTGCGCAGCGTGTTTGGCGCTCCCTAATACCGTCGCAACACACCCACCACAATGCCCTGAATGCGCACGTCGTCTTCGTGCACGTAAAGCGGCTCCATGGTGTCATTTGACGGCTGCAGCCTGATGCGACCGTCACGCTCGCGGAAATAGCGCTTGACCGTGGCGGCCGCGCCGTCGAGCAGCGCAATGACCATTTCGCCATTGTCGGCCGACTGCCGCTCGTTGACCACCACATAGTCGCCGTCTTCAATGTGGTCTTCGATCATGGACTCGCCGCGCACTTTGAGCACGTAGTGACTGCCCGTGCGCCGCAGAAAACCATCGGGTACCGAAATGGTCTCGTTGTGCGAAAGCGCTTCGATCGGCGAACCCGCCGCGACGAGGCCGAGCAGCGGCAAATCCACCGACCGCTGAAACACATCGGACGGGAGAATCTCGATGGCCCGACTCTCGTTGTACGAACGCTTGATGTAGCCTTTGCGCTCGAGATTCGTGAGATGTTCGTGCACGGTGGCTAACGAGTTATAGTTGAACTTCGACGCGATTTCCTCGAAGCTCGGCGCGTATCCGTGCTCCTCGGTGTAACCGGTGAGGAAACTCAGGATCTCGCGTTGGCGCTTGGTGAGCGGCATGGCGGACTCCCCCGTAATGGTGGCAGAAGGTGGGTGGGTGCCGAGCTGGATGCTTCCCGAATATGTTCCGAATTACGTTAACCGAACAGGGGCCGAAGTGCAAGCCATACCACATCGCACGTTGTCAAATGCAAGCACCACCCCGCTCATCGAGGCTGCCCACGACCTCAGTTGGACGCCTCCCACGGGCACACTCGGTCGCCTCATGACTGCGGCTGGCGTGCGTGCGCAGGCGGCCGAAGGCACGCTCGCAGACCTCCAGGCGCGTGGCCGAGACCTGCCCTCGCCGCCCGCTTTTGCCGCCGCGCTGCGACGTGACACGCTGGCCGTGATCGCGGAGATCAAGCGCGCCTCACCAACCAAGGGCGACATTGCCCCCGGCCTTGACGCGGCGGCACAGGCCGTAGCGTACGCACAAGGCGGTGCCGCAGCGATCTCCGTACTCACCGAGCCAGACCAGTTCGGTGGCTCGCTCGACGATCTGTTCAACGTGGCGCAGGCGGTCACCATTCCAGTGGTGCGCAAGGATTTTATCGTACACGCCGTACAAATCTGGGAAGCACGCGTGCGCGGAGCGGCGGCGGTTCTGCTCATCGCTCGCGGACTACACCCCGAACAGCTGGCCGAGCTGTACGCGCAAGCGGGTGAGGCCTCGCTGGAGGTCCTGGTCGAAGTGCGCGACGAGACCGAGCTCGCGCGAGCGATCGCGCTGGGCGCACGGGTGATCGGTGTGAACAATCGCAATCTCGAAACACTGGTCATCGATCCAACCACCGCGCCCGGTCTGATGCCATTCATCCCAGCCGATCGTATCGCGATTGCCGAAAGTGGTATGGCCGAGGTCAGCGATGCGTTGTCCGCACAGGCGGCCGGCGCCGACGCGTTGCTCATTGGCTCGGCCATTTCCGCCAGTGCCGACCCGGCCGCGGCAGTACAGGCCTTCGCGTCTTTGGTGCGGCGCGCGAGATAGACGTGGATCATAGCGCGCACGCGTTGAAAGTGATGCACGAGGCACAAGGGAAAACCGCCAGACCGACATCACGCCCACACATCAAGTTTTGCGGACTGACACGCCCCGAAGATGTGGCGCTCGCTGAACATCTTGGTGCGGCCTATCTCGGCGGCATTCGCGCCGGCGGCCCGCGGTTGCTTTCGGCCAACGAGTGGCGTCGCGTGCTTGGACCTTCGCGTGATGGCGTTGCGCGCCTGGCCGTGCTGGGTGCGATGACGCCCGATCAAGTGATACGCGAAACGCAATTCCTCGGTGCCGACATCGCGCAGTGGCACGGTGATCCCACGCCCGCCGATGTACAGGCCGTCGTACAAGCCGGAGTTCGTGTATGGCCGGTGCTCCGCGTTGAGGGCACACGACTGCCACCGGAGGCGTGGTCGCTGAGCGAGGGCGTCGAAGCGCTGGTGCTCGATGCCAAGGTCACCGGCCAGTTGGGTGGCACCGGCATCGCATTAGACTGGGCCGCACTGGCCGCCGACATTGCTGCTTGGCGAACCGAACGGCTCGGCGTGCAGTTGGTATTGGCAGGGGGTCTTACTGCAGACAATGTGGCGCAGGCCATTGCCCTGCTGCGACCCGATGTCGTTGACGTATCTTCAGGGGTGGAACGCGCACCGGGGATCAAAGATCCTGAGCGGATGCGAGCATTTGCACACGCAGTTCGAGGAATGCCGTAATGCAGACGACGGGTGGAGTACTGGCCGAGCGCGCAGGTGATCGCTTTGGCGGATTTGGGGGACGCTATGTACCGGAAACACTGGTGCCTGCGTTGGACGCGCTCGACGCTGAGTTCGACGCCGCCATGCAGGACCCCGCGTTTCTCGCCGAGCTGAATTCAATGCTGCGCGACTACGTGGGACGTCCCACCGCGCTGAGCACTGCGCCGCGCCTCTCGGAGCGCATTGGTGCACCGGTATGGCTCAAGCGGGAAGACCTCAATCACACGGGCGCCCACAAGATCAACAACACAGTCGGACAGGCACTACTGGCTCGGCGCATGGGCAAGAAGCGTATCATTGCCGAAACCGGGGCCGGTCAGCACGGCGTGGCCACGGCCACGATTTGTGCCCGATTCGGCCTTGAATGCGTCGTGTACATGGGCGAGGAGGACATGCGACGTCAGTCGCTCAATGTCTTCCGCATGCGCCTCATGGGTGCCACCGTTATTCCGGTCACGGCTGGCACCCGCACGCTCAAGGACGCCACCAGCGAGGCCATTCGTGATTGGGTTACCACCGTACATGAAAGTCATTACATCATCGGTTCCGTGGTCGGTCCGGCACCATATCCGCGCATGGTGCGCGACTTCCAGCGCGTGATCAGCCGCGAAGCACGCGCGCAAATGCTCGAACGCGCGGGACGCTTGCCCAAGACCGTCGTGGCCTGCGTAGGCGGCGGCTCCAATGCGATGGGCGCGTTTGCCGATTTCGTAAACGACACTGAAGTGGAGTTGGTGGGCGTGGAAGCCGCCGGCGAAGGGCTCGGCACAGAGCGCCATTCGGCGTCGTTGTCCAAGGGGACGCCGGGGGTGCTGCACGGTGCGCTCAGCTACCTGCTGCAGGACGCGTCGGGGCAGGTGCATCCGGCGCACTCCATCTCGGCGGGTCTTGACTACCCGGGCGTGGGTCCGGAGCACGCGTGGCTCAAGGACAGCGGTCGGGCCGAGTACGTGTCGGTGACAGACGACGAAGCGCTTTCCGGCGTGTTGGTGCTCAGTCGACTGGAAGGCATCATTCCCGCACTCGAGACGGCGCATGCGGTGGCGTGGATCGTTCGCGAGGCCGGACGCTGGGCGCCCGATGAACCGGTGCTGCTGTGCGTGAGCGGACGTGGCGACAAGGATGTGGGGACCATGACCGAACACCTGCTGCCGTCGGTGTGACAACCACGGCCACCGCTCGGGTTGAGTTAAGCGACGCATCCGCGACGTCAGTCGCGGATGCGATGCGAGCGATGGTCAAGGCGTTCCGGGCGTGGCAGTTGTATTTGCCCAACAACCCAACGCGTGCGCGTGCGGTTGCCACCGCACGCGCCGCGTTCTCGGCGTGCTGGAGCGAGGAAGTTGATCGCATTGTGCTGACTGTTCGTGAAGCGGAGTTTTTGATGCGCGGACGATCGGTTCATCGCGAGTCGGAACGACTCTCCGACGGTCTGCCGTGGATCCTCTATCGCGATGGCATTCGTGAACTCACGCTGCTGCCGGGTTTTGAGACCGAGGGACTCGAGCCGTTGCTGCGGCTGTTTCAGCGCGCGCGTCAGGCCGCGCCCGACGAGGATGATCTTGTCACCATGTTGTGGGTGGCCGACTTCGAAACGGTGCAGTATCGCTACGTCGATCTGGCCGGCGCGTACGAGTTGTCGAACGCAGCGGGCACACTGACAACCGCCGACGCCGGGGTCGACGCGCCCGAAAATGCTTCGCAGCCACCAATCGCTGCCGCTGCCGTGGACGTACCAGCGCTGAGTGAGAATCCGGCACCTGGTCTCGTTCGCGTGGAAGATTTTGAGAGCACGCTCTTTTTTCTTGATCGGCAGGAGTTGAACGCGCTGAAAGCCGAAGTGCGCACGGAGTTCAGTACTGATCCGCGACGATCGGTTTTGGCATTACTGTTTGATATCGTGGAACTGCAGCGCGATCTGGACGCGCGACTCGAAGCGATCGGTTGGATTGAGGAAGTCATGGTAGACTTGCTGGCCAGCGGGACGTACGATATCGCAGCATATGCGTTGGTGGAGGCCAACGCCACCGTGCGCCGCGCGAGTGAATTGCCGAACGCGGCCAGGGAGCGTTTGCTGGCCTTTACCGAACGATTGAGCGAGCCGGGAGTAGTCCGTCAGCTGCTGCAGGCTGTAGACGATGGTACGCGCGCGCCCAATCCGGAGACGCTCGAAGCGCTGGTTGCGGAGTTGCGCGGGTCGGCGTTGGCACCGCTGCTGTCGTGGCTCACGCACTCGGCGCCTGGCTTGGCGAAGCAGTCGGTGGAGCGCGCGATATTAAAGCTGGCCGAACGACACACCACTGACCTGGTGCGCCTGCTGGAAGCAGACGACGACGCCACGGCGCACGGGGCCACACAGCTCAGCGGGCAACTGCGGTCAGCCGCTGCAGTGCCCGCGCTCGGACGCATTTTGCACCATCCGCGAGCCGTGCGTCGTCTCGAAGCCACACACGCATTGGCCGCCGTTGCCTCACCTGGCGCGTTGCAATTGCTCGACGTGGCAGTACACGATGTCGAACAGGATGTTCGTGTGGCGGCGCTCCGCGCGATTGCGGCAAACAGGTTTGTTGCGTTGCTGCCCAAACTCACCGCAGCCATCAGGAAGAAAGACATTCGGAACGCCGAGCGTTCGGAAAAAACTGCGCTGTTTGACGCGTACGGCGCAACGTGTGGTGACGCCGGCGTGGCGTTGCTCGATGGGATGCTCAACGGCCGTGCATTTCTGGGGCCGCGCGAGACACCGGAAGTGCGTGCGTGCGCGGCGCGCGCGCTCGGACTCGTTGGTACCGCGAGCGCTGTTGTAGCATTGCGCAAGGCCAGCAACGCGAGCGACGCAGTGGTGCGTCACGAAGTGGCACGGGCATTGCGAGCGGGTGGGGCGAACGGATGAGCAACCACGGCATCTCGCCAGGCACACCGCTGGCTCGAGGCACTGGACAGATGTTCAGCGCAAACGACGAGCGTTCGGCGAGAGCTCTTGTCGTGGCATTGCACGGTGCGCTACGCGCGGTGCGTTTGTACCCTGTGGAAAACGTAGCTGTGCAGAATGCGCTGATTGAACTGGGCAGTGCCTGCCAGCGCGTGATGATGCAAGGTGATGGCTGTGAGATTCGTCGGTCGGGCGATTTCGTGTTTGTGAATGAAACGCGGGTGCGTCTCGCGTTGGACAACTACGCGGCGGTGGCATATGTGCTCACGTTGCTGCGCGATGCAGGCGTTGGCAGTGTGCGCTTCGGCTCGGTGCCCGAGTCGCGCATGTGGGTTGTGTTGCTCGCGTTTCTGCAGTCACCTCCGCTTGAGTATCCGGAGGAGGCGCGACTTGGTCAGCTGGAGCAACGCCTCGCGCAGGCCGGTGTGCTCGCATTTGAGTTCGATCCCCCAATCGACGAACTCGACGACGACGACGATCTGGATTCGCGCGAACGTGCACGCCAGACCTACATGCGGTCGCTCGACGTAACCCGCGAAGTCATGATGGCAACGCGACTGGGACGCAGCCCAAGTCTCAAGCGCGTGAAACGTGCTGTGCAGGCAGTGGTGGACGCGATCCTGAGCGATCCAGCGTCTCTCATTGGCATGACCACCTTGCGCGAGTTCGATGAGTACACGTTTGTCCACAGTGTCAACGTGTGCATTCTCTCCGTAGCGCTCGGCCGCCGACTCGGCCTGTCAAAAGTGCAACTGCTTGATCTCGGTGTCGCGGCGTTGCTGCACGACATCGGCAAGTCGCGCGTACCGAGCGAAGTGCTGAACAAGCGCGGTTCGCTCAGCGACGAAGAGCTTGCGATCATACAGACGCACACCTGGCAGGGCGTACTGTCGCTGTTCAGTTTGCCGATCGGTTCCGGACGTCCGTGGCGTGCGATGGTTTCGGCGCACGAACATCACATGCGCATTGACCTGAGCGGATACCCGGCCTGTGAGCGTCCACGCTCACTCAGCTTGCTAAGCAAGATCATCGCCGTTGCCGACGGCTTTGATGCGGCCACTTCCACGCGCGTATATCAGCAAACGCCGTGGTCACCGGCGGACGTATTGCAGGGCATGCGTGACAATCCGCGACTGGGCTTTGACCCGATCATCGTGAAGGCGTTCGTGAACCTGACTGGCATCTACCCCGTTGGCACGGTGGTTGTGCTCGACAGCTACGAGTTGGGGCTGGTGCACGCGGCACACACCGACGAAAAAGCGCTTGCACGTCCCATTGTGCGCGTGCTTGCCGACGCACAGGGTAACTTGTTGGCGGACCCGCCGCTGGTTGATCTTATGGCGCAGGACGAGTCCGGGCATTATCTCCGAACCATCATCCGGACCGACGACCCCGATCGCTGGGGCATACGCGTGTCCGACTATTTTGCGTGATCACCGCCCTCGGGCTGCTCCCCTCCACGTGTCCGTGTCCTCTGTAACCCCCGCTTCTTCCGTCATACCATCGAGCATCGATGCACGTTTTGCTTCGCTGCGCGAACAAAAGCGCTGCGCGCTCATTGCGTACATCACAGCCGGTCACCCTACTCCAGAAGCGGGTGTGGCACTCATGCGCGGACTCGAAAAGGCCGGCGTTGATATTCTCGAAATCGGCGTACCGTTTTCTGATCCGCTCGCCGACGGACCGGTCATTCAGCGCAGTTCGCAAACCGCCATCGAACATGGTATGACGCTCGATCGCGCACTGTTGATGATCGAAGAAGCGGCGGTGTCGATTCCGGTGGTGCTGTTTTCCTACCTCAACCCGATCATGGCTGGTGGTCCGGACGTGTTGCATCGCGCGCGGCGTGCAGGAGTGGCGGGTGTGCTGGTCACCGATATGCCGGTTGGATCGGATCCTGTTCGCGAAGCCTGGTTTGGCGAAAGCGGACTCGATTTTGTGCGTCTGGTGGCGCCCACCACGCCGTCCGATCGCATGGCCGAAATCGGTCGACATGGCGGCGGCTTTGTGTATCTCATTTCGCGGCTCGGTGTCACCGGTGAAAGTGCCACGCTGTCCGAAGAGCTGCCTGCGACGGTGGCGCGGCTGCGCGCGGCGACGTCTTTGCCGATTTGCATTGGCTTTGGCATCTCTACGCCGGAGCAGGCCCGGGCTGCGTCGCAGCTGGGTGACGGCGTCATCGTTGGCAGCGCGCTGGTTCGTGCGGCGGCGCAGTCGGTTGACGCGGCAATTGAACTTGCGGCGTCGCTGCGTTCGGCCATGGATCAGTAGGCGCGTTCGTCTTTGCACATGTAACTGCCAGGTGATTATGTCGGAACATGCGCACAATCCCATAACCCGGGGCACACTCGCACAGCCATTGCTTCCGCAATCGGCTCCGGGATCGCTGCCGGCCATGCCCGAGTGGACTGTGGTAACGGAAAAGAGGCGCGCACACATTGCGCGCGTCACTGCGCTGCTCGACGGCTGGAGCGAAGCACTTGGTCTGCACGCCGAGCAGCGGCAGCAGTGGCACGACGCCGGTCGCTGGCACGATGCGCTGCGCGACGCGCCCGACGACATGTTGCGCGCAAACGCCGACGATCCGCAGCGACCCATCGGCATGTTGCACGGATCGGCGGCGGCGCGTTTGCTCGTGCACGATGGTGAAGCACGGGCCGATGTCGTCGACGCGGTGCGCCATCACACCACCGGTTGGGCTGGTTGGAGCAACGTGGGCCGCGCGCTTTACATGGCCGACTTTCTTGAACCAGGCCGGACCTTCATGCAAGCCGATCGCGCGTTTCTGGCCAACCTCGTACCGGTGCGTTTTGACGCGGTGTTTCGTCAGGTGGTGCGTTTGCGCCTCGAATGGGCGCTGCGTGAGGGGAAGGGCTTTGCACGCGAAACCGTGGCACTGTGGGACTCCGTGCGCTGATGCGAACCTTCGCCGTGATAGCTGGTGCGGTGGTACTTGTGGTGCTCACATTCGGCGTTTGGCTTTCTGGCAACAATGCGCCAGCGACCGCACCCACAATCGCGGAGTCACGCGCGGCGCTCGATACGGCGGCGCGCGCGCCGGACAACGTGCGCATTCGCGTACGTGTGCTCAATGGCGCTGGAGTGACTGGCTTGGCGCGCCGCGGTACGCAGGTATTGCGCGATCACGGCTACGATGTCGTGGACTACACCAACGCCCCGGCTGCGATTGACTCCACCACCATTGATCTGAATCCTGCGGCCCGGGAACACGGCGAACGTTTGCGGCTCGCGTTGGGCGGGACCGCACGCATCAGGCAGCGGGAGACGCCGCTACCCTACGTCGATGTGGTCGTCACGCTCGGCCCGGACTGGAAGCCGACGACCCGTCCGTTCCGTCCGTAGCTGCCCGCACGCGGCCGCGATATCCAGTCCGCGGCTTTTGCGAATGGCCACCTCAACGCCTCGACCGCGCACCGCACGCGCGAAGGCCGTCATGCGAGCCGCAGGCGTAGGTGTAAATCCAAGCGAACCGCCGGGGTGCAGCGGAATGAGATTCACAAACGCTCGACACTCACGCGCCAGTGTCGCCAGCATCGCCGCGTGCTCAGGCTGATCATTCACGGAGCCGAGCAGCACGTACTCAAACGTTACTCGTCGATCGAATGCGGCTGCCGCCTGAATCACGTCCGCCAGTGGATACTTGATGTTCACTGGCATGAGTGAACGACGCAGTTCATCGCTGGGCGCGTGAATGGAGATCGCCAAACGAAACTGTTCGCGGCGCGCCGCCAGTGCTTCAATGCCGGGCAGCACTCCGACCGTGGAGATCGTGATATGTCGCGCGCCAATGCCGAGCGCGCGCGGATCGTTCAACAGCGTGAGCACTGTATCGACAGCCGTCCAGTTCATGAGCGGCTCTCCCATGCCCATGAACACAATGTTCGTCGCCAGCAGCGGCGGATCGAGCAAACGCAGCTCACGCACCTGGCCGGCAATCTCGGATGGCGTGAGATTGCGCTGGAATCCCATTGCACCCGTTGCACAAAACGCGCATTGCAACGCGCAGCCGGCCTGCGATGAAATGCACAGCGTCAGCCGATTGCCTTCAGGAATCGCGACCGTTTCAATGGTTTGCCCGTCGTGCAGACGGAAGAGAAACTTTTCTGTCCCATCGTTGGACGTTTGCCGAACCTGCAGCGAAGGGCGCGGCATGGTGAACGCGTCGGCGAGCTGCAGGCGCAGCGCCTTGGGCAGTTCGGTCATGTCATCAAACCCGGCCACAGGACGCTCCCACACACGAGCGAACACCTGAGCGGCACGATATGGAGCTTCGTTGTGCGCGCGCATGAAATCGCTGAGCGCCTGCAACGCGTCATCGGGATCAAGGTCGAGCAGATTGATCGGTGCTTCTATTTCGTTTCCTGCCACGACATGTCTCACTGGCCAAAGGAACTGAACGTGAACTGATACAGCGGTCCGAGCCCGACGCTCGCATCTTCGCGAGCCACACCAACCACAAAGCGCGAGAGGTGCAACTGCAGAGCAAAGCGCGTGCGAGTGATCCGCTGGTCGCCGCTGCGCACAACAGGCAACGCCACGCGCGCTTCAACGGGACCGAGTCGACCACTCGCAATCGGGCCCAACTCGCGCGACGTACGCGCCGGTTGACCGCGCGTCGCACCCTGTCCGGCCACACCCAGACGTACTTCTCGCAATGTGCCCGACCCGGCAATCCGGACATCCGACGCCGCATTCACCAGCGGCCGGTCATTCGCTTCCTGACCGGGCCGCCATAGAAAGCTACTTACCGCGACCCGTGCGTCGCGCCAAGGCAAACCGGACGCGACTATCCCCAAGTCGGCCGCCAGCGCGCTTTTCACGTCCCGCTCGGCTCGACCCTGCCGCCATCGCGCCGCGGCGCCAACTGTCAGCCAAGGCAACACGTGGCGCGCAACCGTGGCCGAGACCAGCCAACTTTCGTAGGGCAGCGTTCCCAGGCTTTGGGGATCGGTGTCTGTCTGCACCAGTCCGCCCACCGCCGCCCGTCCGATGGAGAATCCATAGGTCGTACCACTCTCGCGCCTGTAGGCGAGGCCAATCAGCTGCCCCTCAACGCCCTGTTCGGCACCGGTTGAAAGCGACGCCACACCAGCTTGCCACCGCCGATCTGCGGCCAGGGCCATGGTGGCCGGATTCCATAATCCGACACCGGCTTCCATGGACAGCGCAGCCGGGGCGCCCACGGCGCCCAGCGGGAAATCCCAGAGATCACGAGCGGGGACGGGCTGGCTGGCCGCGGCTGCGCTGCATCCGAAAATGCCGAGCCCCGTCGCAAGCCCGCACAAGAGCTTGCGGCGCATGCAGTTGACCATAAACGACGCGAACGCAGCGAGCAAGGAAATCGCTTCCGCGCAATCGGCTGGTGCGTTAGCTTGTAACAGATGCTCGCCTTCCGGATTGCCGTTGCCTGTCGCTGACCTCCTGACACTTGCCCGAATCGCGGTGCCCAGCCCGGCGTCCTCCAAGGACGGCGTGTTGGTGGAGCTCGTCGGTCTGGCAATCCCGCCGGGTGAAGCCCACGACGGACTGCTCGCTGATGTGCGCAAGCGCGAAGCGCAGTTTACCACGGCCTTGGGCGACGGTATCGCCATGCCTCATGCGCGCAGCCGCCACGTTTCGGAGCTCACGCTGTGTGTCGCTCGATTGAGCACTCCGATTCCCTTTGATGCCGCAGATGGCCGTCCCGTTGAGATCGTGTTTCTCGTCGCGTCGCCCGCCGACGCGCCTGGTGCGCACATTGAAGCCCTGCGCTCCCTTTCACGCCTGTTTCAAAACCACGACACCATGACGGCGCTTCGCACAGCGCCCAATGCCGACGCGTTTCTTTCTACGTTGCGTCTGGCCGAATCCCGCTGAGCACCGATGTCGCCGGACATATTGTGCTGCGGTATTGTCTCTCCCTTTTTGTTGGCGTGAATACGCCCGGAGTCCCTGCGTGACCGAGACGGTTCATTCGTTGTCGTCGCTGGATATGGAAACCTCGTTGCGTACGCATGTGTGCGGAGAGCTGCGTGCGACGCACGCGGGCGAAACCGTGCGGCTGGGCGGGTGGGTGCACCGCAGCCGCGATTTGGGTGGACTGGTGTTTCTCGACCTGCGCGATCGCTCCGGGTTGGTGCAGCTGTCCTTCGGTCCCGCGTGGAGTTCGGCTGCGACGATTGCTGCCGCCGCGGCGGTGGGCGTTGAATCGGTGGTACTGGTGGAAGGCGTGGTGGTAGAGCGCACCGATGCGCAGCGCAACAGTGACATGGCCACGGGTCACGTTGACGTGCAGGTTACATCGATACGCGTGGTTGGGCCGGCCGACACACCCGCGTTTCCGGTCGCGCCGGCCAAGAGCGACAAGTTGCCGTCTGAGGAGTTGCGCTTGCGTCATCGCTATCTCGACCTGCGCCGCGACGAACTGCAGCGCAACCTGATGTTGCGTCACCGGCTCATGCAAAGCACACGCGGGTTTCTTGATGCGCGCGGTTTTCTTGAACTCGAAACACCAATCCTTACCAAGCCAACACCCGAAGGCGCACGCGATTATCTCGTGCCCAGTCGTGTGCACGCGGGTGAGTTTTATGCGTTGCCACAGTCACCGCAGATCTACAAGCAGCTGTTCATGTGCGCCGGTTATGATCGCTATTTCCAGATCGCGCGCTGCTTTCGCGACGAAGATCTGCGCGCCGATCGGCAGCCGGAGTTCACGCAGATCGACATTGAAGCGTCGTTCGTTGGACAGGAAGACATTCTGTCACTGGCCGAGCAGTTGATTCGCGAGCTGTGGACAACGGCGGGCGTGGTGGCGGAGTCCCCGTTTCCGCGCATGACCTACGCCCATGCCATGGAACACTATGGCTGCGACCGCCCCGATCTGCGCTACGATCTGAAGCTGCACGACATGACGGCCGTGTTTGCGACCAGCGACTTGCCGTTTTTGCAGGCCGCCATGCAACGCGGTGAGCGAGTACGCGGCCTGCGCGTGCCCGGTGGCGCGAGCATGTCGCGCAAGCAAACCGATGAGCTGGAACAGCTCGCCCGGTCGGCGGGCGCCAGTGGATTGCTGGTCATCAAGTGCACCGCAGACGGACTTGAGGGCAAGGTCGCGAAATCCCTGGCAGCCACGGCGGGCGCAACGCTTGAGCTGGCAGAAGGCGACCTCGGATTATATGTCACAGGCGCCGACCACCATGTGTCACCGGCGCTCGATCGTATTCGTCAGTCGGTGGCGCAGCGCCTGCAGCTCATTCCAGGCGGCGCGCATGCGTTTGTGATCGTGACCGACTTCCCCATGTTCGAACGCGACCCGGTGAGCGGGGTACTGGGAGCGGTGCATCATCCGTTCACTGCGCCTCATCCGGACGATATTGCGTTGCTCCACTCCACACCGGAACGTGCGCGCGCACTGGCGTACGATATCGTGTACGACGGCCTCGAGTTGGGCGGCGGCAGCATCCGAATCAGTGATCCGGCGTTGCAGGCGCGCATTTTTTCACTGCTTGGCATTGATGATGCCACGGCCAATGCGCGGTTTGGTTTTCTGCTCGAGGCGCTGCGCTCCGGCGCACCGCCGCACGGCGGCATTGCCTTTGGCCTTGATCGTATCGCCATGTTGCTCTCCGGTGCGACGTCGTTGCGCGACGTCATCGCATTTCCCAAAACAACTGCGGCGCGTGCCTTGTTTGAAGGTGCGCCTTCTCCCGTACCACCCCACGATCTGGCCGAACTGTCGTTGCGTGTGGCCCATCGTTCGGAGGTCGTGACATGACGGATCTGGCAACCACGGTTCGCGTTCCCATTGAAGGTGTTGATCAGCTGCTGCTCGCGGGCGTGAACGACGCCAACCTGGTTGAGCTGGCGCGCATTTCGTCCGCACGGGTGGCAATGCGCGGCGATGCACTCACGCTCACCGGAGACACTGAGGCCGTCATGCGCGGCGAAGCGATCGCCATGGGTATGATCGCCACCGTGCGCGGCGGCAATGCACTGGCTCCCGACGACGTGCTTCGACTGAGTCTCGAGCAGCGCCCCGAAGATCAGGCCGCGCGCGCCAACGGTGCTCTTGTCTTGCCTGGTGCGCGCAAGGTGGTGAAGGCCAAAACAGCCGGTCAGGCCACGTACCTGCAGCAGATTCTCGAGCATGACATCGTGGTGGGCATCGGACCGGCCGGTACGGGTAAAACCTATCTCGCCGTTGCGGCAGCCGTGGACGCTCTGATGCGCAAACGTGTACGTCGCATTGTGCTCGCACGACCGGCGGTGGAAGCCGGTGAGAATCTCGGGTTTCTGCCGGGCGACATGCAGGCCAAAGTCGATCCGTATTTGCGTCCGCTGTACGACGCACTCGAGGATCTCATGCCGTTGGAGCGCATTCAGAAAGCGTTGGAGTCCCGGACGATTGAAGTGGCACCGCTGGCGTTTATGCGCGGGCGTACGCTCGGAGATGCGTTCGTCATTCTGGACGAAGCGCAAAACGCCACGCATCTGCAAATGAAAATGTTTCTCACACGTTTGGGTGTGAACTCCAAAATCGTGATCACCGGCGACAAGACACAGGTGGATTTGCCCAAGCGCGAAGAATCTGGCTTGATGCAGATTGAGCGCATCCTGCACGGCATTGAGGGCATCAAGTTCCATTATTTCACCGATGCCGACGTCGTGCGACATCGCCTGGTGCGCGACATCATCCGTGCCTACAACGAGGATGCAGCAGGCAGCTGAGCCTCCGGAACCGGCGCGCGACGCAGCGCCGGTTTCCATCACCCGCGGCGCGCTTCGGCGTCACGGGTGGGGCATTCTGTTTGCCTGCGCGTTGGCGCTGGCCACGGTGTGGCTCTTGCCACCCGGTGAAGGACTGCGCACTCCCGTGTATGACATTGGCAGCGTGGCCAGTACCACCGTCATCGCGCCGTTCGGTTTTCGCGTACCGCGTCCCGACGCTGATGTCGCGCGCGAGCGCGAACGGTTGATCGCCGCCGTGCCACGTCGATTTGTATTCGACACTACCGCGCTCGATACGGTGCGCGCCCGCATCACCGCCTTCTCGCGCTCCCTCGACTCTGTGCGACCGGCCGACAGCGCGAGTCAGGATTCGGCGGTCCGAGTGGTGCAGGCGCGTGCCGCCAGCCTTCGCATCACGATCAATCCGGCCGAAGCGGCGTGGTTGTCCTATCCTACCCGCCGAGCTTCAGCGCTGTCGTCGGTGCGACGGACGTTTGAGCGCACACTTCCCGACGGAATCGCACCGTCGCGCGCGCTCGACGGCGTTTCGGCGGCGGTGCTCATTGAGCGTCGTGGTGAAGAACGCATGGTTGGCGCGGATGCGGTGTCATCGTGGAGTGATGTGCTTCGTGCCGCTCGATTACTGCATCCGGACAACTCTTCTCCGGTGGCCGACGGTGTGTATCAGCAGCTGCTGGCTGGCCTGTTTGTGCCGTCGCTTCGCTACGATAGCTCGACCACCGTGGCACGACGCGACGAAGCCGCCTCGCAGGTGCAACCCTGGCGTTTTGAAGTACGCAGTGGCGAGAAAATTGTTGGTGCGCACGAAGTCGTACGCGAAGAAGATTATGCGCGACTCATCGCGTTACGCGATGTCACGCGCAATCGGGCCGGAACGGGTCAGGTCTCGCGCACCGTCGGCACGCTCCTGCTCAATCTGGCTGTCATCGCGATTTTTGTGATCACCCTCGCGTTCTACCGGCCAGAGATATACGCCAAACCGCGTGCCATGGCCGTCATGGCGCTGTGCTTGCTGGTCGTGCTACTGGGCGCCGCATTGGCGTTGCGTGGTACATCCATTCCGGGGCCATTGATTCCGGTCGGTGTGGCGGCGCTGCTCATCAGTATCCTGTTCGACTCGCGCATTGCGTTGGTGTGTGCTCTGGTGGTGGCCGTACTGATTGGCGTGCAACCTGCGTTCCGAAGCACGCCTATTCTGTTTTTTGTATTGGCCGGCGGTGCGGCGGCGGCGTTCAGTGTGCGCGCGCTGGAACGTCGTACGCAGTTTGTGTGGTCCATTGTCGCCATTGCAGCCGCGTACTCGGGGGCTGCGCTGATCTCGGCGCTCGTGTTCAGCTGGGGGTGGACCGAGGTGCTCCAAGCTGCGGGCTTCGGTCTGGTCAACGCGATCGTGTCTGTGGCGCTGGCAATGGCGCTGTTGTCGCCGGCCGAAGAGGCGTGTGGCGTGGACACATACCTCAAACTGCTGGAATGGTCAGATCTGAATAGACCACTCTTGCGGCGACTGGCCGTAGAGGCGCCTGGCACGTGGGCACACACACTATCAATGGCGAATCTCGTGGAATCGGCAACACGAGCCGTGGGGGCAAATGCGTTGCTGGCGCGCGTGGGCACGTACTACCATGACATCGGCAAGCTGGCCAAGCCTGGATACTTTGTCGAGAATCAGGCGCGCGGTCGCAATCCGCACGACAAGCTCAAACCGGCGGCCAGTGCGTCCATTATTCGTAATCACGTCCGGGAAGGCCTCGCGCTGGCACAGCAGTACAAAGTGCCGCGTTCGGTGCGCACGTTCATTGCGGAGCACCATGGGACCGGCACCATTGCATACTTTCTTGAAAAGGCTCGTGAGCGAGACGCAACCGTGAAGCAGGGTGGCGAGTTCTCCTATCCCGGACCAACGCCCCACAGTATCGAAACAGCCATTTGCATGCTGGCCGATGGTACCGAAGCGGCAACACGCGTGCTGTCTGACCCTACTGAAGCGAGAATTCGTGAAGTCGTGGAGACCATCGTGCGCACGCGCATCGAGCAGGGGCAGTTGCGTCATGCACCCATCACCTTGCAGCAGCTCGAAGTGGTGAAAGCCGAGTTCGTGCGCGTACTGGGGGCGATGCGTCATGGACGCATCAGCTATCCTGGACCGGATGGCATCAGCTCTGGTGATCAGCCGCTCGCTGCGGCGACCACCGCCGGTTTGCGCGTATCGTGAGCGCGCGTAAAGAGCGATCTGTCGCCGCGTTGACTGCACGCGTACCCCGGGAGTCGCCGCATGCGGTGCATGTCTCACTCGACGGCGTGAGGTCGCTCGTAGCCGCCGCGAAGCTGGAGCAGCTGGCCGTTCGTGTGCTCAAGGCGGAGCAGGTGCCGCGCGCGATGCTGAGCATCACGTGCATCACCTCACGCGCCATGGCGCGACTCAACCGTGAGCATCTCGGCCATCGCGGGGCTACCGATGTGATCACGTTTGCGCTTGGTGATGATGGATCGGGGGTTCTGGTGGCCGACATCTACATCTGCCCCGATGTAGCGCGCGAACAGGCTGCGCACTTCAGAGTTGGTGTGCGCGAAGAGATGGCGCGATTGGTGGTGCATGGCGTGTTGCACGCCTGCGGCTGGGATCATCCGGTTGATGAGCAACGGGAAGGATCGCCAATGTGGCAACGTCAGGAGCGCCTGCTGGCGCGCTGGCGCGCAACTCAGATTGCCACCGCATGAGCGTCCTGCTGTTGAGCGTGGGCGTCGCGAGCAGTGCGGTAGCGGCCATCGCCGCTGTCGCTGACGGAGCGCTGCTCTCGGGTGTCCCGAGTCTGGCGACACCCGATGCATACCTCGGCCACGACCGATCGCCCGCCGCAAGCAACGCGCGCATTCTGCCGGTCCGCGAACGTGCGCATCGCGCGTTGGCATTTCTGCGCGTCTCCGCACATGGCATTACCGGCGGCGCCGTTGCACTGCTGCTCTCGTTTCAGGATGGCGCGTGGCCACTTCGCGCCGCTGCGCTAATTGTTGCGGCACTCGTATCCGTACTCTTCGCCGAAGCAGCGGCGCGGGCGCTCGGCGATTTGCTGGGCGAAACCGCAGCGCGTCGGTTGGCACCCTTCACACGCGCCGTTGTAGGGCTGCTGGCACCGGTGGTGTGGTTGGGTGGTTGGCTGGACAACGTATTTGCGGCCGTCATCGCACCGGGACAGGACAACGGCGAATCGCGGGAAACTGCTGCTGAACAGTTCCGACAGGTTGTGGAAGCCGAACCCACCGTGTCGCTGGTCACACGCGATCTCTTGCTCGGCGTGTTCGATTTTGGTGCGACCACCGTCAGCGATGTCATGGTTCCGCGCGTGGACATGGTGGCGCTCGATCGCGATACGCCGTGGAATGAAGTGGTGGCGCGTCTGCACAGTGCACACCATTCGCGTGTTCCGGTGTTCGTTGACACGGTCGATGACGTGGTGGGCATTCTCTATGCGAAAGACCTGCTCTCAGCCGTGATCGCCGATGAAGAGCCGGAAGGTGGTTGGCCCCGACTCCTGCGCGAGCCCGACTACATTCCGTCTACCAAACGCATTGCCGATCAGCTGCGCACGTTCAAGGCGTCGCGAACACATATTGCAATTGTGGTGGACGAATACGGTGGCACCGAAGGCATGGTGACCATTGAAGACATTCTCGAAGAGTTGGTGGGCGAGATTCGTGATGAATACGACGATGAAGAACGGCACATCGTCGAAGAAGATGGCATGCGCTATTGGGTCTCCGGTCGCCTGACGCTTGACGATCTCTCCGACGCCCTCTCGCACGAGTTTGCCAGTGATGAAGTGAGCACCATTGGTGGACTGATATTCGAGATGCTGGGCCGCGTACCGCGCGCTGGTGAGACCGTCGAGATCAATGGGTTTCGCGTGATCGTGGAACGCGTTGTGCGCCGCAAGATCGAGCGCGTGTTTCTGGAGCGCTTGACGCTGCGCAGCGCAGGTGACCACGAGTGAGCACGTATCCATGCTGACACGGATCACTATTCTGCTCAGCGCGACACTGGTCGTCGCGCTTTTGACGGCCGGTGCCACCGCCGTTCGCGCGGTCAATCGCTTGTGGTTGCGATCGTGGATCGAGCGCGATGACGATGAACAGGACAGCACGGTGCTGCGTTTTGTTGAGCACCCCAAGCGTCTGTTGCTGACCGCCGGTACGGCGGTGGCGTTGGTGGTTTTCATGGCCGGTGCCGGACTCGCGCTGCTGAACGTCGGCGAGCCCACGTGGCTGTTGCGCGACGGCACGATATTGGCGCTGATGGTGCTCACGCTTGGCCAGCTGTTGCCGCGTGCGGTGGCACGACGCTGGGCCCCGAAACTTGTGCCAATATTTGTGCCGGTGCTGCGTGGCGTGGCTGTGGTGCTCACACCGGTGCGCATTGCGGCCCGGCGTATTGCGCGCCTGATCGCTCAGCGTTTCGCTCCCCAGTCCGCCGCGCGCCGCGACGCCAGCGATGCCTCTCCCGAGGGGCTGCAAGAGCTGCTGCAGGACGGGACGCTCGAAGGGCTCAATGCGTCAGAAGAGATCGCGATTATTTCCGGGGTGGTGCAACTCAGCGCCAAGTCAGCCGGTGACATCATGACACCACGCAAGGATCTGTTTGCCCTCGATGAGTCGTTGCCGCACGACGAGATGTCGCGTCGCATTGCCGAAAGCGGATTCAGTCGCGTGCCCGTGTACCGCGGTTCTGTTGATCATCCGGTTGGTATGTTGCACGCCTTTGACGTGTTCGTGGTGGCCGGGCAGGCGCGACCCACCCTGCGACCGATCTCGGAAACCACAACCGCGAAACCGGCCGGCGATTTATTGTACGAAATGTTGAGAGCACGACGTCAAATGGCGATCATTCGTGATGCACAGGGCAGCGTGGCAGGCTTGATAACGCTGGAAGATCTGCTGGAGGAGTTGGTGGGAGAAATCAGGGATGAACACGATGAGCCGTCGTCGCGCACAGGCGGCGACGCGCGATGACGACCGCGACCTACAACACCGGACACAGCACGATTGATCGCGTGCTCGTGGATTTTGATGCGCGCAAACCGGCGGCACTGGCGCGCGCGGTCTCCATCATGGAGAACCATCGCGTTGGGTTTGACGCGCTGGCGAGTGTGCTACACCCGCGCCTCGGACACGCCCGACGCATTGGTATTACCGGGCCTCCCGGCGCCGGCAAGAGCACGATCTCCACGCAACTGGTGCGCAGTTGGCGCAACGCGGGGCTGACGGTTGGTGTGATTGCGGTCGATCCCACCTCACCGTTTACCGGCGGCGCATTACTCGGCGACCGCATTCGCATGGAAGAAGTGGCTCTCGATCCCGGCGTCTTCATTCGCTCCATGGCCACGCGTGGGTCATTGGGCGGATTGGCCAGCGCCACGCGCGATGTGTGTGATGTGCTGGACGCGTTTGGCATGGACGTCATTCTCATAGAAACCGTTGGCGTTGGTCAAAGCGAGCTGGACGTGGCGCGAACTGCCGATACCACGCTCGTGGTGCTCGTGCCCGAGTCGGGTGACTCCATTCAGACGCTCAAGGCGGGTGTGATGGAAATCGCCGACATTTTTACCGTGAACAAGGCCGATCGGCCCGGCGCGGATCGGTTGCGCAATGATCTCGAACTCATGCTGGGCCTGCGTCCCGGTGCGATGGCTGGTCACGAAGCCGCCGGTCATCACGGAGTTGATTTGCGCAATCTGGCGTCCGGCGAGAAGGATGCGCTGCGCGACGCCATGAATCCGGCCCGGGCCGCCCGCAAGGCCGCTGCCAGCGAAGCGCCGGAGCACTGGACGCCGCCCGTGTTGCGCACCATCGCAGCGCAAAAGGAGGGCATCAGCGAGATCATTGATGCCATCACGCGCCACCATGGCTATCTTGATCAGAGCGGCGAGCTGCAAGCGAGACGGCGGGAACGCATGCGTGAACGGGTGCGTGAAGCCGTGGAGCTCAAGGCACGTCAACGGCTCTGGAAAAACGCCGATACGGTGCAGTGGTTGGAAGATCGTCTGCCCGAGCTTGAGGCCGGCACCCTGGCGCCGTTTCACGCCGCCGACGCACTGCTCGAACGCAGTGGACCGCTGCTCACTGGCACCAACACGGAAGCAGATTCATGACCAGCACACCGCACATCGAAGACGTGGTTCGTCAACAGCAGGAAGAGTTGGCGCAGCTGCGCGCGGAAGTCGCCGCATGGCGTGCCCGCTACAATGCGTCGCCTTCACGCGATGTGTCGTACACCAACTCAGCCAGCGAAGTCGCGCCACTCTACACGGCGCTCGATCTCGAGGACTCGGCGGGCACAGCGTTTGAAACCCCCGGCACGTGGCCGTTCACGCGCGGCATTCATGCCACCGGATATCGCGGCAAGCTTTGGACCATGCGTCAGTTCGCCGGATTCGGGACGGCGCGCGAAACGAATCAGCGTTTCAAATATTTGCTGGCGCAGGGGCAGACCGGATTGTCGGTCGCATTCGATTTCCCCACGCTCATGGGATACGACGCCGATCACGTGCGCTCCGAAGGCGAAGTGGGCAAGTGTGGTGTGTCAATCTCATCACTGGCCGACATGGAGTCGCTGTTCGAGGGTATTCCGCTCGACAAGGTGACCACCTCCATGACGATCAATGGTCCGGCCATCATTCTCTTCTGCTTTTACGTGGCTGCGGCAGAGAAGCAGGGCGTTCCGCTGGAGAAAGTGGCCGGCACGGTGCAGAACGACATTCTCAAGGAGTACATGGCGCAACACGCCTGGTGCTTTCCCATTGAGCCGGCGCTGCGCCTGATCGTGGACATGTTCGAATGGTGCTCACAAAAGACACCAGCCTGGAATACGATTTCAATTTCCGGCTATCACATCCGTGAAGCCGGATCTACGGCGGCGCAGGAACTGGCCTTCACGTTGGCTGACGGTTTCACGTATGTAGAGCGCGGGATCGAGCGCGGCCTCGACGTTGATGAGTTTGCGCCGCGCTTGTCGTTCTTCTGGGATATTCACAACGATTTCTTTGAAGAAATCGCAAAGCTGCGCGCGGCGCGACGCATCTGGGCGCGACACCTGCGCGACCGTTACGGCGCAAAAAATCCGCGGTCATGGATCATGCGTTTCCACTCGCAAACGGCCGGCGTCACACTCACCGCGCAGCAGCCGATGAACAACGTGGTGCGCGTGGCCTATCAGGGGCTCGCGGCGGTGCTTGGTGGGACGCAGTCGCTGCACACCAACAGCATGGACGAAACGCTCTCGTTGCCCACCGAAGAGGCGGTGCAAGTCGCGCTGCGTACGCAGCAGGTACTCGCCTACGAAACGGGCGTACCCAATGTGGCCGATCCGTTGGGCGGTTCGTACTACGTCGAAGCACTCACCGATAAGCTGGAAGCCGAAGCCGAGGCGTTGTTTGCGCAGATCAATGAGGTGGGCGGCGTTGTGCGTGGGCTTGAAGACGGTTGGTTTCAGAAGCGCATTGCCGAAGCAGCCGCGCGGCAACAGTGGGAAATCGAACAGCGTCGCAAGCTCGTGGTTGGGGTGAACGAGTTCGTGACGGACGAACCGGAGCTCAGCATTCCGCTGCTCAAGGTTGGTGCAGAAGCGGAAATCGAACAGCGTGAATTGATGGCCAAGCTGCGCAGCACGCGTGATCAGGCGCAGGTCACGCAGCGGTTGGATGCGCTGCGTGCGGCCGCGCGGGGCCGTGAAAACCTGGTACCGTTTATTCTCGACTGCGCGCGCTGCTACTGCACGTTGTACGAGATTCGCGCAGCACTCGAAGATGTGTTTGGCGCGTACCGCGAGCCGGTGTTCTTCTGAGTCCGGCCAAAAAATCCAAGGCGGCTTCGGCCGCCGGTGCGCGTGGGAAGGGCCAAGGAGCGGCGTCTGCCACAGCAGCTGCAACTGCGGCTGAAACTGCGGCTGCAACTGCGGCTGCGAAGACGACTGCAAAGGCGGCTGCGAAGACGACTGCGAGGGCCACGGCAACATCACGCGCACCGTGGTGGACCACGCACTTTGACGCGCAGTACCTGCACGAGTACGAGCCGCTGTTCACCGCCACGCGCGACCGGCAGGAAGTCGCGCGACTCGTCAACGTACTCGGCGAGCTGCCAGCTGGCGCACGCATTCTCGACTGTCCCTGCGGACAGGGACGACACGCCCATCTGTTGGCCGAAAACGGCTACAACGTGGACGGCCTCGATTATTCCGCCGAGTTGCTCAAGGTGGCCAAGGAGCGCGGCACCGGCCCCTCGCTGCGTTACACGCGCGGCGATATGCGCACCTTGCCCGCCAAATGGACAGGACGTTTTGACGCGGTCGTCAACTTGTTCACCTCGTTTGGTTTTTTTGATAGTCCGGTCGACGATCGGCGTGTGCTGGCGCAGTTTGCGCGCGTGCTCAAGCCCGGCGGGTTGCTGATCTGGCACGGCGGCAGCCGCGATGGCGTCATGGCCCGCTTTTTGTCGCGCGATTGGTGGACCACCGCCGACGGTACACTGTTCGGCCAAGAGCGCCGCTTCGATTCGCTGAGCGGATTTTTGCACGTGCACGCCAGTTGGAGCGGGCCCGGCGGTGCCGGAGAGCGCGAGCACAAGATTCGGCTTTACTCGGCCACGCATCTTGCCGAACGCATGGCCGAAGTGGGGCTCGTGGTGGAAGGCGCCTATGATGGCTGGTCGGAGCGGCCGCTGCATCGGCGTGCCGGAGAAATGATGCTGGTCGCTCGCAAGGATATCCCCTAACTTTCAGGAATGCCTCGTCCAATCAGAGTACTCGTTGCCAAGCCGGGCCTTGATGGTCACGATCGTGGCGCCAAAGTGGTGGCCGCCGCCCTGCGCGATGCCGGCATGGAAGTCATCTACACCGGGCTGCACCAGACTCCCGAAATGATCGCCTCAGCCGCCGTGCAGGAAGATGTCGACGTAGTTGGCCTGTCGATTCTCTCCGGTGCGCACATGACGCTCTTCCCGCGCGTGTACGACCTGCTGGTGGAGGCGGGACGCGAGGACATTCTGCTCACCGGCGGCGGCATCATTCCCAAGGAAGACATGCTGGCGCTCGAAGAGCGTGGTATCGGTCGCCTGTTCGGGCCTGGTACCAGCACGCAGGATCTGGTGGATTTTATCCGCGTCTGGTTTGCTGAGCATAAGGCGCAGGAGGCATGAGTACGCGCCTAAGAGAGCTGGCCGCCGAAGTTCGTGAGCTCGAAGCGACGCTGCGCGAAGGCGGCGGGTCGGCTCGCATTGCCAAACAGCACGAACAGGGCAAGCGCACGGCACGCGAGCGCGTCACCGGGTTACTCGACGACGGCGCACCGTTCCTTGAGCTCGGTTTGCTGGTGGCCTACGATCGTTACGATGGCCAGGCACCAGCCGCAGGTGTGGTCACAGGCGTTGGCACGGTGCACGGGCGGGAAGTGGTGGTAGTCGCCAACGATGCCACGGTCAAAGCCGGTTCGTGGTGGCCCGAAACGATCACCAAGATCTTGCGCGCGCAGGAAGTCGCCATGCGCTGTCGCATTCCCATTGTGTATCTCGTAGACTCGGCCGGCGTGAATCTGCCCTACCAGGGTGGTGTGTTCCCCGGGCAGTACGGTGCGGCGCGCATTTTCTACTACAACTCCATCATGCGGCGGTATCTGCGTATTCCGCAGTTCGCGGCCGTGATGGGGCAGTGCGTGGCCGGCGGTGCGTATTTGCCCGCACTCAGCGACGTGATTCTCATGGTGAAAGGCAGCTCCTTCATGGGGTTGGGCGGACCGAACCTTGTGAAAGGGGCCACCGGACAAACCGTGGACGGCGAAACGCTCGGCGGTGCCGTGACGCACACCGAGGTCAGTGGTGTGGCGCACTACGCCGTAGAAGACGATCATGAGTGTCTGGCACGCTTGCGCGATCTAATCGCGCGGCTGCCCAAACCCATGCACCGTCCGGCTGACAACAATGAAACAAAGCCGGCCACAGATCCGGAAAAGCTCTACGATTTGCTGCCGTCCGATCATCGCATGCAGTACAACATGCACGATCTGCTCGCTGCCGTACTCGATGATGGCAAGCTCGATGAGTTTCAGCCGAATCTGGCCAAAGAAATTATGTGCGGCGACGCGAACATTGAGGGGATTCCCGTTGGCGTGATCGCCAATCAGCGCGGGTTGATCAAGGGTCGTCCGGGTGAACGTCCGCGCTTTGGCGGCATCATCTACGCCGAAAGTGCGGAGAAGGTGGCGTTTTTTATTGATCGCTGTGATCGACAGGGTTTGCCAATTCTGTTTGTGCAGGATGTCTCGGGATTCATGGTGGGACCCGATGCGGAGCACGAAGGCATCATTCGCGCTGGTGCACGTTTTGTCGAGGCGATGGCGTGTGCCCGCGTGCCCAAGATCGTGCTCACCGTCAATCACGCCAGCGGTGCCGGTTACTACGCCATGGCCGGTCAGGGCTTTGATCCGGATTTCATTCTGTCGTGGCCCACTGGTCGCATGGCCGTCATGGAAGGTGAGTCTGCGGTGAAGGCCGTGCATGGCCCAACATTTGAGAAAGCCAAGCAGGCAGGCGTCCAGCCGTCCGATGCGGTGCTCGCGTCGGCCGATGCGATGCGCGCCGACTATGAAGAACAGCTCGATGCGCGGTACGCTGGTGCACGCGGATTCATTGACGCGATCGTGTATCCGGAAGACACGCGCGATCTGCTCGCGCTTGCACTCCGTGCGGCGTTGCACAACCCCGGACCGCATCTCGGCGCGTTCGTGTTGCCGCCCATGCCAATGAGTGGCGCGTGAGCGCGCCGCAACTCACAACACACTGTCATGTCTGATTCACATACGCAGGATCGCGTTGTTCGCGTCGCCAGTGGCCAGGGATTCTGGGGCGATTGGCTCGAAGCGCCTCGGCGGCAGGTAGAAGGTGGTCAGGTGGATTACCTGATGCTTGACTACCTCGCCGAGGTCACCATGTCCATTGTGCAGAAGCAGAAGGAGCGCGACCCCAACATGGGATACGCGCGCGACTTTATTGGCGCCATGGAAAGTGTGTTCAGCGCAGTGGCTGATCGCGGCGTGAAGGTAATTGCCAATGCCGGTGGTGTGAATCCTGTTGCCTGCGCAACCGCAGTGTTGGCCGCTGCAGACAAGGCCGGCGTACGCGGCAAAATCAAAATCGGTGTGGTAACCGGAGACGATTTGTTGCCGCAACTCGATGAGTTGCTGGCGGCGGGCAATGAACTCAAGCACATGGAATCCGGAGCGCCGCTGTCTACCGTGCGCGATCGTGTGCTGTCGGCCAATGCGTACATTGGCTCCACACCAATTGTGGAGGCGCTCGAGCGCGGTGCCAATGTCGTGATTACCGGACGCAGCACCGATACCGCACTGACCATGGCACCACTGCGTTACGAGTTCGGCTGGGGTGCCGAAGACTGGGACTTGCTGGCGGCGGGTATCGTGGCCGGACACATTCTCGAGTGCGGTGCGCAGGCATCGGGCGGCAACTGCATGCACGATTGGCGAAACATTCCGGACCTCGCCAATGTGGGCTACCCAATTGCCGAAGCTCATGCCGATGGTTCATTTGTCATCACCAAACATCCGAATACGGGTGGACGGGTGAGTGTGCCGAGTGTGACGGAACAGTTGGTGTACGAAATGGGTGATCCCAAGAGTTACATCACCCCCGATGTCGTGGCCGACTTCACCAGCATTCACGTCGCACCCGATGGCGAAGATCGCGTGCGCGTGCACGGCATTACCGGTGGGCCAGCCACACCGTTCCTGAAAGTGTCGATCGCGTATCGGGCGGGCTACAAGGCCGTTGGAACGCTCGTGTACGTGTGGCCAGACGCGATGGAAAAGGCGCAGCTGGCCGATCGTGTCTTGCGTGAGAGGCTCCACAATCTCGGCCTCACGTTCGATCACATTCTCACCGAGTTTGTGGGTGTGTCGTCTACGCACGGGTCACTGGCCGGCGAGACGGGCGATGTGCCCGAAGTACAGCTGCGCATTGGTGTGCGCGGTCCCGATCGTGCGTCGGTGGAGCGTTTTACGCGCGAACTTGCACCGTTGGTGTTGAATGGTCCACCCAGCGTGACCGGATTCGCCGGTGGACGACCAAAGATCGAAGAGATTGTGGCGTACTGGCCCGCGCTTATCGACAAGCGCGCCGTGACTACCCACGTTGACATTCTGGAGTGAGCGCCATGCACGTACGATTGCTGGACATCGCGCACGCGCGAAGCGGAGACAAGGGCGACACGGCCAACGTTGGCGTGATTGCGTTGCGTCCCGAGTGGTACCCGGTCATCAAGGAGTATCTCACCGCCAGCGTGGTGGCCAAACACTACGACGGACAGATCACCGGAGCGGTGGAGCGTTTTGAGTTGCCCAACCTTGGTGCCGTGAATTTTTTGCTGCACGGTGCGCTCGACGGTGGCGGAACGCTGTCGCTTAAAACCGACGCGCAGGGCAAGGTGTACTCCACATCGGTGTTGCGTGTTGTGCTCAACGTGCCCGACGCGGTGGCTCACGCCGCTGGTCTGCCATCCGCACCGGCAACTTAAGCCGCGCATGACCACGATGACGCGCATCAAGCTCGCCATCACGATCATGGCGCTGCTGTTTTTTACCGCCGGCATGCGCACGGGTGAAGAATGGCAGCGCTGGGTGGGGATCGCGCTGCTGGTGGTGGCCGTGGCATTGCGTTTTGTGGGACGGGAGCGCAAGCCGGTGGAATGACGCGCGCGTGAAGTGCCGCCGCGCATCGTCAGTTCTTACTGAGTCTCCGGCGATTCCCCGAAGCGTTTACACCGCCGCAAGCGGGGACATTGTTGATCACGTCAACGTCACGCGCGCAACCACCGCCACAACTCGCGCACCCCCGGTTCCTTGCCATGCATGAGCACCGCCGCTGAGAAGATCCGTCCAGCCAGCCGTCGGAACAGCCACACCGCCAATACCAATCCGA
>JBBRDJ010000037.1:0-30652 GCA_038203945.1 Gemmatimonadales bacterium
GTGACCATCGATGCCAACGAACATCTGGTGGTCACCTGCGGCAGCACCGAAGCGATGATGGTGGCGATGATGACCGCCTGCAATCCGGGCGATAAGGTCATAATCTTTTCACCGTTCTACGAGAACTATTTCGCCGACACCATTCTCGCGGGCGCCGAGGCGCTGTGGGTACCGCTGCGGCCACCCGCGTTTGATTTTGACACCGAAGAGTTGGAACGGGCGTTTGCACAGGGCGCCAAAGCGATTGTGCTCTGCAATCCCGGCAACCCAACGGGCAAGGTGTTCTCGCGCGACGAGTTGATGACGATTGTCGCGCTGGCCATCAAGTACGACGCGTACATCATTACCGACGAGCCGTACGAGCACATTGTGTACGCGCCGTATGAACACACCTACGTGCACGCATTACCGGGCGCGTTCGAGCGCACCATCGTGTGCAACTCGCTGTCCAAGACGTACTCCATTACCGGTTGGCGCTTGGGATACGTGCAGGGTCCGCCCGATGTTATCCGCGCCGCACGCAAGGTGCACGACTTTCTGACCATTGGTGCTGCGGCGCCGCTGCAGGAAGCCGCCGTAACGGCGCTCGAGTTTCCGGCGCAGTACTACGAAGATCTGCAATCGTTCTACACCGCGCAGCGCGAGCTTTTTCTGGGATATTTGCGTCAGACAGGTTTATCGTTTACCGAGCCACAGGGCGCGTATTATGTCATGCTCAATATCGCCGAGCTTGGCTTTGCCACTGATGCGGAAGCGTCGGACTGGTTTATCAAAACGATTGGCGTGGCGGGCGTGGCGGGGTCGAGCTTTTTCCGCGAGCCAATGCATGATTACCTGCGCCTTCATTTCGCCAAGAGCGCACCAATCTTGCGAGAGGCCGGAGAACGCTTGCTGCGCGTGCAGGAGCATCGGTAACGGCCGCCGCGCGCTTGCTGCGCGTCCGGGGGAGCATCAGTAACGGCCACCGCAGTCCGGCAGCCACCCGCGTCAGCGCTATTTGCGTGCAAGCGCTCGCGAACCGCACTTACAGGCAGTTGGCGAACGCGCTCTTTAATCCCGCCACTACGGTGATCTCCTCGCGCGAGGTCGCCAAGCGGTTTGCGGTGCGCAGTGCGCTGCACGCGCCCACCTCGTCTTCTACGCTGGCGTACGGTACCACAAGCGCCACGTACACCCGCACACTGTCAGCGGCGGTCGCATAGAGCGGGAGCAGGGCCTGAAGCCGGGGGATCTCCTGCCGAGCCACCACCGTGAGCTCCGCTGGTTCGTCGAGCCGCGCCGCGCGGTCAGCGGCGACATTGAGCCGTGCCTTGATCGCGCTGAAGTCGCGCTCCGCAGCAGCTCGGCTTGCCGCTGCCGTGCTCGCGGCAGTACCGATAGCGTTGCCGCCCGGAGATTCCGGAACGGCTGAGGTTCGGCCACTGGCTGCGCCCTGCTCAGCGGTTGACGACGCGCCAAGCTGGTTATTGGCCTCTGGCGACGTGGCGCCTGTTCGTTCGTCGCGCACTGCAACACCAGCCGCCGGTGCAACCGTGCCTTGGTTTGCCGCCGCGTTATCTGGCGTCCCAGTGCCCGACTTCGTCGCCGCATCAACGGTCGCGCCATTACCCGTGGACGCGTCCACGCGCGACGCTGCTTCCGCCGCAGACTGCTGGGCCATGGAATCTCCGCCCACATCCGGCGCGCTATCTCGAGACGCGTAAAGTCCCCCCCCCACGACCAACGCCATCACGAGCATCGCACCCGCGATCATCGGCATTTTGCTACCCTTGGTGTCCGTCGCGCCGGGAACCGCCCTGCCCGACCCTGCCGACCCTGCCGACACTGCCGATCCTGCCGACCCTTTCGTCGCACCACCCGGCAACGCCTTGTTCTCAATGGCCATAGTCGGTGCATTGCGAAATGCGTTCACCGCTGTCCGCATACTCGATCCTCCCGCGGTACGAGCCGCCGAAAGCGACGCGCTTGACATCGGCGTGCGACCGCGCAGCACTACAGCACCCGTCCATCCTTCTGTCGCAGCAATGAGCTCTTCGGCGAACTGGAGAGCCGACGGTGTTCGTTCCGCCGGTTCACGCGCCAATCCCCGGTCGAACGTTTCCTGCAATGCTGACGGCCACTCAACGTCGGGCGCGGTCTCCGACAACGGAGACGGATCCTGAATGAGTCGCATGGTGAGGCTGCGCTCAGGTGTGGCGGCCACAAAGGGCAGGCTGCCGGTGAGCAACTGATACGCCACCACGGCCAGCGCATACACATCGCTGCGGGCGTCCAGGTGCTCGCCCAGCACCTGTTCGGGGCTCATGAACTCCGGAGTGCCAATGATCGCACCCACCTGCGTGAGCTGCGTCTTCCCGCTCCCGCTGTCGTCGAACGCTTTGGCAATGCCAAAGTCCACCACCTTGCACCGGTCAGCGCCCGACTCGTCGGACACCACAAGAATATTGTCCGGCTTGAGATCGCGATGCACTATGCTGATGCGATGCGCCGCTTCCAGCCCGTCGGCCACCTGATACACTATGTTCGCGGCGCGCTCAGCAGACAGCCGACCGGCTTCCTGCAACACTTCCGTCAGCGTACGTCCGGGTACGAACTCCATCGCCAGATACACGAGGCCGTTACTTGTCTCGCCGAAGTCGAACACGCGTGCCACCCGCTCGTGCTCGATGCGCGCCGCGTTGGCCGCTTCACGGTTGAATCGCGCAATCGCCGCTGCGTCCTTTACCATGCTCGAGTGCAGCACCTTGATGGCGGCCTGCTGTGGTAAGCGCACATGTCCCGCGAGATACACCTGCCCCATGCCACCTTCGCCGAGCAGCTTGCTGACGAGATAGCGATCAGCAATCACACTGCCGACAAGCGTTGCGGCGGCCTCATCTGTGCGGAGCGTTGTTCCATCTTTTGGACAGAACGCGTCTGCATCTGGATAGACGGTGGAACACACTGGACAGGTTTTAGACATTAGGCGAAATCGAAACTCCCATTGACGATTCGTGCATTTGGCGTGAACTTGGGCAACTATCCTTCCCCTCTCCGAGGTGCTCGATGTTACACACTGCTCGCCCTACCGCTCGTCGCATGCGTGGCCTGCTTTCCGCGCTGTTGGTTGTCGGCGCGTTACCGCTTTCGGCTCAGGCCACCGACACACGTCCTACCCTCGCTGTACTCTACTTCACCAACAGCGCACTTGTTGATTTCGACTCGTACGCACCGCTGAGCAAAGGCATGGCGGAGATGCTCATCAACGAGATCGCACAGAACCAAGCCGTTCGCGTTGTCGAACGTGATCGCCTGCAACCGTTGCTCGAAGAGCAGAATCTGCAGAACAGCGATCGTGTGGACAAGGAGACAGCCGTCAAACTTGGTAAAACACTCGGTGCGCGCCACATGCTCATGGGCAGCTTCGTGATTGATCCCAACAGAAATCTGCGCATCGATGTGCGGGCGGTAAACACGGAGACGTCTGCCATTGAATACGTAAAAACCGTGAGCGGCAAGGCAGACCAGCTGCTGCAGCTGGTGATCGATCTTGGCCAGCAAATCAACACGGGTCTCAACCTGCCGGCTCTCAAGACAGCCAGCGCCACTGTACCGGCGGCAAAGAATCCCAACCAGTTCAAGGCGCTCATGGCCATGAGTCAGGCACTTGAAGCAGAAGACAAGGACGACATGAAAGGTGCAGCCACCTTGTACAGGGCGGCCGTCGCGCTGGCTCCTGAATACCAGCCGCTGCAAACAAAGCTGGCCATGATCACCAGCAAAGAACGATAGGCCTCGTCGGTCAAACGCGGGGCGCAACGATTACCGTTGCGCCCCGCGTTTTTTGTATCCCAAGCCGAAAGAGCGCTTACGGAACGTCTCCGAAGAAGGCGTTGATCTCGCGAACAAACCCAAAGCCGCGATAGGTGCACGTAGGCACCAACCCCGTGCCTTCAAGGCACGGTCCTCTGAAGCCGGAAAACTTCTCACCAGCTGCAGGGATAGCGCGGAACACGCCAGTTGTTCCTACAGGCAGCGAGAATCGACAGCTGTTGCTCGCGGTGGCGGTGCTTGCACAAGCACCCTGCGACGGCACGTTGGGAATCTCAAACGCCACACTGCCGGCACCACCCGATACCAGCATCTGCACATCGATCGCCGTGACAAACCGTGCTGAGACATCGGTGCTGGCGGCCATTGGAGACAGCACGCAGGTGAGCGTCATCGTACCGGCACACGCCTCACCCCACGAGAGTAACGCGCTGGCCGGACTGGGTGTGGCGACAAGTCGCACCGGCGTCGCGGGCGGCACGGTTGTGCTGCAACCGGTGGGCGCGGGTTGTCCCGACGCGTAGGCGCAATCAATGCGCTGATTGGCGTCCGCACTCTGCACGCGTCCCGCTCCTGACGCGGAAGCACTCCGAACGAGGTTCACGGCCCGCGGAATGGCAGAAAAGCTCACGCGCACCGTTCGATCGGCCGACATGGTCACGTTGCAGCTGCCGGTTCCACTGCAATCGCCAGTGAAGCCAGCAAACACGGACAGATCTCCGGGCTGCGCACTGAGGCGAACCAACTCGGTGCCTGCGTCATAGCCACGTACGCACGTCTGTGCGGCGTTGCCAAACGCAATCGCGCACGCCTCGCCATTGTTCAACGTGACCACGCCTGCAGACTGGCGACCACCGTCAACAATAAGCGTGAGTCGCACCCGACGACGGGTGAACGTGGCCGTGATCGTCCGGGAGCCCGTCATGCTGACCGTGCACGTGGCATCTGATGTCGTGGAGCAATCGCCGCTGAAACCCACGAAGTCAGATCCTTCCGCAGCCTGCGCCCGCAAGCTGACCTGCGTGCCGTTAATGAAAGTTGACTGACACGTACCCGACGTTGCACCGCTGGCCGTGCGCGCGCACGCAATGCCTTGGCCGGAGCTCACCGTACCGTCGCCGGATCCGGCCACATTCACCACGAGCCGTCGTTGACCGATAAATCCAGCCGACACCACGCGGTCGGCACCGGAAACGGTGAAAACGCAGGTGGTCGCTGTGGTCACACTGCACCCGGAGCCCCATCCAGTGAACTCCGTGGTCCCGCTCGACGCTGCTTCCGGCACCGCGTTAAGTGAAACGGTTGTGCCTTCCGGTACCTGCACCGCACAGGTACCCGAGGTCACCGAACCATTGATCACACAGTCCAGACCGCCGCTTCCCGTCACTCGTCCGAGCCCACCCGCAGACGTACCGGAGGTGATCGTCACACGACGCAACGCCGTGAAACGGGCACTGGCTTGTTTCGGGCTACCCGAGGTCAACACGCAGGCTCGGCTGCTTCCCGACGACGCGCACTCGCCACTCCACGCGCCGAACAGATTGTTCTCATCAGCGGTTGACTGCAAGGTCACATCAACGTCGGCATCAAACACCACGCTGCACGTACCGCTCACGATTCCACCCGCCACCCGGCACTCAATGCCCTCGGGACTTGAGCGCACCGCACCATTTCCACTTCCGGACAGATCCACCGTCAGCCGACGCTGCGCAACAAAGCGTGCATTGAGCACACGGTCTTCAGCGGCCAACGATACCACACAGGTGGTCTGATCAGATGCGGCGCACGCGTCACTCCACCCGCCAAATCGTGGCGCTGTCGATTGCCCCGCCGACGGCTCGACGATGGCCGTCAGCGTGACCGTGCTACCCTGTGCCACTTGCACCGAGCACACGCCAGACGACGGTGAGTCGCCGATCACACAATCAAGACCAGCACTACTTGTGATGCGCCCGCGCGCACTTCCCGCTGCCGCAGAGCTAATGGTCAGCCGACGAAGCGCCGTGAACTGTGCGCTCGCCTGCCTCGCTTGATCGAGTGTGACCACGCACGTGCTATTGTCGGCGCTCGCGGCGCATCCGCCACTCCACGCGCCGAAGAGATTGTCGCTGTCCGGCGTGGAGCGGAGCGTGACCGTGGTGTTGGCATCAAACGCAAAACTGCACTGTCCGCTGACCAATCCGCCTTCCACTCGGCAATCAATGCCAGCCGGCGTGGAGCGCACCACTCCACGTCCACTGCCGGCCGCACCTGTGATCTCAAACGCTACCGTAGGCCGCCGCACATTGGCCGACACAACAACTGATCGCTGGCCGAGGGTGGCGACAAAACGCGTGGTGCCGGCACTGATTGCGGTGATGTCGCCGCGTTCGGTGATCGCAGCCACCGCCGGCGCATCACTGCTCCATGTTGGGACGCGTTCGGCGATCACCTCACCACGTGTGTCGCGCACCAGCGCGCGAATGGTCCGAGATTCACCAATCGTGAGCGCCAATGGTGCGTCGGGGGGAATGGCCTGACCGCTCGCGTCTTGTACTCCCATGCTCGCAATGTCAAACAGCGTGACCGGGCCGCCCGGTACGTTTGCCGGTTGTCCAGGCGTGAGGCGCATCGGACCGACTTCCTGTTCATCGACAACAGTCCCATTGACCGACAGCGCCAGCTGCAGCACCACCAGGCATGATCCTTCGGCGCCATCGCGTTCCGGATCGACCAGACACGTGGCAACATCAACACCGATCGGGACGGCCTGCAAGGAAGAACTGCCCAGCGTACGCGACAGCGACGTGATGCGCACCCGGGAAGCGTCGCGTCGAATGTATGACACAACGACCGAAAGATTTACGGCGTCTGACGGCGAGAGCTGCGCTCCCGCGATTGTGGCATTGAGCGAAATGGAAGCCTGGAGCGAACTGCTCCCGCGTTCGCCCGGCGTGAGCACATCGGCGAGCTTCGTGCACGCGGTGAGCACACAACAGAGCGCGGTCAACGCGATCAACCGGGTACAGGATCTGGCACTCCGCAAACTTTTCATGGCTCTCTCAGAATCGGTTCACAATTACGAGCCCACCACCTACACCCAGAAAGCGCTGCGCGCCCAGAGGAACCGCCGCGCCGGGTTGGCGAAGAGCCCCCCCCTGCGCGCGAATGAATGGTTGTATGGACAGTAGTCCACGGGCGATTTGCAGTGCCGCCGAAACGCTTCCGCTGGTGACACCAGCGGTGGGCAAACCCTGATCCACGCCAAGCCCCGAGTGCCAGCGAGCGTCCGACGTAAGCACCACATCACGGCCACGTTTCCAGGGCACCACCGCCCGCACCCCGCCTTCCAGATACTGACCGCTTGAGCGCTCAATCGTCAGTCCATCTCTCGCATACGGCGCGCGCCACCGATACGCCGTGTACACGAGCAAATCACTCAGGCGGGTGGTCGCAATCTGCAGTTGCGCATCAGTACTGAGCACCGGGCCCAGTCGTACGCGCGCTTCACCCGGCAGTCCACTGGAATCGATCACCGCACCGCCACGCAACCGATCATCGGCAAAGACATCGCCGGCGACGACGACATTCAACCGATGCGGACCCAGCAAACGATCTGCGCTCACTGATGCACGCAACACACCACCCGGCAGAAAATCAGATGATTCCGTGCCGGCCGTAAGTGCCGCCACCGGTTGATACTGGCCACGCAGTTCATACGATGTCCCGTACGCCACGGCCCACGCGCCGACTTGCTGCGCAAACACAAGGCCCATCGTGCCGCTCAAACCCGAGCCCACTGGCGAACTACCCATGCCGAGCGCGGGCGACGCCAGTATGCGCAAGGCCGAAAACTCATCGCCCGTGAGTGACATGCGTCCGGTTGGTGCGTTTACGCCAACGGTCAACAAGACGTCGTCGCGAAACAGCGGGCCCGTCGCGCGCGCGCGCACGTCGCTGATCCCGGTGAGTGAAGCGCTCTGCCTCCCCCCCCCCGAGGGATCGTTGAACGTCACGCGACCGTTCGCGAATAATGTTGTTACGTCCACGCGCCAACTTTTTGAGAGCGGCGCAGAGGCCGAAATGGGCAGCGTGAACTGCGACACGCTTTGCACACGCGTGGTATCGAGGCCGGCGAACGCCGATTGCAGCAGCCCCGCTCCGCCAAAACTGATCGACTCATACGACGCGGCCGAACCTACCGTTCGACTACCAACCAATCGCTCCTGCGCACCAGCATCACTGGCCATCGTGGTCCAAGCCAGACAGCCGCCGAGTGCGAGGCGCGGTAGTTGATTCACGGGCGTCGTACCTGCACAACCACCGTGATCAGCGTGCTTGGAAACGCGGGGTCTGCTGCACCGCCCGACGGTCGTGTGAGGGAAGTCAGCAAATCAAGCGGTCGATTGATGCGGTCAACGGCACCCGCGGCCGCTTCATTGATCGATCGCATGCCCGTGGACAACGCGCGTTCTGCGGTCAGTGCCTGCGCTACCGGTTTGATGAACGCTGCACGCTCGGTCGCAAGCGAAAACGCGGGGGAGAGTCCACCAGCACGCTGGTATTCGGCGAGCGCGCGGCGCGAGTCTCCGGCTAGTTCAGCCTGTACGCCACGCCCGTACGCCGTGAGGGCTGCCAGACTGGCCGCTGGTCGCGCAGTTTCAACGGCTGATCGTTCGGCCGGCGTCAAAGTCACACCAAGCGCTTCGAACAAACGAAACGCGATCACTTTTTCGGCGGCCAGCAGATCGTTCAGCGGCGCGCGCGCGTCGAAGGTCTGCTCAATCAATCCGGTGGCAACATCCGCCAGGCGCGCGCTCAAACGCAGATCGCCGTTGGGGAGCGTATCCAGCGTGCCGAGGATGAGACGCTGTGCACCGAGCAGGCGACCAACGCGCGGTGCAGTGACAGAATCGACGCGACCAGCTCCCGCAAGATCGATTTCTTGCAATACCTCACCGAGGCGCGCGCGCTCGACCAGCTGAAGCTGCGCACTTTGCGCCAAGTCGGTCACGAGCAGGTCGGCCATCGCATAGGCGAGTGCAGACAAACGACCTGCCTCACCGTTCCATTGAAACGGCGGAATACCCAGGGTGCCTTTCAACAGCACCGCCGCACCCTGTTCCTGCGCGATCGCCGCACTGGTCGCGGGATCACCGAGTGGTGTGGGCGACAGCACGATAGACGGCGAGCGACATGCGCTCGCACCAGTGAACAAAACAAAAAGCGTGAGCAATGCGCTGTGCTGACGCAGCCTCAGCGACCGTGATGTAGGCACCGCAGATGCTCGCCGTTTGCTCCGCACTCGGCGAAGCAGGCCCATGTCGGTACTCGTCTGCAAAGACCCACCCTGGTAAGGAAACTGCATTAGTAGCTTCAACCACAAAACGTGCCGCCTGTCTCTCGATCAGTCAAGCAAGGTCTGCTATAAGACGTCTCCAGCTATCGACAGTACACGGATGAGTTCGCTTCACTGTTTTCCCTAACGCCCTTTCGAAGGTTCGCCGAACGGGCGATTTTATGAAGGAGTTGTGTGTCTAGCGGTGCTCTCTTGAACGCACTTTCGGAGCGCGTGTGTGGCGTTGTAGCGTTGTTGCTGGACTGTTGACAGTTTCCGTAGCGGGGTCGCTGGTGGCGCAAGCAGCCAGCGGGACCTCGTATTTCGGGCTGCGCAACGATGGTCTCACGTTCAACGAATACGTGGTGCAGGTGTCGCTCGAGGCCGAAACCGATCTTGAGTCGGTAGTTCAGGTCGGGGATGTGAAGTTCGAGAACGCGCTGCTGCTCAAATCACCCAGTAGCAGCTATGCAGTGCCCGGTGGCGCGATTACGAATGGCTACTCAGCGGAGTTGGACGTCGTCATCCGGTTGCACTTCGTGTCGGCGGTGCGCAGCGTAGCCTTCCAGCTGTTTGCGCAACGTGATTTTGCCAGCCAGACCAATCCGTTCCTCGAAGCCTTCCTCGGCAGCACGTCCTTGGGCCGGTTTGAGATTGCCAGCGCACAAACACTGGTTGGACTGCCGCAGTCTGAGGCTTTAGGCTGGTTCGGCCTTGAAAACAGCGTGTTTGACCGGCTCGACATCTCGGCGCCCGTGGCCACGATCACGCCAGATGGTGCCCCCCCGTTTACGCAGGTCCAGAGCGTGGGACTGACAAACATTCAGTACGAGGAGCTCGCCCCGGCGCCGGTTGAAGTTCCCGAACCGGGTACGCTTGCGCTGCTGGCCGCGAGCGTGGCGGCTGCCGGCCTCGCAGGCCTCGCTGGCCTGCGCCGAGTTCGGATCGGGGCTTAACTGCCTTCGGTGACGGCCACCCTCTGCCGGTCACCGAGCGCTACGCGACTCGCGGCGAATCGGTCAAATACAGCCTGCACGGCGTCCGCACCGGCGGGTTTGGTCAGATGGAAATCAAAACCGGCTTCCGTACTTTTTCGCTTGTCGTCGTCGCTTCCCCAACCGGTGAGCGCCACGAGTACCGCGTTGGCCGTGTGCGGGTCGGCCCGAAGCCTCCGGGCGACCTCGTACCCGTCCATCCCGGCTGGCAGCCCGATGTCGAGAAACACAATGTCCGGCCTGAACGTCTGAGCGACCTCCAGAGCCGCCAGCCCGCTGTGCGCGGTTGCAGTCTCGTGCCCTGATAGCTGCAGGAGCATGGCCAGGCTCTCAGCCGCGTCCATGTTGTCATCCACCAGAAGCACCCGCCGACCGACCTGATCGTTCGTGGCCGATCCGTTCTGGTCAGGGAAAGACGTGACGATCGGGTCAACAGTTTCGGTGAGTGGAAGTCGAATTGTGAACGTGCTGCCCTGGCCGACTCCGTCGCTTGCGGCCGCCACTGTCCCGCCGTGCATTTCGACCAGATTCTTCACGAGCGATAATCCGATGCCCAATCCACCCTGCGCTTTGTCCAGAGTATCGCGGACTTGAGTGAACAGGTCCCACAAGGTGGGGAGCAGATCAGGGGCGATGCCCGTCCCGGTGTCCGACACCTGAATAACAACCTCGCCGTTCTCCCTTTTCGCCGTCAGTCGTATGCTGGCGCGGGGCTCGCTGTACTTGGCCGCGTTGGTGAGCAAGTTGGCGATGGCTTGCACCAATCGGGTTTTGTCACCGCTTACCGAGAGCGGCTCCGGAGAATGCACCACTTCGAGCGTATGAAACTTCTCGTCAATGGTCGGCCGACAGGCCTCGACCGCCGCGTCCAGCGCCTCCATGACCGTGACGCGTTCGGCGCGAAGGGTGATCTTCCCGGTGCGCACTCGCGACACGTCGAGCAGGTCGTCCACCAGATTGACCAGGTGCCCAAGCTGTCGGTCCATCATCGCAACCACATTCTCCATGTCGTCGGGCAAGTGCGCCGTGCCTAAAACGTTAAGGCCGTTGCGGATTGGGGCGAGCGGATTCCGCAACTCATGCGCGAGCGTTGCCAGAAACTCATCCTTCCGTTGGTCGGCCGCCCGCAGTGTTTCATCGGACTTCTTACGATCGGTAATGTCGCGGATCGTGCCGAGCATTCGCACGGCTGCACCGGTAGTGTCGCGAACTACCTCACCGACAGCCTCCAGCCACACCTCGCGGCCATCGTGATGGCGCACACGGTACTCGTCCCGGTACGGCCCGGCGGTAATGGCGGCAGCAACGGCAGCCGCAGCCCGCTCGCGATCATCGGGGTGAAGGCAGGAAAGCCACAGGTCGTAGGTGGGGGGACCGTCCGCTTCGGCAGACCGGCCAAGGAGCAGCCACGCCTCGGCCGTCCACGCCAACTCACCGGACACGAGATCCCAATCCCAAGTGCCCATTTCGGCGGCGCGCTGGGCGCGCGTCAACCGCTCCGCGCTCGCCTGCACGGCCTCTTCGGCCGCCCGCGCGTCGGTCACATCGCGAGCCACCCCAAGCACGAACTCAACCGCCCCGTCCGGCCCGACCTCGGGCACCAGTTGGGACGCGTAATGTCGAGGTCCATCCGGGCTATCGAGTGTGAAGTCGACGAGTTTTTGGAGACCATGCTTAAATACGTCTCGGATGGCGGCTTCCCAGAGGTCGCAGACGTCGGACGGCATCCCCAGTTCACGGTTCGTTTTACCGAGGAACTCGTCAGGACTGCGACCCGTCGCCCGCTTGATCGCAGCGTTCACGAACACATGGCGCAGGTCGCGATCGATACGGGTGAGGATGTCGGGCGTGTTGTCAGCGAGCGAGCGGAACTCCCGTTCACGGGCAACGAGTGTTGCCTCCACCCGCTTCCGATCGGTGATGTCCGTAAACATCCCCAGCGCACCGATGAACGTGCCCTCAGGATCGAACATCCCGTTACACGACGCCACCGTCCACAATTCCCTTCCGTCCTTTCGACGATAGCGCTGGTCCCACACTTGCGCGATTCCCTGGCGACGCAGTGACAGTTCCAAGTCTCCCGTAGGATGATCCTCCTCCCACATGAAATCGGTGTGGCCGCGGCCAGCCATCTCCGCCGACGAATACCCCAGCAGGTCGGCGATGCGCTGATTTACATATGTGGTGCGTCCCTCTGCATCGATCATCCAGATGCCTTCGTGAGCCGTCTCGATCACGCGCCGGTAGCGTTCTTCGCTCTGGCGTAGCCCCTCCTCCGACTGCTTCCGCTCCGTGATATCACGAATGACGGCGACCAAGCCCTTCGACCGGCCGTCGTCGGCCAGGCTCATCGTTACGCGCGACTCCACATGCAGTTCGCGACCTTCGCGGGTGACGTGAATATTCTCACCGCGCCACTCGCCACGCTCACTCAGCGCGGTCATGGCCTCCGCTTCGTCCTCCGAGCGCAACCAGCGGATTCCATACAGCTCGGCGAGCTTGCAGCCGAGCGTTGTCGCCGCGACCAGGCCGTATTGCCGCTCGGCGGCGGCGTTTATGTAGGTCACGCGCTCTTCGCCGTTAGTGGCGATCACTGCGTCGCTGACCAGCACCAGGATCTCGCCGAGAAAGCGGTTCGATTCGGCGTCGAGGCCTTGCAGCGTGAAAAGCTGCGGGCCTTGCTCAGTGTCAACGATGAACGCATCCACCTCGCCGCTTCGGATGGCGCGCAGCGTTTCTTCCGCCGCCTCCAACCGGGCGCGCAGCTCCGCATTCTCCGCTGGGAGCGGTGCTTCGGGAGAGGCCGTGGGAGACACTGTGGACAAGGGTTGTTACGCCGACGAAGGATGGCCGCTTGACTTCTCGCGCAGATCGAGACCGAGCAGGATGCGCTCAGTCTGCGACATGTCGCCAATGAAACGGCGCAGCGGCAGGGGCAGTTTTTTGATCAACGTTGGCGCGGCGATGATCTGCTCGCCTTCGACCAGCGTGGGATGCTGCGAAATGTCCACGATCTCCAGCTCGTAGCGCCCCTTCAGATGCTCCTCACAAATTGTGCGGATGTTCACGATGGCCCGCGTGGAGTGTCGCGTGGAGCCCGTGACATAGAGTCGCAACACGTAGCGGGCCGAGTCCTGTTGGGCGGCAGCGGCTTCGAAGGTTTCGAGGTCAATCGAAGCTGCGTCTTGATCATCCATAGCGCTCACTCCGCTATGGGTAGCACGTCGAGGCCGACGAGCACGCGTTCTTCGTTGGAAAGATCGCCGATGATCTTTTTGATCGGCTCGGGGAGCCGTCGTACCAACGTCGGGAGCGCGAGAATCTGGTCGCCAGCGGCGAGCTGAGGCGTTTTCATGAGGTCGATGACCTCAATGCGGTATTGTCCGGCGAGGTGCGTCTCGCAGATGCGCTTGAGATTGGCGAATGCCGCGAGAGATTTAGCGGTTTGGCCAGCGACGTAGAGCCGCAATTCGTAGGTCTTGACCTCGGTCGTCGTGGTCATCTTTTTGCCTTTTTTTGTCTTTTGCTGGCTTTGTTACCGCCGCGCAGTTGCGCCATGTCCACGCTGTTTTTCTGCGTAGTTTGTACCTGCAACGTATCACGCGCGATGGCAAATTTCACTTCGGCTTCCTCGGCCTCACCTTCCGCCTTCAGCGCGGCGATCTGCGCCGCGATCATCTTCTGCCGACTGGAGAGCTGTCGAAGTTTGCGCTCGCCATCTTCGTGGCGCAACTCTGCGGCTGAGCGTTCGTGCGCCTCCTGCGCCAAGCGAGCGGAGCCGGTGAGCACGCCATCCACGCCGAGATACACATCAACGAGCGCGATCCCGGAGTCGCTGAGCACGAACTCGCGCACCTGATTTGAGTGCGCCGTGCCGCGCGCTTTCAGGACGTGGAGGGTACGATTGCGCTCGCCGTTGAATTCCACGTTGCGCAGCAGCAGCCATGCATCCATGAGCGACGACACACCAACCTGCGAATCCTCCGCCGAGTTGGCGGCGCTGCCACCGGTGGTGAGGCTGGTAAAGAGGGTAGTGATTTGCTGCTGCTTGAGAAAATCAATGAGGCGCATCAGCGTTGGCTTCACGTCTTCTTCGCTGCGATCGACCGAGAGATTGCTGATCGGATCGACCACGACCACTGCGGGTCGGAACGCCTGCACCGTGTCATGCATCGCCACGAGATGCTGTTCCAGTCCCTGCAGCGTGGGGCGCGAGGCGTGGATCTGCAGCAGCCCCGTCTTTACCCACGGCGCGAGGTCCAGACCGATGGAGCGCATATTGCGCAGAATCTGCTCGCTCGATTCCTCATAGGCGAACAGCAGTGCGCGCTCGCCGCGGCGGCACGCAGCGTCGGCGAAGGTGGCGCCGATGCTGCTCTTGCCGGTGCCCGGCGCCCCGGAAACCAGCACGCTGCTGCCGCGAAAGACTCCTTGGCCACCGAGCATTTTGTCGAGCTGCGCGATGCCCGTGGACAGACGCTCTGAAGGGGCCGCGTGATCGAGCCGCAGCGACGTGATCGGAAGCACCGAGATCCCTTGCTCGCCAATGAGAAACGGATATTCATTCGTGCCGTGCGCCGAACCGCGATACTTGAGCACGCGCAGGCGGCGGGTGGAAATTTGCTCGTGCACGCGGTGGTCGAGCGTGATGACGCAATCGGCCACATATTCCTCGAGACCGTAGCGCGTGATCGACGCCTCGCCCTTCTCGCCGGTGATGACCGCCGTCATGCCGCGATCCTTGAGCCAGCGGAACAGTCGGCGCAGCTCGGCGCGGAGGATGCCGTGATTGGGCAGGCCGGCAAACAGCGCCTCCACGGTGTCGAGCACCACACGCCTGGCCCCGATGGAATCAATGGCGTGCCCGAGCCGGATAAAGAGCCCTTCGAGATCATACTCACCCGTCTCCTCAATCTCGCTGCGCTCGATATGGACGTAATCGAGCACGATCTTTTTCTCTTTCACGAGCTGGTCCAGATCGAAGCCGAGCGAGCGCACATTGGCCGTGAGCTCGACCGCATTTTCCTCGAACATCATGAACACGCCTGGTTCATCGAACTCCACCGCCCCGCGCACGAGGAATTCCAGGGCCAGCATGGTCTTCCCGCACCCCGCGCTCCCGCAAACGAGCGTCGGCCGCCCTGCAGGCAGCCCGCCACCGGTGATTTCATCCAGTCCGGTGATGCCGGTAGGAGCTTTGGGGAGGGCGGACGTGGCTTTGGGAGCGGGCCGATTCTTTGGAGACATGGGCGTTCGTTGGGATGAGGCGATGCACCCGCGCTGTACACAAGGTCGTTCCGGCGCCGCTCTGCTTTGCGATGGTGCCCTCATTCCAATGCACAGCCTGCGATACATGTGTTATCGCTCTCGTTAGTGCTTTGTCAAGGTCTCACGCCGCCAGACTGTGCCCCATCGCCTCGCCCATGCGCACCGCGCGTCCAGCCTGCCAGGCCCGGTCAAATGCCATCAGGCCGGCCGGAAGGAGCAACACCACGGTAGAGCCGAGCAGAAACCGGCCCATTTCCTCGCCTTGGCGCAGTGAAACAGGCGCGTCGTCGTAACGCCACTCTTTCACGGCATCGGAGCGAGGCGGATTGACCATACCGTGCCAGGTGGTGGCCATGCTGCCAACAATCGTGGCGCCAACCAGCACCATCACAAACGGACCGTGGGCACCGTCGAACTCGCACACCACACGCTCGTTTCGCGCGAACAACCCCGGTATTTCACGGGCAGTGGCCGGGTTCACCGAGAACAGGTCGCCGGGGACGTAGAGCATTCGCCGGAGTGTTCCCGCGCACGGCATATGAATGCGATGGTAGTCTTTGGGCGACAGATACAGCGTGGCGAACAGACCGTTTTCAAACAGCCTCGCGAGCTCCACATCACCGCCCACCAACGCGGATGTCGAGTAGTTGTGTCCCTTGGCCTGAAATATTTGATTGCCCGCAATAGCGCCACACTGACTCACGGCGCCGTCCACGGGTGAAACAATGTCCGCTTCGGCCAGCGGCCTTGCATCGGCCTGCAGTGCTCGCGTGAAAAACGCATTGAAGGTGCGGTAGCTGGCGATATCCACGCTGGCCGCTTCCTGCATGTTCACGCCATAATGGCTCACGAACCGTCGTATGACCCACGTAGTGAGTGCACCCGCTTGAACATGGGCCAAGCGCCCCGCCAGCGTTGTGAGCAGCTGTTTCGGCAGCAGATACTGCGCCAGAACGGTGAGGCTACGCGACACGGGGCATGATGGAAGTGGTTGAACCACGTCCCAAATCTGCGCACTGGGCTCCGTGGACGGGCACGCGCGTGCCGTTATGTAAGTGTACATGACGGCACCGAGGAAAGTTCACTGTGTGGCAAAGCACGAACGCGCGCGGGCACCCTGAAGGTCACCACGGCATTACTGTACGATGTTTGGTATAAAGCGGAGGCACGTTGCTCCGACCCTCAGCCGCCTGTCCCTCTCTGCCCGATCACCATGACTGCTCAAACGTCCGAACTCATCGCCGGCCAAGGCCTTACCACGACCAAGGCCCCGTACATCGAACAGGCAGTGGCCAACGGCGACATGTATATCGAGCAGCCGTACACGCTCTACTCCGCCGATAATCATGACACGTGGCGGCGCTTGTACGCTCGCATGCAAGAGCGGTGGGAGCGCTACGCCAATCCGCGATTTCTTGACGGGCTGACCACGCTCAACTTCGACGACTCGCAGGTACCACGCCTGGAAGATGTCAATCGCTTCATGGCCCCCCGTACCGGCTTCAAGGCCAAAGCAGTGAGCGGCTTTGTGCCGGCGTTCAACTTTTTTGATTGTTTGAGCCGACGCGAGTTTCCCACCACCATTACGATTCGTGATGGGTCGTCGCTCGATTACCTGCCCGAACCCGACATCTTTCACGATATCGCGGGTCATGTGCCGATGCACACCGATCCGGCCTTCGCCGAAACGTTGGTCCGCTTTGGCGCGTGCGCACACCTTGCCGCCGAAATGGTGAGTCAGGCGGGCAATCCGGCCGACAAGCTGCGCCGTCTCACCAGCATTCAGAATGCGCTGCAGCGCTTCTTCTGGTTCACCATTGAGTTCGGGTTGATGCGCGGCAATACACCTGATCAAATCAAAGCCTACGGCTCCGGATTGCTGTCATCGTACGGTGAGCTGGTGCACAGCATTGAAGACCCGTCGGTGCAGCGCCACCCACTACAGCTGGCGTGGGTGATCAATCAGCACTTTGAAATCGACCACTATCAGCCGCTGCTCTTTATCGTGAACGATTTTGAGCAGCTCTTTGAAATGGTGGGTGAGCTTGAGTCGTGGATGAAGGCCGGAAAACTCGACAACGTCACGCCGGGTTTCCGTCAGATGAGCGAGGCCGACGCGCAAAGCTTCCTGGACGCCAGCTTGTCGCGGTAATCAACCGGCTGCCTCATTCCGTGTCCGCATTGCGCTCATCCAGCACCGAACGCAGCGCTGTACCCAGCTGCGCAATGGTAAACGGTTTGGTGAGGAGCTGACGGCTCGGCGAGTCATCACCCTCGTCGAAAATGTGCGCGGTGTAACCGGACATGTACACCAAACAAACCTCCGGCCAGCGCCGCGCAATCTCATCGGCGAGTTGTTTTCCACTCATGCCATCAGGCATTACCATATCTGTGAGCACCAGATCAACGTTCGGCGACGCTTCCAGCACGCGCAGCGCCTCCGGGCCGCTCGCGGCCTGCAGCGTGCGGTAACCGAGCGTGGCAAGGCTCCGTACACACAGACGACGCACGCTGGCGTCATCCTCTACGACAAGCACGAGATCATGGCGTGCGCATTCGACATTCTGCGCCTCAGGTGGCGCCGCCATTTGATCGTCTGTGACCACATCACCAGCTGGCAAATACAGCTGCACATGAGCGCCTTCGGCGAGCGCTGAATCAATGTGCAGCGCGCCGCCCGACTGTTGCACAAAGGCGTATACGAGACTCAGGCCAAGGCCGGTTCCGCTGCCCAACGGCTTGGTGGTAAAAAAAGGCTCCACAGATCGACGCACGATTTCTGCCGTCATACCGGTCCCGGTATCCCTGACGTTCACGCGAACGTAGGCTCCCGGTTCCAGCTCCAGCTCGTGACAACGCGCCGGATCACTCAGGCGCATGCGCTCCACCGAGAGCGACAGCGTCCCGCCGCCGGGCATCGCATCCCGCGCGTTGATGCACAAGTTGAGCAGTGCGTTCTCGAGCAGTCCGGCATCGATACGGATGCGCATTGGTGGTTGAGGTGCGTGCACATCGATACGTATCGATTCCGGAATGATGCGACGCAATACCAATCCCAGATTGGACACCAGTTGCGCGACATCAACAATCTTCGTCTCCAGGGGCTGTTGACGCGAATACGTGAGCAGGCTTTTTGTGAGCTCCGCACCACGTTGCGCAGCCGCGAGCGCATCATTAAAGCTCTCTCCAGCGTCGGAGCCACCCGGCTCGGCGTTGCGCAACAGCTCCAGATTCCCAACGATTACCGCCAGCAGGTTGTTAAAGTCATGCGCGACACCACCGGCCAGCTGTCCGATCGCTTGCATCTTTTGCGACTGGTGCAGTCGCTCTTCGAGTGCGCGCCGTTCCGTAATATCCGTGTTGGTTCCGCTTACGCGCCGTGCCTTCCCCGCGGCATCGCGCAGAATGAAGCCTCGCGAGAGCACCGAGACGTAGTGACCCGATTTGTGCTGTAGCCGAGCCTCGACTTCATACGTCTGGACGTCGCTGGCAAACCATGCTTCCAGCTGTGCAGGCACACTCGGGATGTCATCGGGATGTAGCAGGCGCGTCCAGAGAAACGCGTCATTTGGCAACTCGTCAGGGTCGTAGCCGATCATTCCCCACCAGCGGGGACTGTAGTAGAGCTCGTTGGTATCAAGATCCCAGTCCCACGGCGCATCGTTCGATCCCTGTAGCGCCAATCGCAGACGTTCCTCCGATTTCTGCAGCGCATGTTGGGTGGCTTTGAGCTCCGTGATGTCGGTGAAGCTCACCACGACCTCGCAAATGGCACCGGACTCGTCCATTACTGGATACGAGTTGCAGATTGCCCATCGAGGGCTCTGATCATTCACACGCAGTGCACCGATAATCAAACCGTACTGCGCCGCCTTGGTCTCGAGTGTTTTGACAACCGGATATTCGGAGTATGCGAGCGGCTGCTCGTCGGGGCCATAAAATTTCCAGCGCGGATCGGTGTGCGCCGTGCCGAGCACAGAATCGTACGTAACCCCGAGCATTTCGGTAGCCAGCGTGTTGGCGTAGAGAATTTCCGTTGACGCGCTGTGCACGACGATCGCTGCCTGAATGCGATCCATGATCATCCGATCGTGCGATACGTCAACGCCAAGTGCCTTGGCGGCGGTCCGTCTGGCCGTCACATCGCGCAGCAGTGCCAGCATGCACGAGTCAGCGTTGCTGTTGGAATCCGGCACCACCACAAGGTCATTCCAGAACTGCGCTCCCGTCTTGCGATAGCACAGCAGCTCGTCGGCGAAGATCTGCTGGCGCTGACAACTCGATTGCACCTTTCGGGCGAGCTCGACGTCGGTCTCGCTGCCGAACAGACAGGTCACCAACTGGCCCAGCAGCTCGGTGGCCTCGTAGCCGGTAAGAGCCACTGCTGCGGCGTTGGCCTCGAGGATGCGACCGTCGGCATGCAAACGCAGCGCCGCCAGAGGCAACTCCGTGATCGAGCGCCGCTCCGGGACACGCTCCGAGCGTTCATTGGCCGATCCGTTGGTGGGCGTCTCACGCATCTGGCACGCTTGTGCTAGAGAAAAAAGCAAGGTACGGAACAATTTAGAGCCTGAAGGGCGCCCGCGGAATACGCTCGCGTACATCGCGCTCCGTGCCGCAACCATGCACATTCCTCGCCATGCCAACCTCCGCCCCCGAAATTCCGCGCCGCGCTGTTGCCAGCTGGGTGACGTACGATCTGGCCAATACCATTTTTTCAATGGGTATTGTCTCCGTCTATTTCTCCATTTGGGTGAAAGATGCCGTGGGACCGGAGCGTGCCGACTTTGAATATGGGATCATCACGGCCGTTTCCATGGGCATCATCTTTGTCATTTCACCACTGCTTGGTGCCATGACCGATCGGGCGCGGCGGCGCATGCCGTTTCTGATTGTCAGTACGCTCATGTGCGTTGGCCTCACCATGCTGTTGGCGCGTGTCAGCTACTGGCCCACGGTGTTGGCATTCGTGCTGGCCAATGCCGCGTATCAGGCCGGCTTGCAGTTCTACGACGCCCTGTTGCCGGAGGTGAGCACCGAGGAAAATCGTGGCCGGATCTCCGGGATTGGCGTGGGCGTGGGCTATCTGGGCTCGTACATCGCAGTGGGCATGGGCATCTATTTCGGTACCGACGACAAGGCCTTCCTCTTCACGGCCATCGCCATGGCCTTTCTCCTGTTCGCGATCCCGTGTTTTGTGTTCGTCAAGGAACGCGTGAATCCGAACCCGCGACCGGTGTTTGGTCTGGCCATGATCAAGGAGTCCACGGCCGATACCATTCGCACCCTGCGCAACGGCAACGAATACCCGGGACTGATCCGGTTTCTGGTTGGCCGCGTGTTCTACACCGATGCGATCAATACCGTGATCGCCATCATGACACTGTTCACCATCAATGTGGCCATGGCATCAGGCATGAGTGAAGACGACGGGGAACGCCGCGCGCTGCTCATCATGCTCTTCGCGATCAGCTTTGCCGTGGTGGGCGGGTTTGCGTGGGGACGACTGGTGGACCGCATCGGGCCCAAGCGCACACTCGACCGCGTGCTGTGGCTTTGGGTTGCCACGTTTGTACTGGCGGCGAGCATCGGCTTGTTCACGCTACCCGTTGAAGCGCTGTTTCTTGTTGCATCAATGGCCGGCATTGCACTCGGCGGCACCTGGAGCGCCGACCGGCCACTGATGTTGCGTCTCACACCACCAGCGCGCATTGGTGAGTTTTACGGACTGTATGGCATGGTGGGACGATTTTCAGCGATTGTTGGACCACTGATCTGGGCGCTGGTTACCAAGGTGGGGATCCAAGGCTTCGGATTGCCGCCGGCCAAGGCGCAAGGCGTTGGAGTACTCGTGCTGCTGTCGCTCGTTCTTGTGTCGCAGCAGATTCTCAAACCGGTGTCGGACAAGCCCGTGGTCGGTACGGCCTGACGCTCGTACCGACACACGGGTGCATGGCTGATGGGCCAATGGCGGATGGTGCTATAACGATGCCCGCTATTTCGGCTCGCGATTCTCTTCCTTGGCAATGAACGGGACGCCGTCCGTCATCCACCGGGGCGCCGCGGCATCGCGCAGATGGTGATCGAAAAACTGGAAATACCGCGTGGTCAGATCTTTGCGATTGGCCAATCCACGCAATCCGTGCCCCTCCCCCGGATAAGCCAGCATCACGGCGTCCTTGCCGTTGTAGCGCAGCGCGTTGTAGAAGTTCATGCCCTCGGTAAACGACACGGTGGGGTCGGCGGTCCCGTGCATGATCAGAAACGGAACAGATACCTTGTTCGCGTGCGTGAGCGCTGACTCGTCGCGGTAACGCTCCGGATTGTCCCACGGCGAAAACCCCCAGCGACCCTGGCCGAGCATGTAGTAGTTGTTGCCGTTGGCTCCGCTGCCTCCGGATACCTGATAACTCCAACCCCAGCTCTGCGAAAAATCAGAGAACAGATCAGTGACACCGGCACCCATGCCAACAGCCGCAAACAGTTTGGATTGCGTGCCGATAAATGCGGCGCCTTCTCCACCGTAGCTGTGCCCATGCACACCAACGCGCGCCGGATCGACGTATCCCATGCTGATCACTTTGCGCGTAGCGGCTTCCACCGCGTCGAGCATGTCACTGTGTGAACTGCCGGTGTGGAAATGCACGTCCGGCAACATGGTGGCGTAGCCGCGACTGACCGCTTCTACTGGCATGCCCCCCATCCCGCTGAGGAAAGACGGCGTGGGATAGCGATGCATCGTTTGCGAGTTCTTTTCGTAGAACGTCACGAGCATGGGCAGTTTCTGGCCGTTCTTGTAATCGTCAGGCAATGCCAGCACGCCCTGTAACTTCACACCACGACGCGTGGTGTAGTCAAAGAGGACGCGCCGGCCCCAGCGGTATTCGTTGTGCTGCGGATTGGCATCACTGATTCGCGCCGCATCACGCAGTGCACTGGTGGCCAACTGTACGTCGGGAAACTCGCTGAAGGTTTGACGGGTGAAAATCACCCGGTCGGTATCGCGTGCGCGCGAAGGTGTGCTGAACGCGGCATCGTCGTACACCAGCGGTGTGAGTTGCGCGTTGTCGAGCGTGTAAAAGCCGGACTTTTTGGTCCACTCCCCATAAGCCGACAACGTGACAGGCTTGCTCAGATCCATCTCACGCGACACGCGCGCGGCGCGACGCCGTGATGAGTCAATGGGCGCAAAGCGCACCTCACGAAACACAATCTGCTCGCGCGTGCCCGTTCCGTTGGTGATGTTCTTCGCTGCGCCTGTCCCGTTCAACGAGAGCGCCCACAGATCATAGCGCGTGCGCATGATCACCTGATCACCATCGGGCGTGAATCCTTCCACACCGTACGGCGGTCGTGGCCCCGGGTAGTCATACTCCCTATTCACAAAGCTCGGCGCGCCTGATCCCCCAAGCGTGCGCGCGGTGTTTGACGCCAACTCGATTGCCTGCCAGCGAGCGTCCCTGAAGAACACAAAGTAGCGTCCGTCGGGTGAAATACCGCCCACGTGCTGACCCAACAGCTGATCGGTGAGCATCGGTGTGCGTTCACCGGTGCGTGTATTTACGCGAAAGAAATCAGCGGCCGAACTTTTGTAGTCTGACACGTACGGACGAGGATCACGACCAACGGCCCACGTGCCGGTAATCGGCAACTCAAGATCACGCATGGACGAATCGGTGAGCGCGACGAATCGCTGCGCCCGCACATCAAACGCCTGACGGAAGGTACGATTGCGCTCCTGATTGGCTTGTACAATTTGCTGCGACTGAATGCGCTCGTCCTGCGTGCGCCACACATCGACGTCGGCAATGGAATCGGTGCTGCGACGACGTGCGGTATCGGGCGCCGCGGTTTGCGGCATCGTGCCGAGGTACACCAGCGTGCCATCATCACTCCAGTCGAGCGTGGCACGTTCGGTGATGACAAAGCCCTTCGGGAAGGTTGGCACATCGGCGATGGCCAGTGCGGCCCGAGTTGGTGCGCCCGCCACATCACTGAAGACCAGCAACTGGTTGCTGGTTTCGCGCTTCTTTTCTACTTCGCTGCCCTTCAACACGGCAATCGCCGAGCCATTGTCGTTCCAAACCAGTCGACTGTAGCGCAGCGAATCGTTGTCGAGCGCATTCATGCGGTGGTCGGCGAGCGTGATGAGAAAGAGACCGTTGGCGTCACGCGCGGCAGCGTCTACCGTGTACGCGAGGTGCTGCCCCGAGATGTTGAACGCGGCTTCGTCAACACCGCCCAGGAACAACGAGCGCCCGGTGGTGAGATCGTGCAGAATGTGATCTTGTCCGCGTGGTGCGTTCGGTCCGCGTGCCGCTGCGTTAGCGCCGGCGCCGCCACCAGCAGCATTTCCGCTGGCGCCACCGCCCCCAGCGTTGGCCGCGCGTCGCGTGAGCAGCAAATGCGTGGACGTGGGCGAAAAGCTTACGCCCTGAATGTCTTTCCACTGCTGCGTCTTTCCAGTGGCGAGCTCACGCAGCTCCCAGCGACGCTGTACGGTGGTAGGGCCGCGTGGCGCACCATTGGCCGGCTGCGCGGGCGTTGGACCCACCACATTTTGTGTCGTGCTATCGGCGGGCGCGGAAGGCATGGAGTCGTTCGTGCGTGCCCGTCGCGGCGCTGGCTGCACTTCCACGAGATAGGCCAGCCATTTGCCGTCGGGCGAGAAGCTGGCGTCGGATGCGCCTGAAATCTCGATCTCCGTGGCGGCGGCAACGTCGCGCAGCTTGAGCACCGGCTTGGCCTCGGCGGGCAGCGTGTTGACGTGGCGCAGGCCGTACACAACGTACCGGCCGTCGGCTGAGATTTGCGCGCGGTCGATGGTGCGCCAGCGCGAGTAATCGGCCGCGGTGAGCACCTTTTTTGTGGGTGCAGCGGAGGCCGAGGACTGCGCGCGCAGCGTGGCGGGCGAAGCGAGGGAGCTGACGGCAGCCGCGAGAGCGACGAGGACAATCGAATGGCGCATGAGCAGGCGTTGGGGTGAGGGGGATCTGCCAATGTAGATCGTAAGGCGGACAGGGGGCCAGAGCGACGAGCGGAGCGGTGAGGCGGAGGGAGCGCTGCGAGGGTGCTGGGTGCGCGGGCGCGTGGGCCGTGTTGGGCGCGTGGGCCGTGTTGGACGCGTGGGCAGTAGTGGGCGCGTGGGCCGTTGTGGGCGCGTGGGCCGTGGTGGGCGCGTGGGCCGTGGTGGGCGGGGGTTGCGCGTAGCGCGCGTGGGAGACGTTCGGCCTCGGTCGAACACGCCGACCTCGAAAAAACATTCCCTAGCAAATAGATCGGGATTGAATTAGACTGACCGATCTCCTGTTGATACTCGTTCTCATTTAACATTTTTCCGTCTGATGAGCGCTTTTCTTTCGCTGATTCGCCGAGTGCTGTTCTGGTCTCACCTTGTCATTGGCGTTGCGGCCGGTTTGCTGATCCTGCTCATGTCGGTCACGGGCGTGATGCTCGGTTTTGAGCGCCAAATGATTGACGCGATTGATGGAACGCCCACCGTTGATCCGGCGTCGTTTACGGCTCGCCTGCCGCTCGACACGTTGCTGGCGCGGCACGGGATTGCGCGTGACGAGGTGCGCAGCATCGCGGTGCGACGGGCGGACGATCAGTCGGTGCTGATTCGCTTTCGGGATCGCGAGCGCGAGGCGCTCCATGTGGATCCGTTTCGCGGCGATTCGGTCACCCTCAGCAGCGAGCGAACGGGCCAGGCGTTTTTTTCGGGGCTGCGTCGCTGGCATCGCTGGGTGGGAAATAGCGGTGGCGAATGGCGCGATCGGATGAAGGCCGCCACCGGCGCGGCCAATCTGGGGTTTTTACTGCTCGTGCTGAGCGGCCTATGGCTCTGGTGGCCCAAGCGGCTCACGTGGACGTCACTGCGCAAGGTGCTCTGGTTCCGGCAAGGGCTGTCGCCCAAAGCGCGGGACTTCAACTGGCACAACACCATTGGCTTCTGGTCGGCAATTCCGTTGTTCCTGATTGTCGCATCAGGCGTATTTATTTCGTACGACTGGCCCGGGCGATGGCTTGATCGGGCGCTCGGTTCGCCAGAGGAGCGGGCGGCGGCGGCAGCGACAGACGAAGAAAGTGCACGCGGGGAACGCAGCGGCAACGTGGGTGCAGACGCCAATGAACGCGCCGAACCGCCCGTGCGCGCCGTTGATGCACCGCTGCAGCAACTGGCCAGCGCGGCCATGACAGCGCACCCAGATTGGCAGCTGGTGACGCTCAACGTGCCCACCGCGATCGATTCGGTCGCTACCGTGGCTGTGGCCGAAGGGAACACGTACCGCCCCGATTTGCGCACCACGCTGGTCATGGACGCAGCGAGTGCGCGCGTTGTGGAGACGCGCGATTACGCGTCGCTGAGCACCAGTCGCCGCATCCGCTCATGGGTGCGCTATGGACACACGGGTCAGGTGTTCGGATGGTTCGGACAGTTGCTGGCCACGATCGTCACGGGCGGTGGTGCGATGTTGGTATTGACGGGCCTCGCGCTCTCCGCACGCCGACTGCGCAAGTGGTGGGCGCGCTGAACGGTGCGTTGGTTTCGTGTGTTCGTGATTCAACCGTTCATCTGTTTCGTGCGTCCGTGCGTCCGTGCGTCCGTGCGTCCGTGCGTGAATGCGACTGTGCGTCCGTCTTCCTGTTCCATCACGTGACCGAGTAGACTTGAGCGATGTCGATTCATGTTGTGTTGGTGCACCCTGAGATCCACTGGAATACCGGCAACGCCGGTCGCACCTGCCTGGCCGCCGGCGCCACGTTGCATCTCATTGAACCGCTGGGCTTTTCGCTTAACGAGCGCGAGGTGAAACGAGCCGGACTCGATTACTGGCAGCACGTTGACCTTCGCGTCTGGCCCGATTGGGAAACGTTTGAGCAGCAGCTTCCATCACTCGGCACGCCATACTTTTTCTCGACCAAGGCTACCCCACTGTATTGGGACGCTCCCCTGGGCACACACGAGCAGGTTGTGCTGATATTTGGTCGGGAGACGGCCGGGCTGTCGGCCAACTTGCACGCACAGTATCGCGAGCAGTTTGTCACCATGCCAATGCATTCAGCGCACGCGCGGTCGCTCAACCTGTCCACATCGGTCGCGATTGCGACATACGAAGTGCTGCGGCAGCGGGCTGGCAAGCAGCGGTAAACGACTGAGTTGCGCGTAAACGCAACACAGCGGGTTCGTGACAACGCGTCACGGCCTGTGACCGCTAAACAGCGGCAACGCGAGATCCACCCACACCAAGCGATGATCTGACGCTATCGCGCCGCGCACGGCGTCGGCGGGATTGGTGAGCGAATCGGGACGAAACACACCGCCGCCCGTGACGCGCAGGTTGGCCGACGGCAAGACGTAGTCAATGCGACTGCCAGTGGCCGACCGTGTGGTGGATTGTCCGGTAAGCATGGCCGGATCGCGGACACGCGCATGCTGCAGGAGCTGCGTGATCGCCGGTGCCGGAGCAAACATCGGTGCATCCCGGTCTGGCGCGGCGTTGAGGTCGCCCATGATCACGAACGATGCGTTCATCGCCAGTCCGCCTGCCACACCGCGATCATCGCGAATGGCCTCGCTTTGATCGAGATAGTATTTCCAGAAACCGACTTCGTCGTAGTTGCGTCGACCGTTTCTGTCTTCGTCTCCGTCAAAACCAGTGGGCGTGGGATGACTGGCGAGCAGGTGCAACGTGTCGGCACCAACGATCACCGGCACGTCCCAGTGTGTCTTGCTGGAAAGCCTGAACTGCTCAAGCACCTCATCGCTGTACCAACCGGTTGGGATGTTTGCGTTTGGCAAGTCGATCCAGCGAAACATGCGAAACGAACGCACCGCCATGGTATCGAGGGGAAACTGCGACAGCACGGCCATTCCATACTGTCCATCGTATGTACCGTATCCCCAACTATCGTCGCCGTGCGTGCGTGTGCCGACATCTGCAGCCGATGCAATCACACCGTCGCGGTTGAGATCATAACCGGAGAGATCACCGGTGTTGGTGCGCGCCGAATAGATGTACGGATAGCGTATGGCATTGGAACCCGGGGCCAGAAACTCCGCCTCAAATCGACGTGCAGCCAGCGCCGGATCTTGGGGCAGCGCGTCGATCTCATTCAGCAGCAAGATCTCAGGACGGAGCTCGCGGATAATGGAGGCGGCCGCGAGCAACTGCGCGTTGGACTGCGCTCCCGTGCTGTCTCGCTCGTCGAGTTTGGCGAGGCCGAGTTCGAAGATGTTGAACGTCGCTACGCGGACCGTGGTCTGCGTGGTGGGCATGCGGGCCGTGCTGCAACCAAACACCAGCACAGCAACGAGCGAGGTGATGGTGACCGAAAGGTTGTGACGCATGCGATGCAGGGGCTAAGCAGCGGACCGACGGCTGCGACGGTGTAGTGTGTGTGAGTGGCGCGAGTCGCATCATTCAGGCGCTGAACGACTGCCTGACGCACGTGTGGATAGTACCACCAGTAGCCACCCGAGCGCTCATCTATCGTGTCGTCGTCGCCACCCAGAAGGCCAGAAAGTTGCCCACGGCGTTGCCGAGCGAACCAATCAGCACCGCCGGCAACACCAGATCAGCACGCCCCAAACTGCGCGCCAGCGCGAGCGCCGAGGTACCACCACCAACGTTGGCTTGCGACGCGACCGCTGCCAGAGCCGGGTCAAGTTTCAGCACGCGAGCAGCCACCACCGTAACCGCGCCGTTGACCAGCACAATGATGCCTGCAAAGGCGAGCAGTGTGACACCCAGTGTACCCAAACCCGCGAGGGCGCGCAGATCACAGAACGCACCAATCACATTGAGAAAGAGATACACCGCGAACATGCCGAGCACTTTGGTGCCGCGCAGGCGGGACACGGCCGGAACCTGCGCGAGGGCCAGCGCGACCACGGTCAGTACGAGCATGAACGGTACGTTTACGCCAAGTTGTTTGGCCCATGCAGTCAGCGCAGTGCTGGCATACAACGCGCCAAACCCGAGTGTGAACACCACGCCAACGTCTACCGGATGCATGGCCTCGGTGTCTTCTTCAATGCCAAGCAATGGCCCGTCGCTATCGGTGCGCGGGTTGGTGGACAGTCCTCGAAACAGCGGTGCGAGTACGCGCGGCATCACGAGTGTTGCGGCCATCCACACCGCCGTGATGATGTTGTCGGCCACAATGCTGCCAGCGTACAGTGCGCCCTCGCGCACGATGTCGTACTCCAGCGCCACGGCGTTGAAGTTGATGCTGCCCCCGATGTACGTACCGGTGAACATGCCGGCCAGCGCGAAGTGTTGCGGGCCAAACGCATCCACGCCGCCCACGAGTCGTACGGCCAGCAGCGCACCCATAGCCGTACCCACAGCGCCAGCCAGAAACAGCAATACCAGCGGCAGTCCGGCACGCAGCACGTGACGCAGATTCACCCCCAGAATCAGCCAGAAAATGGCCAGCGGTGCCACGTACTCAAAAATGCCATCGTACACCGGCACCGGTGCATCAGCGGTGGAGCCGGCCGGGATCACGCCGATATTGGCGAGAGCCGCGGTGAGCAGGATACCGAGCAGCGCCGTGCCCGCGTGACGCAGGATCGTGCGGCGGACAAGAAGCTCCGAGGCCACGACCACCAGGGAGAGCACGGCGAGAATGAACAGGGGGTTGGTCATGCGAACCGGAGCGGAGGGTTGTGCGAAATAACGTCGTTGCCGGCTGTGTATCAAGGCAACGGCGCATTTCTGCATCCGGCCTCGTGCTGCATCGCAATCAGGACTCTCAGCTCACAAATGCGCCAATGTTGTCACCAACGGCGAGCCGACCGACCCGTACATGCTGGAGTGGATACCTCAACAGTGCGCCGGACCAGGGTTCACGTTGTCCGAGTGCACCTTCCGTTCGCCAATGGTCGCGGTCTCAAAGTCGACTTGCAGAAGCTGCGCGACGTGCTTGCCGACGCCATCGCTGTGTCCAAACCTTCGAGAACCGCGACTTTCACTCCAGGCCGAGTGAGCTTGCGGTCGCGTGCAGTCGGTGGAGTATGGGCTCACGCGAGGCGCGATAAAGCTGACCGCTGCTACTGCATGTGTTCGCGCAGGAATGCAGCCACATCCGCGTCAGCCGCTGCGTTGTTCGCCACCGCCATCGTGATGGCGTAAAGCGCACCGCTGGATACTGCGAGGTCGAGGCCGTTGAGCGCGAGGAACACCAACGCGCACGCAAGTCCGGTACGCTTGTTGCCATCATTGAAGCCCTGCGCCCGCGCAAAACCAACGAGATAGCTGGCGGCCAGATCTGCAAGATCGGCCGCCTCGTCGCACTTCCATCGCTGCTGCCGCCGCGCGAGCGCCGACAGGACGACGTTCTTATCGAGTACGCCGTGCGCACCGCCGTAACGCTCAAACTGCTGGGAATGAATCGCCAGCAGCGTGGACTCTGTGAGCCACCGCGGTTCGGGAATCACGTTCGCCGGGCGCTACTTGGCCAGATCGCGAAACGCCGCGTCGTATTTGTGCATGATCTTTTCGTGCAGCCGAAGCGCTTCTGCCGTCTCCGGCGTGTGCGGCACCACGCGAAAGCCGCCCATACCGTCCTCGATCCACTCGAGCTCCTGACCCGGAGTCACGGACAAACGTCGCGCGACCTCCGCCGGAAGTGTGGTGACCACAGAGGCACCCTGCGCCCGCGTCTTGCTTAAAAGAATCGCCATAAGACCTCGCATGAAAAACGGGGTGAACGCACGAATTCCATGAATATGTAACTTTAGTAACACTCTCAATAGGGCCGCCCGACGGCGCATGCCGAGTGGGAGTTTTGCGTATCAGACTAGGCCGGCGGCGCGGGGCTTTTACAAACCCCAACGGCCCAAGCGTCGCCGCTCTTTCGGTTGGTCTCAGATCACCTGCACCGCGTGCAGACGGTCTACGACGAGCGCTTCGCCCGCGAGTACGGCCGGTGGCGTCCCGTCGTCGGGCAGGTGGCCGCTCAGGTCCTCGCGTGCGGCGTCCTCGAGCACGGCTTCGCCCGCATCCGCTGCGCAGCCTGTACGCACGGAGACCTGCTCGCCTTCTCGTGCAAGTGTCGCTACTGCTGCCCGAGCTGCCCGGCTCATCCGCCAGTACGGCCGCCGCGCCGAGACCGTGTTCCCCACCGGAACGTGGCATAAGGGTGGCAACTACGGGACCGACGTGAACTTCCCGATTCCGTTTGTGGAAACGAACAACCCGAACGCTGGCGCGGGTATCTGTCTCGATCGCAATCCCTGATCGGGCTCGGGTGC
>JBBRDJ010000038.1:0-28975 GCA_038203945.1 Gemmatimonadales bacterium
CGCTCGTTTGTGCTGCATCAGGTGCCCAGCGGCATTTTGCACGGCGGCGTGCGCTGCGCGATTGGCAACGGTGTGGTGCTCGATCCGGAAACACTGTTTCACGAGATTGACGGGCTTGTCGCCAAGGGCGTGGACGTGGAAGGCCGCCTGTACGTGAGCGAGCGCGCGCATTTGGTGCTGCCGTATCACAAGGTCATGGATCAGGCCAGCGCGTCGTCCAAAGCCATTGGGACCACCGGACGCGGCATTGGTCCGGCCTATGAAGACAAGGTGGCCCGTCGCGGTGTGCGTGTGCTCGATTTGCGTTGGCCCGAACGTTTGCGCGAACAGGTGGCAAAAGGTGTCGTGCACGCCAACGGCATGTTGCAGGCATCGGGCAGTGAACATCGTGCCAGTGTCGACGACACCTTGGCGCTGCTCGAACAGCTCGCACCGCGCTTGCTGGCCGTTGCGGACGATGTGGGACTGTGTGTACACACCGCCATCAAGTCGGGTGCGGCGGTGCTCCTGGAAGGCGCGCAGGGCTCGCTGCTCGATGTGGATCACGGCACGTATCCGTTTGTCACATCGAGCAACACCACTGCCGGTGGCGCAGCCGTTGGTGTGGGTATTGGACCGCGCGCGATCCACGCCGCACTCGGCGTGGTCAAGGCCTACACCACACGCGTTGGCAACGGACCGCTGCCCACGGAGTTCGACGAGCCCATGCAAACGCAGGTGCGCACGCTCGGCAACGAGTTTGGTGCCACTACAGGTCGCGCACGTCGATGCGGATGGTTTGACGACGTGGTGGTGCGCTACGCCGCGCGGGTGAACGGACTCACCGGGCTCGCCGTCACCAAGCTCGACGTCCTCGACACACTCGATCGGTTGGCCATTTGCACCGCCTACGAAGTAGACGGCGAGCGCTACACCGAGTTCCCCGCCGATGTCGCACTGCTCGATCGTGCGGTGCCGGTGCTGGAGTGGCACGACGGATGGAAGTCAGATACGACCAAGGCGCGCACGCTGGAAGATTTGCCGAGTGCGGCGCGCGCGTATCTCGATCGAATTGAATCGCTGATCGATGTGCCGATTGCGTATGTGAGCGTAGGAACGCGACGCGACCAGATCATCGAGGGTCGGACCGTCAGCGCATGACGACGGTGGCACACGCGGCGGTGTTGCAGGACACACCGCTGCAGGTTGACCTGGCGATTGTTGGGGCGGGACCGTGTGGTCTGGCGGCGGGCGTGGCCGCGAAACGTGCGGGGCTGTCGGTGGTGATCTATGATCGTGGGCCGATTGTTTCCGGCATCGCGCAGTACCCCACCTACATGAAGTTTTTTTCGACGGCTGAACGATTGTCCATTGGTGATGTGCCGTTTGTGGTGGCGGAAGAAAAGCCGTCGCGCCGCGATGCGCTGGCGTATTACCGCGCGGTGGCGTCCAGGTACGAGTTGCCGGTGTGGCAGTATGAAACGGTGACGTCGGTACACGCCGCCGATGCGCGCTGGCGTGTGCAGTCGAAAATGCGGTCGGGCCGTGAACGTGTGGTGTTGGCGCGCGCCGTGTGCGTGGCCACGGGCTACTTCGGCCGACCCAACATGCTCGGCGTGCCCGGTGAAACGCTGCCACACGTGCAGCATGGCTACACCGAGGGACACTACGCGTGGCGCGAGCCAGTGGTAGTAGTAGGTGGGGGAAACTCGGCTGTCGATGCCTCGCTCGAACTGTTGCGCGCGGAGGCGAAAGTGCATTTGGTGCACTTTGGCGAGGACCTGGATCGCGGTGTGAAGCCGTGGGTGCGTCCGGTCGTGGCCAATCGCATGCACGACGGCAGTATTGTGGCGCACTTTGGTGCGCGCGTTACCGAGATCACTCCCGACGAGGTCGTGATTCACGGGCCCGACGGTGAGTCACGCATTCCCGCCACACAAGTCTATCTGCTCACCGGCTACCTACCGGAGACGGGGCTGTTGGCTGCGCTCGGCGTGCCCATTGATTCAAAGACCGGTGTGCCGCAACACGATCCCGAGACGATGGCGACACCGTTGGCGGGGATCTACCTTGCGGGTGTGATTGCGTCAGGGTTTGACGCAAACAAGATCTTCATTGAGAACGGCCGCGATCATGGCGACTTGATTGTCCGGCACCTCACTTCTTCCTGAGCGGCTTTCATGTCTGCGCATCCTGACGTCATGGACAAACTCGTGTCGCTGTGCAAGCGACGCGGTTTCATTTTTCAGTCTTCCGAGATTTATGGTGGCACGGGCTCAGTGTGGGACTACGGCCCACTGGGCGTGGAGCTCAAGCGCAATGTGAAGGATCGCTGGTGGAACTCCATGGTGCGCAGCCGCGACGATGTGGTTGGGCTCGACGCGTCCATCCTCATGAATCCGCGCGTGTGGGAAGCCAGCGGACATGTGGGCGGATTTGTTGATCCGCTGGTGGACTGCAAAGTGTGCAAGGGTCGCTTTCGCGCCGACAAGCTCGAAGATGCGCGGTGTCCGCAAAAGCCGAGCAAGCAGCCCGGTCAGCATGACGCGTGTCAGCTTACCGAGCCGCGTCAGTTCAATCTGATGTTCAAGACGTTCATGGGACCGCTCGAAGAAAGTGCGAGCACGGTGTATCTGCGTCCGGAAACAGCGCAGGGTATTTTTGTGAACTTTTTGAATGTGCAGCAGAGCACGCGTCAGAAAGTACCGTTTGGCATCGCGCAAATTGGCAAGGCGTTCCGCAACGAAATCACGCCGGGCAATTTTATTTTCCGCACGCGTGAGTTTGAGCAGATGGAAATGCAGTTCTTTGTCGAACCCGGTACCGACATGGAATGGTTTGAGCGGTGGAAGGCGGCGCGCATGCAGTGGCATCTCGACCTCGGTCTCGACACCGAGCGACTCAAGTTCCATCAGCACGGCGCTGGTGAATTGGCGCACTACGCGCGCGCTGCGTTTGATGTGACGTTTGACTTTGGTGGCACTCTGGGCTTTCAGGAAATCGAGGGCGTGCACAACCGCGGAGATTTCGATCTCACGCAGCACCAGACGTTCTCAGGCAAGAAGCTGGAGTACTTTGACCAGCCCAACAACAAGCGCTATGTGCCGTACGTGGTAGAAACATCGGTGGGCGCCGATCGTGTCACGCTGGCCATTCTGGTGAACGCGTACCGCGAAGAAGCGGTGGAGGGCGAAGACGAAGGACGCGTGGTGCTCGGCATTGCTCCGTCACTTGCTCCGATCAAGGCCGCGGTGTTTCCGCTCACGAAAAAGGACGGCCAACCCGAGATGGCGCGCCGTATTGTTGATGATCTGCGCGCTGCCATGGCTGTGGATTACGACGAAGCCGGCTCCATTGGCAAGCGCTATCGTCGGCAGGATGAAGTCGGCACGCCTTTCTGCGTCACGATTGATCCACAGTCAGCTGGCGACGACACTGTTACGGTGCGCGAGCGTGATTCTCTCGCTCAGGAACGCGTTGGCACTTCACAACTGCGTGGGTATCTGGCCGCACGTCTCGTCGGCTAAGCACTCGGCATCGAGCGCTGCGCGACCGCGCCGCATTTACGAACTGCATTTACCGCGAACTGCATTCACCGCGGAGTCGCGGAGGGAACTGCAAAGGATTTTTGGGTGGGGCTGTTGCTGTGCCACCCGATGTACCTGTTCCGTGAGCACCAGAAACTGGCAGGGTGACTCTGCGACTCTGCGGTATACGCCGTTGCGGTTGCCGTTGCCGTTGTCGTTGTCGTTGTCGTTGTCGTTGTCGTCCCGCGACCGCCCATATCGCACGAGTCGCTGGCAGGGTGACTCGGCGACTCGGTTACCACAGAGGAGCGGAGTCGCGGAGGAAACTGCAACGGATTTTTGGGTGGGGCTGTTGCTGTGCCACCCAATGTATCTGTTCCGTGAGCACCAGTAGCTGGCAGGGTGACTCTGCGACTCTGCGGTAAACGCCGTTGCCGTTGCCGTTGCCGTTGCCGTTGCCGTTGCAGTTCCCGCGACCTCCCATCCAAGCCCCCCCCCTCTGCGACCTCAAAAATCGAACTTGAAGCCAGTCTGTATGCGCCGCCCATAGAACTCGTCCTGCATCAACCGCCCCCGCACACCCTGGTAAAACCGCAGCGGACGATTGTTCAGATTATTGCCTTCCACAAAGAACCGCATCACCGGCGTGATCTGCACGCTGGCGTTTGCATCGATGTCGGTGCGACGATCCGCCCAACGATCAAAGAATGCGTCCTCGTTGTACCCACCTTCACCCGCGTCGAGTGACTCGGACTGGTAGTTGAAGGCCAGTCGAGCCGCTACACGCGGGGTATCAAACGACAGCGAGAAGTTGCCACTGTGCCGGGCCGTACCCAGCAACGGCAACTCTTCCACTTCGCGCCCTTCGATATCGAGCCCCGAGGCGTTGGAATCGTTGAATGTGTAGTTCACATACACACCCACATAGCGCAGCAGTCCGGGCAGAAAATCAAGCTGGCGCTGGAACGCTGTCTCAATACCGGTGATCTGTGCTTCGGCGCCATTGCGCGGCGTGCTGATCTGCGAGAACAGAAGACCGGTAACCGGATCGATGGACTGGAACTCCGTAAACGCAAAAATGAAATCCGTGATGCGCTTGTGGTATACACCTAACGAAAGCACACCCACGTTTTCGAAGTAGCGCTCGGCCATAAGGTCGAAGTTCATCGCGCGCGTGGGATCGAGCTCCGGATTACCCGTGGCCAGTTCATTGTCATCGAGGCTGATTTCGCGATACGGCACGAGATCAAAATAGTTCGGGCGGGCGAGCGTGTTGGTCCACGCCGCTCGGATCACCGTGTTTTGCGTGGCATCCCAGCGCGCGTTGATGCTGGGCAGGATGTCCGTGTACGACTGAGTGCCTGTGGTTGGGCGAGTCGTTTCGTCGTCGAGATCGAACTCGAAGCCGTTGTAATCAATGTTGGTGTTCTCAACGCGCACACCGGCAATGAGGCTGAACGCCGAGCCGAAGCGCTGCTCCAGCATGCCGTAGACGGCGGTGATGCGCTCTTCGGCGTCAAAGTTACCGGCTGCGTACTCGTCCGGTCGATCCTCCAGTGTGAACTGCGCCGGATTGAAGAGATTCAAGCCAGCCAGGTACGACGGCGTTGTGAAAACACCGTACTGATAGTTGCCGGCCAGATTGCCAGGCACGCTGTAGTCGTTGTTGTCCGAGTTGGCGAGCGCACCCAGTGACGCGACCGGCGCAGCACGGTTGAAGCTGTTGTTGCGCAACTTCTCCTTGCCTCGATATCGAGCGCCAAACTTCAGCCGCGTCTCATTGTCTCCCTCGCGGAGCGGCAGCGACAAATCAACACGCCCGTTGCGGTCTTCGTCCTTGGTGTAGCCATCCTCCTGCTCAATACGGCGTAAGCTGAACGCGGTGGCGGCAACGTTCTCCGGAAAGAGCGGGTTTTGTTGGTCGCTGAGGTTTGCGGTGATCGGCACATTCCGAGCGCGCCATTCAATGTACCGCTCATCAGGGCGGGTCTCGGACGCGCGGGCAAGGCTGCCCGACCAGGTGAGCGTGGCGCGGCTGGCGAGCAAGTGTTCACCGCTGAGCATATGGCTTTGCGTACGCTGGTCTTCGAGACGCGTGTTCTTGAGACGCGGATCGGGCCCGCCACCCTTGGTCTGGCGGCGGATCTCCGTGTTCTGCACACCCTGCGCATTCGGCTCGCCGAGCACGTACCGCGCGCGAAACCGATTCTCCCAGTCGTCACGATGGTTGTACAGCGAGCGCAACATGATGGAGTTGCTCTCATTGAAACGGAAGTCGAGACCCGCCGATGCAGAGCGACGTACTCGTTGCACATCATAGCGTCGGATGTCGAACTCGTTCACATAGGGCGTGCCATTGTCTGTGCGATCCCATGTTCCTTCCTTGTTGTCCGATCCAAACTGCTGGTCGTAATACGACGCACTGGCAATCACGCCAAACTTATTGTCAAAGAAACGGTTACCCAGTACAACGCTACCAATGGTCACCGGCTGCTCGCGAATGAAGTTGTAACCCGAACCGGCTGTGGCCGACAACCGAAAGCCGGCCGGCGCTGCACGCGTCACCACATTCACGGCGCCGCCGATGGCATCGGCATCCATGTCCGGGGTAAGCGTCTTGTTCACTTCGATCGCCTGCACCATATCGGCCGGAATGAGGTCGAGCTGCACGTCGCGCACTTCGGCTTCCGCCGACGGGATACGTTCGCCGTTCACCATCACGGAATTGAAGCGGGGCTCGGTCCCGCGAATGGAGCCAAAGCGCGCCTCACCCTGGTCGAGGGCCACGGTTACGCCTGGCACGCGCTTGAGTGCGTCGCCCAGGTTGGCATCGGGAAAACGACCAATCTGGTCTGCGGCCACGACGTTGGTCACGTTGGGCGAGTTCTTCTGCTGATTGAGCGCTGCAGCCTGTCCAGTGCGCGTGGCCACCACATCCACCGCGCCGAGTACACTTGCTTGCGGTGTGATGCGAAAGGTCACGCTGGCCGTGGCACCATCAGACACGGGGACGGTTTGCGAGAGTGGGGCGAATCCGATGTACCGCGTGGTCAGAACCTGCGAGCCGGCGGGCACATTGGTGAACACGAAGCGTCCCGTGCGGTCGGTCACGACCTCCCGGTTCAGCGTCTGAATGCGCACGGCTGCGCCAGTCACGGCAATATTCGTGGCATCGTCAATGACGATACCAGTGACCACGCCTTGAGCGGCGGTCGGTGTGGCCCAGGCCAGCAGCATGCCGATCACCAAGGCTGGTAGCAGACGGAAAGACTTCAGTCGGGTCATGAGAGACAGTGGAAGGTGGGTTATGGCGGCAGAGCTCGACGAAGAGCGCCGGGCGACAAGGTGAGAAAGGTCACGGCGACGTGTCACCGGCGCGTCCGTTTTTCGTCACAGCGGTGTATCGGAAAACGGGATGCATGGCCGTCGTTTCCGCTTCCCGTGGGTCTTCCCCAACACACGAGCACAGCATGACAACAATCACCCGCCCTCTCGCACTCATCACCGGCGCCTCCCGCGGCATTGGTCGCGCGATCGCGCTTGCCCTGGCCCCCACGCACGATTTGGTACTCACCGCGCGCGATACCAACGCACTCGACGAGGTGGCAGTGTCGTGCACAGCCCTGGGTGCTGCTTGCCAGACGGTGCCGCTCAACCTGCGCGACCCCGACGCCATCAGCGCTGCACTAGGGCGTTTCGTACCGGACGTGCTGGTCAACAACGCCGGTCTGGCTGTCATGAAGCCGTTCCTTGAGCTCACGCCCGACGACTGGCATTCGCAGGTAGACGTGAACATCAACGCGCTCTATCACGTCACGCGGGCCGTGCTGCCGGCCATGACGAAGCGTGGCAGCGGGCATGTCATCACCATCGGCTCGTTGGCTGGGCGCAACACGTTTGTGGGCGGCAGCTGCTACTCGGGCACCAAGCACTTCGTGATGGGCTTTTCGGAATCGCTCATGCTCGAGGTCCGCGATTTCGGGATCAAGGTGTCGGTGGTCATGCCGGGTTCGGTGGACACCGATCTCTTTCCCGAGGGCACCGATCGTAGTTGGATGCTGGAACCGCGCGACGTGGCCGAGGTGGTGGCGCACATGATCGCGACACCGCCGCACGCGCTGCAAGGGCGCGTGGAGGTGCGTCCCCTGTCTCCCAAGCGGCCACGCCAGTAACTTGAAGAGATGCACCGCCAGATCAATCGAACTCTGCAGGATGTTCGCACCACGCTGCCGCCCTCTGCCGTGATTGCGGCAGCGACGACCTTCTTTGCCCGCCGGAACGCCATTTACACGGCTTTCCTGGAAAAAGAGGGTCCGGGCTGGGCCAGCTATCGCGGACAGGGCGGAGAAGAGATCGCCATCGGCGCGCAGGTTACGCCCGACGGTTTCACGCGCGCCACCGGATCGAGCTACATGTTTGATCAGCAGGTGGCGCGGTTTTTGTCGCTGCTGCCGCCGGCACCAGCTGCAGTGCCTGTCATACCGCTCACGGCTGGCGATGTGCAGGACGCAGCGTCGTGAATAAACCGGCGAGCTCAGGACTGCCCGTAGTAGCAGGTACGGTAGCAGGTACGGCAGCAGGTTCGGCAGCAGCAAAAACAGTGCGTGCGGCCACGAGTCCAGCCGTGAGTGCAGCCGCACCATTCGTCACCAATCTGCGCACACACGGCGCGTCGCTGGACCTGAGCGCCGGTGCGACCGACACATTCGTGATTCGTGGACAGGTGCACGAGGCCTGGGACGCGGTGCGTGTGGTCGTGGACAATACAACGCGTGTGTTCGACGTGAAGCAGGCGTCATTGCTCGCACTGATTGGCGCCGACAGTGATGCCTCGTTGTACATGGTGAAGATTCACGGCCACGAAGTGCTCGATGAATCGCAGCTGCTGCGTGATGCGGGTGTGCGCGCGGGTACCACCGTGTTCGTGCATTCGCGTCGTCGTCGTCCCATTCGCTAAGCACGGTCAACGCACGCGTGACCGCATCTTCGGTGGAGTTGGCCACAGACGTCGTGCCCGTGGTGGCCGCAGTGCGCCGCGAAATCGCGCGACGTGTGGTGGGCCAGGACGACGTGGTCGACCAGATCCTGATTGCCATCGCCGCCGGCGGTCATGCATTGCTGGTGGGTGTGCCGGGCCTGGCCAAAACGCTCATGATCCGCACACTGTCGGAGTCCATGCAACTCGGCTTTCGGCGCATCCAATTCACACCGGATCTTGTGCCCAGCGACATCACCGGCACCGAACTGCTCGAAGAAGACTCGCACGGTCATCGCGCGTTTCGCTTTGTACAGGGACCGATTTTCGCCAATATCGTACTCGCCGACGAGATCAATCGAGCGCCGCCACGCACCCAAGCGGCGTTGCTCGAAGCCATGCAGGAGCACAGCGTAACAGCCGCGGGCCAGACCATGTTGTTGCCCGAGCCGTTTTTTGTGCTGGCCACGCAGAATCCAATCGAGCAGGAAGGCACGTATCCCTTGCCGGAAGCGCAACTGGATCGTTTCTTGTTTGATATTCGCGTGGGTTATCCGTCGGCCAGCGAAGAAGTGGAGATTTTGCGCGCCACCACCGGTCGCCGCAGTGATCCACCAACGGCCGTGATGGACGCCGAGACCGTGCTGCGTTTGCAGCGCGGTGTGCGTGATGTTGTGGTGGCTGACACGGTGTTGCACTACGCGGCCACTCTCGTGCGATCCACGCGCCCTGACACGCCGGGTGTGCCAGGTATGGTGCAGCAGTACGTGCGGTGGGGAGCGGGTCCGCGCGCGGGGCAAGCGCTTATTCTGGGCGCCAAAGCCGCCGCGTTACTCGACGGACGCGCGGCCGTGTCGCCCGCTGATGTGCGGCGCGTCGCGTTGCCGGTGTTGCGACACCGTGTGCTGCCAAACTTTGCCGCCGAAGCGGATGGCGTGTCGTCGGAGCCGATCATTGCCGCGCTGCTGGCACACGTGGCTCCGCCGTCGAGCGGTCTTTAGTTTCGCCCTCGCATTGGCGGCGCGCATCATGACGTATTCCCCGTCGCCGCTTGCGCTCGGCCCATTGCTCGATGCGCTGCGCGGAGTGACCTGGCCCGCCCGCACACGTGTACGCGCTGGCATGCCGGGAGCGCATCGCGCGCTGCAGCGTGGCACCACGGGTGAGTTTACCGAATTTCGCGCCTATCGACAGGGGGACGATCCACGTCGCATTGATTGGCGACTGCTCGCGCGTAGTGATCGGGCCTTTGTGCGCGTCACCGACGAACGCGCGTGGTGGACCACGTGGATCGTACTCGATGCATCGGCGTCGATGGCGTTTCCCGAAAGTGGCGTGATGAGCGTGCCGGAACGTGGCGTGCGAATCGCGCTCGACAAGTGGACGATGACGCGCGCTTTGGCGATTGGTCTGGCGGCGGCGGCACTGGCCACCGGCGATCCGGTGGGACTGCAGGTGGCGCTACGTCCCGATGGGAGGCGACTGCCAGCGCGCACTCGACGCGGTACGGTGCAGTCTATCGCGCGTACGTTGCAGGCAATCGTGCCGAGTGGCGGCGCGGCGCTCGCGCCCGTGATTGCGCGTGTGCCTGCGGGAACGCGTATCGTGGTGTGCTCCGACATGTTGGGCGACACCGACGAAACGCTGAGCACCATTGCCCGCATGGGCGCGGCTGGCTCGGCGGTGACGCTGGTACATGTGGTGCATCCGCTGGAAATTGCACCACCACGTGGTGCGTGGCAGGCCATGGACCCGGAAGTACCAAACGACCGCCGAGCGTTGAGCGTGACGTCGTACGATCAGTACACGCAATCGTTTGCGAACTGGCGCGGCGATGTGGCGCGGCGTTGTTTGGCGGCGGGGGCACGCTACGTGCAGCTGTCGTGTGATGAAGAACCGGCGCGAGCGGTGCGACGCGTGGCAGCGGTGTCGGCGTGACAGTGGCGGTGCCGTGGGTGTTGTGGACCACGCTCGCGGCGGCGCTTGGCCTGTTTGTATCGCACTTGCTGTCGGTGCGCCGCCCGCCACTGTTGGTATTGCCGACTACACGGTTTCTGCCTCCGCGCACCGTGCGCGCAGTGGCTATGAGCACGCGACCAACCGATGTGTTGTTGCTACTGCTGCGCGTGGTGGCCGTGCTGGGTGCGGGGCTGGCGTTTGCCGGCGTGCAGTTTGCAGGCGCACGTGAGCTCATAGCCAACGTGGTCGTGATCGATGCGGCGGCCGTGGGTGATGATTCACTGGCCTGGCGTGCCGCTATTGATGAAGCGTTGAACACACGGCCCACCGCTGTGGTGTTTTCTGATGGACGGGTGATAGGCGCTGACAGTCTGACGCTTGTTTTAGACCGCACAGCGTTGGCGCCATCGCGTGACGGTTCGCTGGCATCGGCGTTGCTGGCCGCGCGACGTTCGGCGCCAAGCATCGCATCGCGAGCTGATTCGATCTCGCTGTTGCTGGTATCGCCGTTGCGCGAAGATCACTCTACTGAGGCGTTGGGCACGGTGCGCGCGCAGTGGCCCGGCCGTATTTCCGTGTTGCCGGTGTTGTTTGATACGCTTGCCGCCGCGAAGCGAGACGGTGCCATGCCCGCGCCCGCCAATGAGCCGCCCGCAGATACGTTGCGCAGCGAGGCGCTGACAGGTACGTCCGAAGCCGAGCGCTCGCTAAGCGTGCACTCCAGTGCTGACGATGATGTCGTGGCTGCGGCATTCGCGCGCTGGCGCGACGTGGTCGCGGCGGATGTTCGCGTGGTGCGCGACAGCGTGACAGCCGATGACGTGACCTTTGCCACCCTCGGCGGCGTATTGCTGTCGTGGCCGGATGCTAAAGGCAACACGGATTCTGCTCTGTCGCCCGCAGTGATTGCCAACGGTCGGGCGCTCGTGGCCGGCGGTCTGGCAACGCTTGGCACGCAGACTGAATCAGCAACGAGCGCTGACTCAGCAACGAGCGCCGACTCAGCAACGAGCGCTGACTCAGCGACAAATACTGACTCAGCAACAAGAGCCGACTCAGCAACGGGCAGCGTACGCACCGTGGTATGGTGGCCAGACGGTAGCGCCGCTGCGACGGAACGCGCGGTGGGTAACGGCTGCATTCGCGATGTGTTGTTTACTGCTCCCACCAGTGACGCGCTCCTGCAATCATCAGCACGGGGTGTGCTCGCGGCGCTCACCGCGCCGTGTGGCGTAACCGGAGGTATGGGTACGCGACCAGCATTGGCGGCAGCGCAAGTGGCCCTGCTTCGTGGTGAAGGACCGTTGGCGTCGGCGCAGGCCTTTCGCACACCGCGCGCCCACCCCGAGTGGGCACGCTGGTTGCTGCTGGCTGCCGTGATATGCCTGGTTGCTGAGATGATCATACGCCAGCGATCGCCGGTGCTGGCCGCATGAGTGGCGCAACGGCAGCTTTCGCTGGTGCCGCAGAAATTCGCGACGCAATGGCACGCGTGCGTACGTACTTGCGTGATACGATCATTGGTCACACACTGCTGCTGGGCGCCGCTACCGGTGTTGTAGCGGCGGTACTTGGTCATGCAATATCGATCTTCGTGGCTACAGCGCTCGCCGTTGAGCTGTCTCGTACGCAACTCGCGTTGGGCCACTGGGTGCTGCCGCTGATGGTGGCTGCTGCAGTGCTGCTGTGGCGTGTGTTCAATCGCGATGTGATCACGCCGGTTCGCGCTGCGTTGTGGTATGAAGAGCGTGTGCCATCGGCGCACGCGGTGGTGACGCTTGTGGAGCAATCGGTTAACGCACTGTCTCCCGGCGTCGCATCGCAGCTGGCCAGACAAGCGGCCATTGCGGCGCACGAAACGTTACCGGCCCGCGCGCAACTGCGTTCCGCGCGCTGGAAGGCGTGGCGCGTTCCTGCGGCGGTGCTGTTGAGTGCAGGTATCTCGCTCTTCGCACTGCGCAGTTGGGCCATGCCGACATTGCAGGACAACATCAATGCCAATGCGGCCACATCTACAGGCGACGCATCTGCCGGTGCATCGTCAAACCGGCTCGGCACGTGGCGCGTGCGTGTGGCACCCCCGTCGTATGCATCCCGGCCGGCGCAGTCACTCACCAACGTGGGGTCAGTCAGGGCGCTCGTTGGCAGCCGAGTGGTCATTGAGGGAGACGGTGACAGCCAAGGCCTCGCGGCAACCATGGCGGATCTGAGCCTGAGCGTTTCGGGTAGTGACAGCTGGCAGGTGAACGTGACCATGCCCAACACACCGGCGGTGGTTCGCGTGAGCGACGGCGATCTGTCGCGTGTGCTCACGCTCATTCCTCAGCCCGATTCATTGCCGCAGGTGCAGCTGCTCACACCGCTGCGGGACTCGGTGTACCGTGATACTGCGGGCTCCGTGCAGCTAAGTGCGAGCGCTCAAGATGACCTTGGTTTGCGGTTGCTGTCGTTTGAAGTCATTCTCACCTCCGGGGCGGGCGAGCAGTACACCGCACGCACTATCACACTCGGCGCGAAAGCAGTGAACGGCGCGCGCAGCGCACAGGCCGTGCATGAGCTCAGCTTTGCAGTGCTCAAAGTGGCGCCTGGTGATGTGATGCATGTGCGGGCCCTTGCGCGCGATTTGCATCCGGTGTCGTCGCGCGAGGCGGGTGTGAGTGAAACACGATCGCTGCGTTTTGCGCGCGCCGATGAATACGACTCGGTGGCCGTTGAAGCGGCGCCACCGCCAGTGGTGGATTCGTCGTTGCTCTCACAGCGCATGTTGCTCGATCTCACGGAGAAGCTCGAATCGCGTCGGGCGCGTATCGCGAGGGAAGTATTGGTGGTTGAGTCACGACGACTGGCCACCGAACAGGCACGCATTCGCCGCGCGGTGAGTGCTATGGTGTTTCAGCGAGTCACCGGTGAAGGTGAATCGGAGCACGTGCACTACGAAGGCGACGGGCACGATCATGGACTGACCGCGCAAGCGGGAAAGCTGGTGCCGGGCTTTGGTGGTGGTGGTGTAAGCGTGATGACCGGCGCGCAGGCCACGGGCGCGTCAGGGCAGGCCAACAACAACGCCACCGATGAGTCGGCGATTGTCGCCATCAATCGGCCGCTGCTTGAAGCGTACAACGCGATGTGGGACGCCGGTCGGGCGCTGGAGCTGGCTGACCCGCGCGAGGCTATTCCGCACATGCGGTTGGCCTTGGAGGCCATTCAGCGCGCGCGAGCTGCGGAACGCATCTACCTGCGCGGTCGCGTTCGTCTGATCGTTGTCGATCTCGCGCGCGTGCGCTTGGCGGGCAAAGATACCGGTCAGGACTCACGACGCCGACCGGGTGAACGCGCGCTGTCTGTACGCGATGTGTACGGCAATCGTTTGCTGCGTGCCGCCGAGCAATTGGTGATTGATCCGGTGGCGGCGCGCGACTCGCTGGTAGCGTTACGCCTGGATGCGCTGACTGATGATGCACCGCTATCAGCGGCACTGGAGTTGGTGCTATCGGCGCTGCAGGCTGGCGACGATGTCACATCACCGCTGGTACGTGCGCGTCGTGCCCTGCTGCGACCGGTTGCGGGGCAGGGCGTGTCGGCGTGGAGCGTTCCGTGAGCGCAGATCGTGTCCGGACATCGCCTGGTGATGTCAGAGGTAACGCGACCGGTGCGTTGGAGCTGGAGCCGCGGCGCTCGCCGTTTGTCTTTGCCACCGCGCAGTACGAGTCGGGTGACTGGGATTCGGCACCATCACTCGCCGGAAACATTATAGACACCGTGGCGCGGTATACCAGTTTGGCCGTTGAGCCGCAGGGGGCGATGGTGTCGTTGTCCAGTGACGATGCGCTGCGGTATCCGTTGCTGTTTCTCACCGGACATCTGCCGGTCCGTTTTACGTCGCAGGAAGGGCGCGTGATTCAGCGCTACGTGGAGCGCGGTGGACTGCTGTTCATTGATGATCACAACCACGATATTGATGGCGCGTTTCACAAAACGGCCACTGAAGAAATCGCGCGACTGGTGGGTCCGCTGCAACCATTGCCCAATAATCACGTACTGTATTCGTCATTTTTCACATTTGTCGACGGACCACCAACCACCAGTCATGAACTCAACGGTTGGGGCGACAATCTGGTGCATGAACAGTTGCTGGCGGTCACGCGCAACCAGCGCATCAGTGTGCTGTACAGCAACAAGGACTACAGCTCCGAGTGGAACTTTCACCCCGACAACAAGCGCTTCATGGGCGTTGATCCAACGCGGTTTGCTGTGAACATCATTGTGTATGCGCTCACGCATTGAGTGGGCGGCGCGCGTGGTGGCGTTGGTTGCACTGGGTGCCGCATGGTGGATGTGGCAGTTTCCGCCGAGTGTGGGCCGCAGCGCCTCCAATGTTGCAGTGCTGGAAACGGTGAGCGCTGAGGCCGAGAGTGATTCGGTACTCACAGCCATCGTGAACACGCTGTTCACGTCTGGTCAGAGCGCGCTGCGGCTGTCTGTCAGTTCGGTGCCCGGCCAACAAACACGCGCGTTGCTACACGCCGCGCAGGATGCTGGCTGGCGGGTAGAGTGGCGTTCCGGAGTGAACGCCAACTTTATGGCGGCCAACGCAATCGCCGTGTCGGCAACAGCACGCACCGATCCCGATGGCGGCACCGTAATACAGGTGGCCGCACCAACCGGTACGGCGCTCACGCTCAGCGATTCACTCGGCTGGATTGACAGCGTACTCGTGAGCGATCGTGGCACGTACTGGAACCTGTCCGGTGATGCACGAGCGTTTCGTGTAGCATCTCCATTTGCCGTGGCAACCGTTGGGGCCAGTGCGCAAAGTCCGGTCAAGCGCATTCGTCTGTTCGCTGCAACGGGGTGGGAATCACGTTTTTTGCTCAACGCACTCGAAGCTGCCGGCTGGACGGTGGACGCAGACTTCTCCATTGCGCCGCGTGTATCGGTGACGGCGGGATCACCCACCACCATCGACACTGCGCGCTACGCCGCCGTTGTCGCGCTCGACAGTTCAGCGTGGCGTCAAGCGGCGGCGATCGGGCGTTTTGTGCGCAGCGGTGGCGGGTTGGTTCTCTTTCCGGGGAGCGCCCGTGGTGCGGCGTTGGCGCCACTTCGCGCAGGCGGCGTGGGTTCGGCGCTGGCCGGCATTCCGGGCGCGCTGCGTTCAGCCTTACCCACCGAGGGACTGGCCTTTACCCCGGTAACCGGATTGGCGAGCGACGCCGTGGTGATGGCGCGTAGCGCACGCGAGGGGGCGCCCGTGGCTGTAGCCGCGCGGCGCGTTGGTGCGGGTCGTGTCATACAGATTGGTTTTGAGCAGACCTGGGAATGGCGCATGCTCGGCGGTGACAACGCCGTGCTGGATCATCGCGATTGGTGGCGGTCCATGCTGCAGCGCGTGGCTTGGTCTTCAGTGGCGGCGGTGGAGGAACGCTGGATGCCACTGCCGGGTAACGCCGCACCGCTGGCCGATCTGGTGGCGCGCCTTGGCCCTCCGGCGGATGCGTACGGCCCGGATTCAGAGACGTTGGCCAACGCTGCGCCACCGGTCTGGCTGTTGGTGGTGGCGCTTACCGCATTGCTCGGCGAATGGTGGTCGCGTCGTCTTCGAGGCGCCGTTTAAGTCGCAAAACTTGCTTGTCCGGGAGGAAATGGCGTGTGCCGTTACCACTGACCCGTAGCGTTTTCACCCGCTCTCACCGTAACATCCTGTATGTCTGTTGCCTTCATCTCGCACTCTGACTGCGGTCTGCACGACACCGGCTGGGAACACCCCGAGCACACTGGCCGCTTGCGCGCCATTCCGAGCGCCCTCAAGTATCACCCGGAGCTCTTTGGCGCGCTGCAGCATCTTGAAGGACGCCACGCGACTCCCGAGGAGCTCGCATTGGCACACGACTCAGCGTATATCGCGCGTGTTCAGCAACTCGCTGACGCGGGCGGCGGACAGTTTGATCCCGACACGATCGTGAGCCCAGGATCGTATCTGGCCGCGTCGGCCGGCGCGGGCTGCGTGCTCGATGGGGTGGATCTGGTCATGCGCGGTGAAGCGTCGAGTGCCTTTTGCGCTGTGCGACCGCCCGGACATCACGCGGTGCGCGATCGTGGCATGGGCTTCTGTCTGTTTGGCAACGTCGCGATTGCGGCGCACTATGCGCTGGCACATCACGACGTGCAGCGTGTGCTCATCATTGACTGGGATGTGCATCACGGCAATGGGACGCAAGCGCTGGTGGAAGACGAATCACGCATCCGTTTTGTCTCCATGCACCAGTGGCCCTGGTATCCGGGCACCGGTGCGCGTGAAGAGCGTGGACCACATGGCACCATCTGGAATGTGCCCATGGGTCCGGGGCTCGCCCCCGAGGTGTATACACAAGCGCTGTGGAACGCCGTTGACCAGGCCACCGCTCAGTGGACGCCAGACCTTGTGCTGTTGAGCGCCGGCTTTGACTGCCTGGCCGGTGATCCACTGGGCGGTTTCACGTGGACCATTGATGACATCACGTCGCTTACACACACGCTCATGACACGCGCTGCGTCGTGGTGCAACGGACGCGTGGTGAGCGCACTCGAAGGTGGCTACGCGCCGGAGCAGACGGCGGCGGCTGTCATGGCCCATATGCATGGGTTGGTGAATCATGCGCGAAGCACAGGCGCACTCTCGGAGAACCCACGGTGACACATGACTGATCGCGTCGCGCACACACTACGATTCGGCGCAGCGCTGGCGGCCATCGCGGCGCTGTTGTTGAACGGCTGCGAGAAACCAACTCCGTCCGATGTGGCCAATGTCTCGTCACCACAGGTACGCGATAGCAGCGGCGTGCGACTGGTCAGTGCCGGGTTTGCGCGGGATTCACTGCGCGCCGACGAGCGACTGACTGTACGCGACACACTGCTCAACGGCGCGTTACCGGCCAACGATGCAGTTGTTGGACTGATTGCGTTGCAGCCACTCGCCGACTCGTCGTTGGTACTCTTTACCGCGAGCGGTCCGTCGCTGCTGCATTTTCGGGCGCCAGTGGGCACGCGGGCGCCCGATACATTGGGTTACGCTGGCACCGCGCCGGGAGCGTACAGTGCGCGCGCCACGGTGTTGCCGTACTACCCCGATACGCTGTTGCTATGGGACGCAGAACCCTCGCGGCTGTCGCGTGTTTCTGCGGCGGGCATCACCAATGCGGTCATTCTCAACTACGAATCCTCGCGTGTGGCCACCGTGTCCGGTGCATGGCAAGACGGGACACCAATTGGTGTGACCGTGGCGTTGCCGGGCGACCAGCGCGCCGGTGTGTCGCGTGCCCCCATGGCGCTGTTGCGCTTCACGCCCGACGGCACGTTTCGCGACACGTTGGTCTCGATGCGCGGACCAGAGCGTTCAATACTGGTGGGTCAATCCAGTGTGGACAAGGACGTTCCCATACGCGTGGGGAACGTACCGTTCGGTCGTACATCGCTGTGGGCCGTGGGCAGCGACAACGTGCTGGTGCTCGATACCGAAAGCTGCCACGTGAGTCGCTATGACAGTACGCGGACGTTGCAACTGCGCGTGAATTTTTACTGTGAGATTGAGGCGGTCACCGAGCAGGACAAGATCGCGTTCATGAGTCAGGTCATGACCACTGCGCGGTCGCGATCAGACTCGGCCATGCGTACGCGAATGGCCCGTGAAGCCTCGTTTGCGCCAGCCAAGCCAACGGCATCGGGTTTGCTCACCGACCCATGGGATCGCATTTGGGTGCGCTTGCCCGTACGCAGTGCCGTTGATGATTGGGTGTGGTGGGTGTTTGATCGCGATGGCATGCCGCTTACACGTGTTGGATTGGCCCGGCAGTGGCGCATCGCCGCCGTTCGTGCGAAAGACATGGTCGTTGTGGAATCGGATCGCGATGATGCGCCGCCCGTTGTGGCCACCATGGCATTACCACCCGCTCTGCAGCGTACACGATGAATGCGCTCAGTTGCCTGGAGCCGATAGCCAGCCCGCTACAGCGCGTTTTCCGTTAGCCACCGCACGTCATGCCGTCTGCGTCTCGCCTGCAACCGATTCCTGCTGTTCTGCGACTGGTACAAACCGCAGTGCTCGGCCGGTGGCGCGCGTCGGTGGAAACGTTGTATCGTGAGCTGGCCGACCTGCTGGAGGCGGCTCCCGGTCGGGATGTGCTGGTGAGCGGCTGCGGTGACGGAAAAGACGCGGAGTGGCTGGCCATGCGTACCGGCGCGTCGGTCATTGGCGTCGATCCCGATGCGCGACGCATCCAACAGGCCACAGAACGCACGCTGGCCGCAGACGAGCCGGTGCCGGTGAGCTTTCAGCTCACACCACTCGATGATCTTCCATTTGATGACGCCGTCTTTGACGGTGCCGTGGGGGAACCGGTGCTCGCCGCGGTGAATGATCCGGCCCGGGCCGTCGCCGAGCTGGCGCGCGTGGTCAAGCCGTACGCGCCGGTGGTGTTGTGTCTGCTCACGTGGAACACCGAATTCGACGAGGAAGACCGTGCCGCTGTGGTGGAACGCCTTGGGCTGGGGCTCCGCCATCTGGTGGAGTGGAAGCAGATGATGCGAGAAGCGGGACTGGTGGATATTGAGGTACAGGATTGGACCGATCGTGGCACGCGCGGCCGAGTGGATGCCGTGACCACATTTACTCTGGGCCAGCGACTGCAGATTGTCAGTCGCGCGTGGCGTCGCTGGGGGTGGCGGGCGGCGCGTGAAGCGGTAGAGAAGGAGACCTCGCTGCTGCGCCATCTGTCGCAGGAACGTGCGGTAGGATTTCACGTGGTGCGTGGCGTGAAGTGGCCGCATCCCATGTCGCCGTAGCAGTGTTGCCGCCCTTTGCACGCCATCGTCGTATGTTACCTATGACTTGCTTCGAACGCCGCCCGCTCTTGCTCTCTCTCGCTCCCCGTCCCGTCCATGTTCTGCCCTGAATGCGGCACCTGGAATCGTGCCGCTGCGGCGCGTTGCACGCGCTGCGGTGTGCCCTTGCCCGAAGTGGCCGCACCGCCGCTCGAGGCGCCCGACGAAGAGTTGTCGGATTTGCGACGGGTTACGGGCAATCGCTACACGGTGATCAAGCGCATCGGCAGCGGCGGAATGGCGCACGTGTATCTCGGGCGCCACGTCGCATTGGCTCGACCGGTGGTCATCAAGGTGTTGCATCGCACACTCGCACGGGAATCCGAAATGCGCGAGCGATTCCGTCGCGAGGCCGAAGCGGCGGCGCGTTTGGTGCACCCCTCCGTCTGCTCCATTCTTGATCAGGGTGCAGCGGGCGATCTGGTGTTTCTCGTGATGCCGTACTACGCGGGTGGCTCTCTGGCCGACCTGCTGGGCCGCACACGTCGGTTGCCGGCGGGGACGGCGGCGGGCGTTGGAGCGCAGGTGGCGTGTGCGCTCGACTACGCGCACCGGCGCGGCGTGGTGCATCGTGATGTAAAGCCGGACAACGTACTGTTTGACGAAGACTCCAACGCGGTGCTCACAGATTTTGGCATTGCAACGGCACGTTTTCACGGTCGGCTCACTGCCACCGGACGCGCCATGGGTACGCCGCACTACATGTCGCCCGAACAGGCGATGGGCAAGCTGGTGGATGGACGCAGCGATCTGTATGCCGTGGGGCTGTTGCTGTACGAGATGCTCACTGGCCATCCACCGTTTGATGGCGCCGATTCCTACGCCGTGGGTTACAAGCATGTGCACGAGCAGCCCGTGGCGCCCGATCAGTCGCACCCTGATGTGCCGTCGGAACTGTCGGCGATCGTGATGCGATGTCTGCTCAAGTCGCCGTCGGAACGTTATGATCGTGGTTTTGAACTGGCCGACGCACTCAATCATTTTCTGACGTCAACCGGCACGTCTGCCGACGTGCGCGCCGCACGGGCTGCGCGCGCTGGTGGCATTACTCCCTTCTGAGACCTGGTCGCGCATGCAGCTCGAATACGAAGTCCTGCAGGTCCACACCAAGCATCCATTTATCATCGCACGCGGTGGCACGGCTACCTGGTCGGTGGTGTGGGTGCGACTGCGCGATGACAGCGGATTGGAAGGGTGGGGCGAAGCCGCACCGAGTCGCTTTTACGGCGAGAACAGCGCCAGCGTGGTGGCGGCACTGGAACGCTTTCAACCGATTCTGGCGCGTGCCGACGGTTGGTCAATAGACGCCATTGAGCGTGAACTCGACGGCGCCCTGCGCTGGAACGCGGCGGCCAAGACTGCGGTGAGCGCGGCACTGCACGACCTGCTCGGCAAACGACTCGGCGTGCCGCTCTGGAAGTTGTGGGGCCTCTCACCAGCGAGCGCGCCAACGTCGTCGTTTACAATTGCCATTGCGCCCGATGACGAAACGTTGCGTGCGCGCGTGCGTGATGCGGCGCAGTATCCAGTGCTCAAAGTCAAACTGGGCAGCCCTCGTGATCGTGACATACTGCGCATTGTACGCGAAGAAGCACCCAACGCCGTGCTCCGTGTCGATGCCAACGCCGCGTGGACCGTGAAGGGCACCCTCGCCATGCTCGACACGCTGGTGCAGCATGGTGTGGAGATGCTGGAGCAGCCGCTGCCTCCGCATGACATAAATGGTTTGCGCTTTGTACGCGAGCGCTCGCCCATGCCACTCTTTGCCGACGAGAGTTGCCTCGTGGCCAGCGACATCCCGAAGTTGGCGGGCGCGGTGGACGGTATCAATCTCAAGCTCATGAAGTGTGGCTCACTACGGGAAGCACATCGCATGATTGCGACGGCCCGAGCGCACGACATGCAGGTCATGTGCGGCTGCATGATTGAAACCACGCTCGGTATCGCGTCGGCCGCGCACTTTGCACCGCTACTCGACTACGTGGATCTGGACGGCGCCGCGTTGCTGGCTGACGATCCGTTTGCCGGCCCCGCTATCGATACGCCGGGACAGACGGGTACCATCGTGATGAACGATGCGCCCGGACTCGGTGTCTCCAAACGTACCTGAGCGTCGTATTTCTTCTCCTGTGCGATGCGTCGATGTGGCACTTCCGGTGCCACTCTTTCGCACCTTCACCTATCGTGTGCCCGATGGCCTGGCGATGCCGGCAATCGGACAACGTGTGGTGGTACCGTTTCGCACGGGACGCACCGTTGGCGTAGTGCGCGCACATGTGCCGCCGCCCGATGGCGTGACGCTCAAAGAGCTGTTGAGCGTGCCCGATGAGTTACCCGCCATACCCGCGCCGCTCATGCACACCGCCCAATGGGTTGCTGATTATTATGCCGCGCCCATCGGGCTGACACTCCGCGCGATGTTGCCCACCGCGCTTACCAGTGCCACCGCACCCAGTCCTGCACCGCGCACCGTAAAGCACGTGCGCGTTGTCAACGCCGACGCACTTGATTCGCTGCTCACACGCGAAGCCACCTTTGCGCGGGCACCAAAGCAACGTGCTCTGTTCGAACTGCTCGAAGCGCGCGGCGGAGAAGCGGATGTCTCGTCGCTGCTGCAGCAGGCCAACTGCACCAACGCTGTGCTGCAAGCACTGGTCAAAAAGGGATTGGTGCAGATAGAGCGTGCTGCGCTCATGCGGGATCCGTTTGCCGCGCGTGCACACGTGGAGCCACCAGCCACTCCCACGGACGCACAGAATGCAGCCGTTGAAGCGATCCTCGCTGGCGAGCCCGGTGCCACCTTCCTGTTGCACGGCATTACCGGCAGCGGTAAAACGCTGGTGTACATTGAAGTGCTGCGACGTGTGGTGCTCGAGCAGGGCCGTTCAGCCATTGTGCTCGTGCCCGAAATCGCGCTCACACCACAAGCGGTCGATCGCTTTCGCGGAGCGTTTGGTGACAATGTGGCCGTGCTGCATTCCGCGCTCAGTGATGGTGAGCGCACCGATGCGTGGCAAGCGTTACGGGATGGTACTCGACGCATTGCCGTGGGTGCGCGCTCGGCGCTCTTTGCACCACTTACAAACGTGGGTGTGATCATTGTCGACGAAGAGCACGATGCCAGCTACAAGCAATCCGAAACGCCGCGCTATCACGCACGCGAAGCGGCCATCGTGCGTGGGCGAGCGGAAGGCGCGGTAGTGGTACTCGGCAGCGCCACACCATCGCTCGAAACGTGGGAGCGCGCGGCGCGCAAACAGATTGCGCGTCTGAGCTTGCCGCTCCGCGCCACCGGTGCCTCGTTGCCCACGGTGCGTGTGGTGGATTTGCGCGACGTCATGCGCGAGGGCGTGGCCAATCGAGCGCCCAACGCACCGTTTGATGAATCGCTCGGTGTATTGTCGCCACAGCTCGTGACCGCGATCGGTGATCGACTGGAACGCGGTGAGCAATCGGTGTTGCTGCTCAACCGGCGCGGCTTTTCGTCCTTTCTGGAATGTCGGGACTGCGGTGATGTCACAACGTGTCCGAACTGCTCCATCGCACTCACGTATCATCGCGTGCCCGAGTCACTTGTGTGTCACTACTGTCAGCATCGTGCACCGGTGCACACGCAGTGTGGTGCGTGTGGCGGACGTGCCATGTCGCGGCGCGGGCTGGGCACGCAGCAGGTGGAGCGCGTGGTGTCCGAACAGTTTCCCGATGCGCGACTGGCACGCATGGATGTCGACACCACCACCGGAAAATGGGCCCACGCCAATATCCTCGACCGGGTGGGGAGACGCGAAGTCGATATTCTGCTGGGCACGCAAATGATCGCCAAAGGCCTCGACTTTCCCGATGTCACACTGGTTGGTGTCATCGATGCCGATGTCGGGTTGCATCTGCCTGATTTTCGCGCCGCCGAACGCACCTTTCAGCTGCTCAGCCAGGTGGCCGGTCGGGCGGGGCGGGGCAGCAAGGCGGGCGAAGTACTGGTGCAGACACGCCGACCCATGCATCACGCCGTGCAGTGCGCGGTCACGCACGATGTGCACACGTTTGTGGAACACGAACTGGCTGCGCGACGCTCGCCGGCCTATCCACCGTTTGTGCGTTTGGCAAATGTGATCATTAGTGGACGCGATGAAGGCATCACGTCCGAACGCGCCGTGGCCACGGCCGACTGGACGCGGGCGCTGCTCAGGAAAAAAGGCATCAAAAATGTCGAAGTGGTGGGGCCCGCTCCGTGTCCCATTCATCGCATCAAGGAGCGGTGGCGTTGGCACTTCTTTTTGCGCACGCCGCGCAGCTCGCTACTGACACAGCTGGTGCGATTTGTCGCCGAGCGCGCGCCGGCGGCCAAAGATCCGGCAGTGCGCCTGATTGTGGATCGGGATCCGGTCGCGCTGCTCTGATCTGAGGCTATCGGCAGGGCGCCGCGGGCCCGTTCGGCACGACCGCTTCGCGGCACCTCTCAAGCCCCACGGGGTACGGGAACGCTCCTTCCACAATCAGGAGCCTGCATGCTCGGCACAGATGCCCTCGTGAACCTCGTGCGCGAATCGCACGACATGCTTACTCTCTCCGTATACATCGATGGCCGGGTCACCGATCCGGCCATGCGCACCAGCTGGCGCATCGAAGTGCAGAACGCGCTCGACGCCGCGCGCACCGGCGTGCCTCCGGTGGAGCGGGAGGCGTTTTTGGTGTGTGCGACGCGTATGGAGCAGGCGCTGTCGCGGTTTGACGGTGCCATCGGGTCGCCCGGCTTCGTGGCCTTCGTTACGCCGGACCAGGTGCGTTTTGCGGAGTCGGTATCCACACCCATGCCCACCATCGCGTTCTGGTCGCGTGGCGCACGCGTGGCGCCGTACGTTCGCGCTCTTGAGCACGAGCGTCCGGTGATCGCCGTGGTCAGTGGCAGTCGCGAGGCGCGACTGTACAAATGGAATGCGGGAACGCTCAGCCGACTGGAGACCCTCATTGTGGGAGATCAGGGACAAGTTGCGTCACCCAGTCGAAGTCGCGGCAATGGCGACGCCGCAGGGCACCACAATGGCCGCGGCAGTTCGGCCTCCGACGATCTGCAGCGCGTCCACGATGCGCAACTTCATCGTCTGATCTCCGACACGGTCGATTGCGTGGTGCAACACGCGGGCAACGGTGGTTGGGTTGTGTTGGGTGGTGCCAAAGATGTGGTGCCACGAGTGATGGAAGCGTTGCCGCGAACCGTTGCCCAACGCACACTGGTGCATCCGGGCATGAGCAGCAAAGCCACCATCGCCGACCTTCGGGATGGTGTTGTTGAGGGCGCCACTCGACTGCGTCATGCACGCGAACAGCGGTTGGTGTCCGAGTTGGTGGAGCGTGCGCACGCGACCAAGAACGCACGCGCGACGGTGGGACTGGAGCGCACGCGTTCGGCCATCGAACTGGGCGCGGTTGAGGAGCTGCTGCTCACCCGAACCGCCTGGGCCACGCACCCCGCCGAAGTGGAGCGAGTGGTCTCCGGGACGCTCATGCAGGGCGGGTTGGTGGAGCAGGTAGACGGGGACGCGGCCCGCACGCTCGACGCAGAAGGGGGCGGAATTGGCGCGCTGCTCAGATTTCCCACACCATAGTGATGCATTGGCTGGGCGTCGCTAGTTTTAGCGATGCCCAATGCCGCCCCGAGCCTGCGCGTGCAGTCTACGCGTGTTATCCGCAGTATTCCGAAGTATGTGTTCTGGGAACTCGACGCACGGAAACGTGCGCATCGCGATGCCGGTCGAACACTGCTTGATTTAGGGATTGGTAGCCCCGATCAGCCTGTTCCGGAGTGTGTGATGGAGGCCATCCGTGTGGCCACCACGCGCCACGATCTCAACGGGTATCCACCGTTCCGCGGACACCCGGAGTTTTTGCGCGCTGCGGCCAGCTACCTCGCCGATCGTTTCGATGTGCACACCGAGCCCGATCGCGATTTCATGGCTGTGGCAGGCAGCAAGGAAGGGTTGGCGGAAATCGTGCTCGCCATTTGCGAGCCTGGTGATGTGGTGCTGGTGCCGGAGATCTACTACCCGGTCTATGTGCGCGCCACGCAGCTCGCGTTGGCGGAACCGGTGATGGTGCCGTTCACCGAGCAGGGCACGCTCAACTTTGACGCCATCGATCCGGCGCTGCTGGCGCGGGCGCGCATTCTCATCGCGAACTACCCGTGTAATCCTACCACGAGTACGATTGATCTCGCCGAAATGACGCGCCTGGTGGAGTTCGCACGATCGCACGGTATCGTGCTGGTGAGCGATCTGGCGTATGCGGAGCTCGCGTTTGACGGCTACCGCCCGCCGAGTGTGTTGCAGGTGGCTGGCGCAACGGACGTCGCGGTGGAGTTGCATTCCGCATCCAAGACGTTCAACATGGCCGGCTTTCGAGTGGGCTTTGTCGTGGGCAATCGGCAAGTCATCGATGCGCTCGATGCCTACCGCAGCAACGTGGGGTACGGTGCCGCTACGCTGCCACAACATGCGGCGGCAGCTGCGTTCAACAACTATCGCAGCGTCGTGCCGCCGATTGTGGCGGAGTACCAATCACGCCGAGATGCATTGGTGAACAGCTTCCGCGCTTCAGGATGGGATGTGTCGTCTCCCAAGGCCGCGATGTATCTCTGGCTCGATATTCCCGAGGGCTACGACGACTGGGGCTGGGTGGAACACTGCATGGACCGGCACAATGTGGTGGTCACCCCAGGGCTCGCGTTTGGCGACGCCGGGCGCGGACATTTTCGCATGTCGTTCGTGCAGCCGGCAAAGGTACTGGCGCAGGCAGCGCAGGCGCTGGCCGCGCAATAAATCGCGTGACAAGAGCCTGTACCGTCAGATGCCAACCGATGGATGACTGATTCGCAATAGCGTGCGCGGTAAGGATTGCACACTACGATTGAATGTTCCGTTTACTTGGCTGCTGCCGGATCGTTCACCGCAAAGTCCCACTGCACGGTGACGTCGTCCTTGATCGGATTCACGCGTGAGTCGTACGCAATGCCGTATTCCTTGCGCTTGAGCACAAACTCACCGCGAAAGCGGCCGGTGCCTTCTTCGTAAAACACCATGGACGCAGGCAGCACAATCCGCTTGGTGGTGCCACGCACGGTCAGGTCACCTTCAATCTCCAGCTGACCGTCCGTCTTCGGGCGAACCGCCGTGCTGACGAACGTGATCGTGGGATGTTTTTCGACGTCAAAGAAGTCAGCGCCCTTGAGGTGCGCGTCACGACGATCAACACGTGTGTCAATGCTCGAGGCGTCGATCGTGATCGTGACCGACGAGGCTGCGAGGTTGGCCGGGTCGAGATTGATCCGGGCGTCCCACGTGCCGAAATGACCGCGTGCGTCAATGAGGCGCGATTCGGCGATGAAGTTGATCTGGCTGTGCGCCTTGTCCACCGTGTGCGGGCGCGGGTTGAGCGAGGTGCTGTTGGAAATGTTGTTTGCTATGCTGTTTGCTATGCTGTTTGCTATGCTGTTTGACGTGCTGGCCGACGTGCTGTCCGACGAGGCATCAAACGGGGACGCCGCCATCAGAAGGGCGGGCAGCGCGACTACGGTACCGAGACGAAGCAACGACATGCGATCCTCCGGAATAGTGTAAAAAGTCATTCGACAGCTTGGAAAAAGCAATCAGCCGCAGTATATATCTCAGCACTGAACTAAAGCAAGCCTTACGGTTCGCCTTGTACGCTCGGGGGCGGGGTGGCGATCTTGCGGGTATGACTTTGCTCCTCAAACCTGTGCTCATGCTCTTCGGCGCGATACGTGCCCCACTGGCCCGGACATTGACCACGACGGCAGGGACTCGGTGACGGCCCCGACTGTGACTTCGCTCAACCGCCGACCCGTGACGGAGTCGTCAGAACGCTTTTTGCGCGCCATTGTCGCCGACGTCTCAATCGAACGCCTCGACGAACTGCATTCGTTCACGGCACTTCGTCAGGGCGTGTACGAGACGGGTGTGGCGGTGATCGCCGTGTGGCCCAACGACAGCGCCCGCAGCGAGGCCATTCGTCACACGGTGTACACGGCGCGCTACCGCTTGGTGGTCAAAGGCCCCGACCGCGGGCGCTGGGAGTTTGAGTGCGTGGCCGAGGCCGATGCACCGCTGATCACGGTAGAGACGGTGGTGCGCGGCGTCCAGCGTCGCAGCGGTGATCTGGACGATCCGGTGCGCTACGATGCGGCGTCGTTGGCGCATGTACTGCGCATCGAGCTGCCGGCGGCGCTGGGGCGCGACGTGCCGGAGCGTGAGGTCGGGGAAGACGGTGATGATGTCGCGGACGACGCGCTGGTACATGGCGATGATGCGGTTGCGGACGGGATGACCGTGCACGCCAACAATGCGATGGACGCGCCCGATGACACCGAGCCCGACGCGCCACGCCTCGACACGCCGCTGCAATGAGCGCCGCGCCGGCGGTGGGCACCGCGCACACGGCGCAACAGGGACGCGACGCGTTTCGTGCGTACCTGCGTGAGCACAACCTGCCCGTCACCGGACAGCGATTGGTCATTGCGGAAGTCATCATCGGCTCCGCCGAACATCTCTCCGCCGAAGAAGTCACACACGTACTCGCCGAACGTGGCGAAAAGGCGGGAACAGCCACGGTGTATCGCACGCTCGACTTGCTGGTGCGCAGCGGACTGGTGGTGGAACGTGACTTTGGTGAAGGCTTTCGACGGTTTGAAGCGGCGCGCGATGTGCCGCACCACGAGCACTTGCTGTGCACGATGTGCGGCGCGGTGCAGGAGTTCCGAGATGAACGGCTCGAGCGCATGACGACCATTATCGCCGAAGCGCACGACTTCGCGCGTCAGCAACACCGGTTGGTGATTCAGGGCGTGTGCGCGGCGTGTCGTCGCGGCGAGCGCAGCGTGCGTCCATCGCCTGCAAGTGCGCGGCCACCACACGACCGCGACCGCTCGCGCTAGGCTACCGGAGATTATGGAACCCACTGTTGGTCTGGCCATCGCATTCACTGCAGGACTGCTGAGCTTTTTGTCGCCGTGCGTGCTGCCGCTCATCCCGAGTTACATCACCTTCATCACGGGCATGGGGTTTGAAGACGTCACGCGCTCGCGCCGCACGACGCTGGTGCACGCGCTGCTGTTCATTTTCGGATTCACCCTGATCTTTGTGGCGCTCGGCGCGAGCGCCACGGCACTCGGCAATCTGCTGCTCGGTTATCGCGACTGGATCACGCGCATTGGCGGCGCGCTGGTGATCGTGTTCGGGTTGTACATGCTCGGCGTGCTCAACATCGGCGCGATGGCCAAAGACACGCGGGTGCATCTGTCCGACAAGCCACTGGGCTATCTGGGCACCGTGGTTGTGGGCATCGCCTTCGGGGCCGGGTGGACGCCGTGTCTGGGTCCCATCCTGGGCGCAATCCTCACCTACGCCGGCACCACCGGTGAACTGTCGCGCGGCGTCGCCTTGCTGGCCACGTACTCACTTGGCTTGGCGATTCCGTTCCTGCTGAGCGCGATTGCAATGGAGCGATTTCTCGCGGCGTTTCAGCGGTTCCGCAAGCACATGGGCCTGGTCAACAAGATCTCCGGAGTGCTGCTGATCATCGTGGGCTTGTTGATGCTCACCAACTGGTTCACGATTCTGGCCGGCTACCTCGATGGATTCACGCCGCAGTTTTTGCGCGAGCGGTTGTA